>DMPQ01000227.1 GCA_003455945.1 Planctomycetaceae bacterium
CATGATGATGCCGGCGATGATCAATCAGGCGTTCGGTTCGCTCCAGCGAGTCGCTCCGCAAGGGGCGGCTGCCGGAGTCGCTCCGGTCGCGGCAGGTGTCGGCGCGGCCGGACTGGCGGCAGCCGCTCCCCCGGCGGCTCCGGCCGATCCCAAGGAGCTTGTCCGCAACGTCATCCGCTCGGCGAACTGGACGGTCGACGAGCAGGGTGATGTCTGGACCGTCACGGTGCCGATCAGCTCGCTCCGGCGTCAGAAGGTCGAAATCGCCTTGCGCGCGAAGGACCCGGCCGGTCATCCGCTCGTCAACTTCCGTTCGACCTGCGGCCCCGCGACTCCCGAGAACGCGATGCTCCTGTTGCAGTTCAACTCGCAGTTGGTGCATGGGGCGTTCGCGGTCGAAAAGACGTCGTCGGGGGACATGGTGCGCGTCGTCGCCAATCAGCTCGCCGACACGATGACGCTGCTCGACGTCAACAAGGTGATCACGGCGGTCGCCTGGCAGGCCGATCAGGCCGAGGAAAAGCTCCTCGGCACCGACGAGAACTGATCGTCGGCGCAGCGCCGACGCGCTTGTTGGAGACATCCGCAGGGCGCGGAGTCGAAGCGAGTTGCGGCGAGCTGACGTCGGGTCGTCCGTTCGATCGATCAGCATTCTTTTCCGGGTTCGGCCGCCGACGACGGCCGCCGAACCCGGTTCTTCTTTCCGTTGCTTCGCGAGGCTCGCTTGTGGCGTCCGAACGGTTCCCGAGGCAAGACGCAGGACGTTCGTTCGCTGCGCACGGTCGTCGACTGCTGACGGCATCGATGATCGGAGCGGCGATGTTCGGATGCGGCGACGGTGGGCGAGCCGATTCGCCGAGCGAGGCTGCCGTCGAGAACGGTCTCGTGGTCCGATCGACCTCGGCGATGTCGGCGAGTGACGACAGCCAGGGGACCGGGGCATCAGGCGACGAGCGTCTGGGCCGAGGGCTCGACGGCGAGACGATCGGTCGCTTCGCGGCGCTCGTGCTGTCGGGCATCGACCGCGAGTACCCGAACAAGCCGTCGAACGTCTTGGCCGGACCTCAGGATGTCCTCTCGCCGAAGGAGCTGTATCCGGCCTTCTACGGCAACTTCGATTGGCACAGCTCGGTCCACGGACATTGGGTGTTGGTCCGGTTGCTCGTCGAGCAGCCGGATCATCCCGATGCACGGGCGATGCGCCAGGCGCTCGAGCGGCATCTGACGCTCGAAAATCTGCAGCGCGAGCGAGCGTTCTTCGAGACCCCGGAGAATCGGAGTTTCGAGCGGATGTACGGCTGGGCATGGTTCCTGCGGTTGGTCGCCGAGCTGCACGTCTGGGACGATCCCGATGCGAAGCGTTGGCGGCTGGCTTGCGAACCGCTGGAGGAGTTGTTGGTTGCGCGCACGCTCGAGTACCTGCCGAAGCTGCAGTATCCGATCCGGACCGGCGTCCATCCGAATACCGCCTTTGCCCTCGGCGAGATTCTGGATTACGCACGCATCGTCGGTCGCGACGAGCTGGAGCGGACGATCGTCGCTCGGGCACGCGACTACTTCGGAAGCGATCGAGACTATCCCGATCGGTACGAACCGTCGGGCGAAGACTTCCTGTCGCCGGGACTCTGCGAAGCCGATCTGATGCGCCGCGTGCTCGCGCCGGAAGAGTTCGCGGCATGGCTCGATCGATTCCTGCCGATCGAATGGGAATCCGATCCCGGCCCGATGCTGACTCCGGTCGACGTCAGCGACGTGACCGACGGCAAGATCGTGCATCTGGCGGGACTCGATCTGTCGCGCGCCTGGTGTCTGGACGGCATCGCGAGCGGGCTTCCGGAAGGAGATGCGCGGCGTGCGATCGCGCGACGTCTCGGCGAGGCGCATCTGACCAAGGGGCTCGACTACGTCTTCAGCGGTCACTACGAAGGGGACCACTGGCTCGGGACGTTCGCCGTCTATGCGCTGACGGGGACCGGCCGAGCGGCATCGCGCTGAACGAACGGCTCAGCGCATCGCGGCGGGGCGAGGGAGATCGTCCGCGAGCACTCCGGCTCGCCGCGGTACTCCGGTCGGCAGTTGCCCGGCCGCCGTCGCGAGATCACTCCCTTCGAATCGCTCCCAACCGGTGCTTCCGCTCAGGAACGGTCGAAGCGCCGCCGGAGGTTCGTCGAGCAGTTGCGGGCGTTCGAGCGACGCCAGCGACGTGGCGAAGAGGCTCGCCCCCGGCTCGACCATCCGATCGGGTTGCATGCCGATCTCGCGCTGCCACAACAGCGGACGACCGGTGACCAGATTGCCGGCCCCGTCCCAAGCCAGATGATCGTCGTCGACCGTGGTCAGCAAGCGGTGCCTGACCAGGACCGTTCCGGTCGTCGGAACGAACCAGCAGCGATCGGTCGCCAGATGCAGCAGCAGTGGTGCGGGAGTCGATTCGTCGGCGCGCAGATCGATCAGCCCTCCGCCCAGCAGCGTGACCTGCCGGAGCTCGACGTCGGTCCGCAGCAACTCGTCAGGCAGCAATGCGTCACCCCGGATGCCTCCCAAGAGCAAGGCGGTTTCGCTCGACGCGAACGCACTCTGCTGACACTGCAGCCCGAACGGCGTTCCCGGCAGCGCACGCAGCAGATGCAGTCGGCCGCGGATCAGCGAGCGACTGACGGTGATCCGCGGGTACTGCACGACGTCGACGTTGTCGAGCTTCAGGAAGAAGGTCTCGGGGCGCCGAATCTCGATCAGCGAAGCGGCGGGGCCGGAAGGAAGAGACGCGACGATCGGGGCGAGAGAACCGGAGCCGTTGGGCATCGTCGTCCCGGTCTCGGTCGCGTTGGTCCGGCCGGTCGCCGCGGCGGCGCTCGACGGCGCGGCGCCGACGGCCGAACCGTTGGTCGTCGGACTTGTAGCGCCGGTCGCGAGGACGGTGAACTTCCCTTCGGCGAACTCGAACTCCTGGATCGGAATCTCGGTCCAGGTTCGACCGGTGTAGGTCTGTTCGATGCGGAACAGGGAAGGGGGCTCGCGATTCGCCGGCCCGTCGAGCTGCAGCTCGAGATCGACTCCGCGGATCGCGAACTCGTCGCCGGCGATGACGACGGCGCAACCTCCCGGTTCGACTTGCGAGGCGCGGAAGCGGAGCGCAGGACGACGCCCCGAGGCCGCGATGATCCGCAGGCCTCGCGGAGGGAGCACCAACGGCCGAACGTCACGCGTTCCGTCGAACGCCAACTGGATCTCGCGGATCGACGTCTCGCGCCGAGCCCGCTCGACTGCCCCTTCGAGCGTGGCGATCGGCGACAGCCCCGGCGTCGCCGGCATCGTCGTCTCGCCGACGACCAACGTCGTGATCGGAAGGACCATCGGCGAGTCGGCTCCCTTCGTCCGATCGGCCGAAGGGATCGGCATCGGGAGCGTCCCGCCGGTCGGAGCGGAGCCGGCGGCGCCCGAAGACGCCGTTCCGGCGCCGGCGATCGACCCTCCCTCGACTCCGCTCGCAGCGCCGGCGCTTCCTGACTCACCGGGAACGATCGGCCTCGCGGTCGACGTCTCGACCTGCCGATAGCTCGGGTCCGGCTCCGCATAGTCGGTCGACTCGGGAAGGGCCCACTCGATCGCCAGCAGCGTCCCGACCAGCAGCACCGCAACCGCCGCCCAGGGAACGAGACGATCGAACCAGTCGCGCCGATCGACCGACGCTTCGATGATGTACGACTCGTTCAGGCCGACGTCGATCTTCAGTTCCGCCGCTGCCAGGAGCAGTTCGGCGAGCAGCTCGTTCGGCGTCTGATAGCGTCGTTGTACGTCGGCCGCGGTCAGCTTCTGGATGATCCGGACGATCGAGACGGGGACGTCGGGACGGATATCGTGCGGATCGGGGCGAGGGGCCTCGCGATGCGCGAGGACCTTCTGCAGCATCGTGCCGTCCGGATAGGGCGGCTCGCCCGTCAGCATGAAGTAGAAGGTGCATCCGAGCGAGTACAGGTCGCTTCGCGTGTCGGCAGCTCGCGGATCGTGAGCCTGTTCGGGCGAGATGTAGTCGAAGGTGCCGAGGGTCATGTCGCTGGCGGTCAGCTCGGCCTGATTCCGGTCGAGCCGGTGCATGCGGGCGAGCCCCATGTCGACCAGCTTCGCCCGGTGGTCGGGAGTGATCACGACGTTCGACGGCTTGATGTCCCGATGAATGACCTGACGAGCCGCCGCATGCTCGAGCGCTCACGCGAGCTGGCACATGTAGCGGATCGCCAGACTCAGCGACAGGACTCCCTCGTCGGCGATCAGCTGCCGGACGTTTCGCCCTTCGATGTACTCGAAGACGATGTAGTTGAGCCCCTGGTCCTGTCCGACGAAGAAGACGCGCGCGATGTTCTCGTGGTCGAGCTTCGCGGCGCTCTGCGCCTCGTTGACGAAGCGACGGAGCAGTTCCTGATCGCGACTCCCCTTGGACAGGATCTTGACCGCCACGGTCCGCCCGAGCAGCGAATCGTGCGCGCGGAAGACCGCTCCCATGCCGCCGCCGCCGATGTACTCGTCCAGTCGGTAGTGGTCGAGGGACGTGCCGACGAGCCGCTTGGCGAAATGCTCGGCCGACGACTGGTCGTCGGGGAGCGGCGCGATCGACGAAGGGGGAGGCTCGACCGAACGCGAAATGACGGTCGGCCCCTCTTCGACCGCATCGCGCGAGCCGTCCGACCGGAGCGACGAACGCGAGGAGCTCTCCGAAGTCGGTTCGGAGGTCGAGCCGCGTTCGCGGCGCATCTCGGTCGAGGCATCTTCTTCGATACGCGACGGTTCGTCGCGCGAAGGCTTCTCGTCCGATTCGGCACGAAGCGGTGGGGACAGCGCCCGATCGAGCGGCCGAGGGCGCGACCAGCTGATGGTCGACTCGCCGGTCGCCGGAACGGAGCGATCAGGTGGCAGGACCGGTTCGAAGCCGATCTCGTCCGCCGGTTCGGCACGGCGGGCTTCGGTGACGGAAGGTTCGACGAGCGAGTCGGTCAGGCCTCGCTCGTCGGACGGCGACGTCGCCGAGGAATCGGGCGCTGGGGCGGGCGGGAACGGCTCGTCCCCTCGTTCGCTCCCCATGTCCTCGCTCCCCCGATGATTCGACCGACCGCCGTCGCTCGGCCCCGACATTTGGCCCCGAATTTCGAGTCTACGTGGGGGCGTGCGGTGAGGCCAGGCGCCCGGAAGGTGCCGAGCGGAGAGCCGGCCGAACGCTACCGAGGAGCCGACGAGGATCGGTGCGACCCTCGCGATCGTCACTCGGAACGCCGGTCGATCGCCGCCGACCGGGCCGAAACCCCGCCGTCTCGCCGAACGACGTTCGCGTTCCGGGCGATGCGGCTGACCCGTTCCTCGGTCATTTTCGAGCGACGAGTTCCGCTCGGCTTGCGCCGCAATCATTGACCCTCGAATCCCCCGGAAACGATAATTCCAAGGTCCGCTCCCCCGATCCACCCCCCTCGGGTCCGCCCGCCCCTTGCGAGTCGTCGTCACCGATTCGAAGGACGAGCGAGAACCGAACGGGGACTTTCTCTCGATCGATCCCGAGAGTCGCTCCTGAAGCTCCGTCGCCGCGGCATCGCNNATCGTTCGAGGCGTGTCGTTTTCGTTGTCGTCGGGGAGACGGATCGTCGATGGACGAAGTTCGCAGATCGGTCGCACCTCTCTCGCCAGTCGATCGCTGGACGATTCTTCGTCTGGAGCCGCGTCGACTGCTGTCGACCGCCGTCGGTTGGGACGGAACGTCGCTGCTGATCGAGGACGAGTTCGGCGATCAGGCCGACGAGCTGAATCTCTCCGTTTCGGACGACGGTCAGTCGTTGGTCGTTCGCGACGACGGACAGACGCTGACGACATCGATCGTCGGAGCCGTGCAGGTCGACCCTCACGAGATTCGGATCGACTTTTCGTTGGTGTCGGCGGCCGNNGGCGGCCGGAGTCGACACGCTGCGCATCGCGACGCGCGGTGAGAGCGACTCGATTCGACTCGATCTGTCGCAGCATGCCGACTCGTTCTTGGCTCGTTTCGATCGAGCGATTCTCGATGCCGGAAGCGAGAGCGGAGATCGGTTCGCGATCGTCGGCGATCGAGCGTTGAACGGCAGCGTCGAACTCGGCTCGACCGCCGGCCTCCCCGAGACTCGCGTCGATCTGACCGACGGTTCGAGCGGAACCGAGTTCGTCTTCGCCTCGTCGCCGAGCGGTACTCCGATCGATCTGATCGCCTTCGACCGGTTGTCGATCACGACCGACGGCGGTGACGATCAGTTGACGCTGACCTCCGACCTCGGTGCGATCGAGTCGTCGCAGCGGACGATCGTCATCAGCGGGACCAGCTCCGGGCGGACGCTTGCCGAACTCCGGATCGGTGATGTCGATCAGCTCTCGCTCGACACGTCGACGGTCGACGGCGATGACCGGATCACGATCGACGGAGTCGGCGGTGGTCACGGTGTTCGGCAATGGCACCTGACGACCGCGGACGGCGACGATCTGGTTTCGATCGCTTCGAGCGTCTCGATCAGCGAGCGTCTGACGATCGAGACGGGAACGATCCAGGTGAGTGGCGACGTGAACGCCGGCATCTCGATCGAGCTGATCGCATCGCGGGAAGTCCGTTCGACCGGCGATCTCACGTCGTCGGGAGGCGGGATCACGATCGAGTCGGCAGGAGCCGTCGAACAATCGCTCGGCTCGGTCTGGAGCGTCGACGGCCGCAACGCTCCGGGAGGCCTGATTTCGATCCGCAGCGCCGGCGGCGATCTGATGCTCGACGGAGTTCTGACGGCACGAGGCGATACGGGGGGGGGCGGACAGGGGACGAACGGCGGTCGGATCGAGATCATCGCCTCGGCCGGTTCGGTCGATGTCGGCACCATCGACGTGCGCGGCGGTAACGGCTCGGGAGCCGGTTCCGGAGGGGTCGGCGGAGCGGTGCGGATCGAGGCGAAGGATGGCGGCGCAGGGGATCTGACCTTGGCGTCGACGATCGATGCACGGGGGGGCATCGGCGGCGACGGAAGCGAACGATCCGGAGGAAGCGTCGAGCTCCGTTCCGATCGACACCTGGTGATCGCTTCTCCTGGAGTCCTCGTCTCGGCCGACGAACTGCTCGTGAAGGCCGGCGGAGGAGTCGCGTCGAGCGGAACTCCGTTGTCGCTCCGCGTGAACCGCGCCGATCTGTCGGCAAGCGGAATGCTGTACGTCGAAGACGTCGCGAACGGCCTGGTGCTGTTCGATCTGGACAGCGATGGCCGCGCGGTCGAAGCGGCAGGCGGCAGTATCGCCGCTCGTTCGCCGCTGACGATCGCCTCCGATGTGCTGCTCGGCGGGAGCTTCAGCTTCATCGCCGGCAACTCGACGACCGCCGGTGACGATCTTTCGATCGTCGATGGCGCTACGATCGAACTGATCGCCTCAGGGGGCTCGGCGTCGCTCCTGTTTCAGGCCGGCGATGACCTGCTGATCGTCGACGGACGCATCATCACCTCCGGCGGAAACCATCTGGTGAAGCTGGTCGCCGATGCCGAATCGGATCTCGGCGTGACCGATGGTGACGGAGGGCGACTGACTCAGGGAATCGACGGTGCGACGGTCATCCGCACGCAGCGTCTGACGCTCGATGGGCCGCTCGGCATCGGTCAAGCGAATCGGATACTGACGTTCGAGGCGGACGAGTTGTCGTCCTTCAGTCAGCGAGGGGACGGCGATCAGTTCCTGCGCGACGTCAGCGGCGATCTGGCCGTCGCTCGAATCGACGCCGGCTCGGGCTCGGTCCTGCTCGGTACGACCGGTTCGCTGCTCGACCCGTCCGCCGCCGACGGCGTCGCGAACGTGACGGCCGGCGAAGTTGCGTTGACGGCGGGGGACGCGATCGGCGGAGGAGCGGGGGGAGACTTCGATGTCGCCGTCGATCGCTTGTCGGCGATTGCCGCGACATCGATCGACCTGGCCGACGCGGACAGCCTGATCATCGGCTCGGTCGGCGGACTCGACGGGATCGTCGTCGCGGCGGGGAGCGGATCGATCGCGATCGATGCCCGAGATCGATTGGAGATCGAACGCGAAGTTCGCCAGGGGGGAACCGGATCGATCGAGCTTTCGGCCGGCGAAGTTGCGGCGACGGCGGCCGAAGGGGATGTGATTGCGGCCGGCGGAACGATCGACTTCGCGGCGCGAGGGGGAAGCTTCTCGATGGTTGCCGGCGTCGAGATCGTCGGAGTCGATCGGATCCGGATCGCGGCGGACGATCTGGTGATCGCCGGCGGCTCGCGATTGGCGGTCGATCCGACGTTCGGCTCGATCGAGCTGGCTCCCTACACCACGACGCTCGGGCTGGGACTCGGCGATGCGGCGATCGGCGCGTGGCGACTGGACAATGCCGAAATCGCCGCGATCGAAGCGCCGATCGTTCGGATCGGTTCGGCGGGGGGAGGTCCGTTCGTCGGCAGCACCTCGGGACGCATCGATCTTCGCGATCTGTCGACCTCCGGAACGTTCGCCAGCGATCGTCTGGTGCTGCGAACGACGGGCGAAGTGACGGGGGGAGGGGATCTCGATCTGTCGGCGACCGGCAGCGATCTGGCGATTCGATCGGGAGGAACGATCGACCTGACCGGCGGCGGCGGCGATCGCAATCTGGGAGTGGTAGCGGCGACGACCGGCGGCGCCGCGGCCGCGATTCTTCTGGACGATTCGATCGACGGACTGACGATCGGCAGCGTCGATGGCGTCGTCGGTCTGTCGACCGGCCGCGGCCCGATTCGCGTTACGACGACCGGCGTCGAGTCGGATCTGCTCGTCCTGGCCGATGTCCGCAACTCCGGCAACGAAGCGATCGCGCTGCAGGCGGATGATGCGATCGCGATCGGTTCGGGCGTTCTGATTCGGGGAACGGGAACCGGCCGAATCGAAGTGGCGGCGGATCGAGACGGGCTGCTCGGCGACGGCATCGGGTCGCGCGCCCAGGCCCGCGACTCGATCGTCTTTGCTGCCGGAGCGACGATCGATGCCGGAGCGGGAACGGTCTCGGTCCGAACCGACGGCGGTGCCGGGACCGGCGGCTCGATCCTGCTCGGCACGATCCGCACGCTCTCGTCGCGACAGGATGCGATCTCGGTCGCATCGGACGAACGGATCGAGGAGCGAGCGGCGGACGGCGCCGTCGATCTGTCGGCTCGATCGGGCGGAGTCGTGCTGACGGCACGAAGCGGTATCGGCTCGCTCGATCGGATCGAGATCGCGGCGACCGACGTGCGAGCCGAGGTCACGGGGGACGGACCGATTCGCTTGCGGTCGGTTTCGGGTGCGGCGACGACGATCCGTGCCTCGGTTCTCGGCGCGGGCCGAATCGATCTGTTCACCTCGACCGACGAGCTGACGATCGCCGACGCTTCGACCGGCGATGGAGCGATCACGATTCGGTCGGTCGATCACGATCTCGAAGCGCTGTCGGTCGTTGCCGGAGGGGGAGGAGATATCCGCATCGAGACGATCGGTGCCGGTGACTCGAGTGTCGATCGGGTCGTCGCCGCTGACGATCGGATCACGTTGCTTTCCGCCGGATCGATCTCGGCGTCCGACGGCGACGCAAGCGTCGATCTGATCGCCGGCGAACTGGTAATGGGAGCGTCCGACGGGATCGGAGCGAATCGTCCGCTCGAGGCGAGTGTCGCGTCGGTCGAGGCGCATGGCGGCGCGGGATCGGTCCGACTGTTCAACCGCGGTCCGGTGACGATCGCCGATCTGGACGACGCGATCGGGGCGACCGGTCTGGGTGGATCGGCCGGAGCGGGAACGTGGCGTCTGGTCAACGACGGAGCGATCACCGTCGGGGCCGGGATCGTGCAGACGGGGCTCGGCGGCGTCTCGCTCGAGGTGGTCGATTTCGGGTCGATCGATGTCGCAGCGCCGCTGCTTGCCTTCGGTGGCGACGTCCGACTGACGGCCGGCTCGGCGTCCGGTGACCTGCTGATCGTGCGTGACTCGTTGCCGAACGGTCAGGCGGAGATCTTCGCCGGAGCGGGCGGTCGAGTCGTCGGCAGCGCCGGCGGAGCGGTCCGGTTCGTCGCCCCGGCGGGAGGGCATGTGCTCGTCGCGACCGACACCGGTTCGGCGACCGCCGTCGCTCCGCAGCTGACGGCGATCGCCGTCGATCAGGGTGGCTCCAACGTCGACTCGCTCGGCAGTGCGCTCGTCGACGTGTCGCTCCGCTCGACCTCCGGAGCGGCTCTGCGCAACTTCGCCCTGCAGCTCGACTGGAACGATCTGATCGATCCGATCGATCGCTTTCCGGTTCCGGGCAACCCGATCGGCAACCCGTCGACGCGGTTCGACCTGGGGACGTATCGGTTCTTCCACAACTATTCGCAGGGGCATCCGGACCCGGCGAATCCGGCGGACGACATTCCGTTCGACCTGGAGGTCCGCTACGACCCCCGCCCCTCGCTTTCGGGCGACCCGATCTACGGGATCGANNCAGCGTCACCACGGTGCAGCTCTTTCTGAGCGTTCCGGGAGACGGGTTGTTCGCGGCGATCGTGCTCCCCCCGGCCGAGATCGAACGGATTCCGGATCTGCCGACCGTACCGATCTATCTGCCGGAAGCCGCTCCGCCTTCCGGGAGCGACGATCGGGACGAAATGACGGCGGCGAATCGCTTCGACGACGAGTCGAGGGACGAAGGAGCGCGCCTGTTCTATCGGGTCGTCGGGGTCGACGGGACGGACGGGAGCGAAGAGTACGAACTCCCGATCGAGTTTCTCGAGGAAGGGCGGCTCTTCGAGTTCTTCAAGCAGTTGCCGAACAGCCGCTACAACGTCTACTTCAAGGAGTCGGGAGCCGACGAGTCGCGCACCCTGTTCCGTCTGAACGTCGACGGTCATCGATTGGTCCCGTTGGACTTCGAACAGGAGCCGACCCCGGGCGACCCGACCGAACCGGAATCGAACGACTCGCGACCGTCCGAGGGGAGCGACGAAGCGGTTCTGCCGGTCGCTCCGCCGATGAACTCCGATCGGATCGAACCCATGCCGCCGATCGATCGGGTTCGATCCGAAACGCTCCCGATGTCCGCCCCTCTTGTCACCGGATCCGAGATGTCGCTCGTGCTCGCCGATCGATCGTCGCTGCCGGAGAGTCGTTCGACTCCCGACGCGCCGCTGCGCGAAGCGAGCCGATCCGATCGGAGCGAGGCCGCTCGCTCGGTCCTCGATGCGACCGTGCTCGACGCGTCGGATGACGATCGATCGAACCGAATTGCGACGGTCGATCAGGCCGACGAGACGGGCGATCGCCGGAGCGAGTTGCCGACGATCCAGGTCGGGTCGGTCGCGCTCGGCGGTCTGTCGATGATCGCGGTGCGTCGAGCGATGGCTCGTCGACGAAGCGAAACTGCCGACGACCGCACGACGACCGAACCGAGCTCACCGAGTGCCTCCGAACCGACTCGCAAGGGTCGTGACCGAGATGCTGCGCACCCGTTCGAGACCACTCGCCCGATCGCGGTGACAACGCGGCGCCTGACCGAACGACTGCGTCGACAGTTCCGAATCGACCGGCCTGAGTCGGCTGCCGACGAATCGAACGTCGATGATTCCTCCTCTCGTAGCGACGCGAGGGGGAGATGACGGTCGGCGGCGTCTGTTCTCGATGCGGCCAACGGATCGATGCCGAGCGGGTCGGCGCCGATCGGTCTGCGCCGCCGAGAGGGGAGGCGGTCTGTCCGCAATGCGGGCTGCCGCTTTCCGGTTCGAACGCTGTCGATCAGCTTCGAACGCTTGTCGGAGACGATGTGCCCCCCGCTCGCCTTGACGATCCGTCGGCGACCGTCGTCGACGAACCGCTCCCGTCGAGCGACACGACGAATCGTTCCGCGACCGACGACTCGAACGCGACCGTCACCGATCTCGATCCGGTCCGACCGCCGACCGGTTCGCGGACGGTTCAAGCAGGTGATCGGACGGTAGTGGCCGACGATCTGCCGAGTCGCCCGCCGCATCCGCTCCTTCGGCCCCGTCCGACTCAGGCCGGAACGGTAACCGATCTCGATCTCTCGGCCGGCGCCGTCGATCGCCCCGGATCGGCGACGACGGTCGATGCACCGCCGATCGATCCGTCAGCGCTCGGCTCCGCGGCATCCACGGCTTCGTCAGTCGCACCCGTGTCGATCGATCCGTCCGCCACGCTCGGCGACAACGCTCGCACCGTTCAAGGGACGGCATTCGACGCGGGGGATCAATCGCTGCTCGATCGTCAGTGGGATCGGACGCTTCAGGAAGGGGGCGCGACGATCCTGACGAGTCTCAAGGGGAGCGAACCCGACTCGACGGGCGAGCCGGCGGTGCAGGCCTCGCACATCAGCGTGCACGAGCGCTCGTTCCAACCGTTTCGCGAAAACGCTCCGGCTCGCGGCGTCGACTACGAGCTGATGAAGCTGCTCGGCGAAGGAGGGATGGGAGTCGTCTACGCGGCTCGTCAGGCGTCGATCGATCGCGTCGTCGCCGTGAAGATGCTCAAGCCCGAGTCGGTGAATCACCAGGGGCAGCGCGCGAAGTTCCTGGCCGAGGCGGCGGTCACCGGCGATCTCGAACATCCGAACATCGTTCCGATCTACGACCTCGGTCGCAACGCGGCCGGGGCGCTCTTCTACACGATGAAGCGGGTCCAGGGGACGCCGTGGAATCGCAAGATCGGATCGATGTCGCAGAGCGAGAATCTGGATGTTCTGATGCGTGTCGCGGACGCGGTCGCGTTTGCGCACGACAAGGGGGTGATCCATCGCGATCTGAAGCCCGAGAACGTGATGCTCGGCGGCTACGGCGAAGTGCTCGTGATGGACTGGGGGCTCGCCCTGCCGGTCGGTCGCCGCAGCGCCGGCGGGATCGAGATCAAGCCGACGATGGGAGGGACTCCCGCGTACATGGCTCCCGAGATGGCGACCGGTCCGTTCGACAAGTTGTCGTTCGCCGCCGACATCTACCTGCTCGGAGCGATCCTGTTCGAGATCGTTACCGGAGGCCCTCCGCATACCGGCTCGACCTNNCGGCTCGACCGTGATGAAGTGCCTGGTCGCCGCGGCGCGGAACGAGATCGCGCCGACCGAGCGACGAGGGGAGCTGCTCGATATCGCGCTACGGGCGATGTCCACCGATCCCTCGGACCGTCACGGCTCGGTCGTCGAGTTTCAACAGGCGATCCGCGACTATCGCTCGCACCTCGAGAGCATTTCGCTGGTCGCCCGAGCCGAGGCGGATCTCGAACTCGCTCGCGGCTCGCGCGACTACGGCGTCTTTGCACGAGCCTTGTTCGGATTCGACGAGGCGTTGGCGCTCTGGAGCGAGAACCGTCGCGCGGCCGACGGAGCGGCGACCGCCAAGCTCGAGTACGCCCGCGCCGCTCGCGACAAGGGGGATCTCGATCTGGCCGGAGGGCTGCTCGTCAAGGGAATCGCCGAGCACGATCGACTGGCCGAAGAGATCCGTCGCGCGGTCGACGAACGCGAGAACCGCGATCGACGGATGCGCTCCCTGCGGCGCGGGGCGATCGCCATGGCGACCGTCTGCTTCGTCGTCATTACCGGGGCACTGCTGTGGGTGTTGGCGGCGAATCGATCGGAACGCGCGGCTCGCGAATCGGCCGAGACGGCGCGAAACGAAGCGGTCGTCGCGCGTGAGCTCGAAACGCGGGCGCGAACCGAAGAGGCTGCGGCCCGAGCCGAGGCAGAACGTCAACGGGCGAACGCCGAAGAGAACGCGACGATCGCTCAGGAGAACTTCCGCCAAGCGGAAGAGGCTCGGAACGAAGCGCAGTTGCGGCTCGAGGAGTCGATCCAGGCCCGCAAGGAAGCGGAAATGCAGCGGATGATCGCCGACAAGGAGCGGATGATCGCCGAGGAAGAGCGAGCCGTTGCCGAACGACAACGCGCCCTCGCGATCGCCGCTCAGGAAGCGGAGGCGGTTCAGCGAGCCGAGGCGGATCGGAATCGGGACTTGGCGGTCGTCGCGCGCGACGAAGCAGTCATGGCTCGGGCCGAAGCCGAACGACAGCGCGAGGCGGCCGAGTACGAAGCTTATGTGGCCCGGATCAACGCCGCCGCCGCGAAGATCGACGATCAGGCGTTCGACCAGGCGCGAAGTCTGCTGGCCGCGTGCGAACCGGTTGACGGTCGCCCCGATCTGCGCGGCTGGGAATGGTATCGTCTGAAGTACCTGACCGAACGGAGTCGCCGCGACCTGCCGATCGAACTGGCGGCCGAGTCGATTCGACTGAGTCCTCGCGGGGATCGTTTCGTCGTCGGTGGAGCGGATCCCGAAGCTCGCATCGTCTCGATCGACGGAGTCGAACGGTTGCGACTGCGCGGCGGAGCGACTCGTGTGCACGCCGTCGACTGGGCCGACGTGGCATCAGATGACGAGACGATCGATAACGGGCCGAGTCCACCCCGTTCGCTGATCGCGATCGGCGGCGATGATCGGACAGGTTTCGTACGACTCTTCGATGCCGAAAGCGGCGAGCTCGTCCGAACGTTGCAGGGAACCGACGGGCATACGGAACCGGTCACGTCGGTTCGATTCTCGCCTGACGGAAGGCTGCTGGCTTCGGCTTCGTTCGATCGGACGATCAGGATCTGGGAGGTGGCGACGGGGCGATTGCTCGAGACGCTGGTCGGTCACCGGCTGGGAGTCTGGTCGGCGAGGTTCTCGCCCGATGGCCGCCGCCTGGTTTCGGCCGGCGAAGACGGGACGGTCCGCTTGTGGGAGATCGGGTCGGGGGTGTCGTCGGAGCCGTTTCTGGGGCATGACGGACCGGTCTTCGTCGCCGAGTTCTCGCCGGACGGACGTCGGATCGCTTCGGCGGGGATCGATGCGCTCGTGCTGGTCTGGCCGAGCGACGACGATCAGGTCCTCGGATTCGATCATCGCCGCGCGATCCGCGACTTTCAGGCAGGCCTACCGGTCGAGCAGCGATCGCTGCGAGGGACGCTGATTCTTCAGGGGCACACCGCAGCGATTCGCGATCTGCGGTTCGTCGCGCGCGACGGCGGAACGCAACTCGTCTCGACCGGACACGATCACACGATCCGCGTCTGGGATCCCGAGGTCGGCAGCTCGATCGCTCTCTTTCGCGGGCATGGTCAGTGGGTTCGCTGCTGCGACGTTTCGCCGACCGAGGGTTGGATCGTTTCGGCCGGCTTCGATGGACTGGTGCGACGCTGGGAGATCGGCCAGGCGGGCGAGAAGCGCGTGCTGCAGGCGACGACGCTCCAGGGGCATGACGACGCGATCGTCGCCGCTCGCTTCCAAGGGGAACAGACGGTGCTGACCGCCAGTCGGGACCGTTCGATCCGGAAGTGGTCTCGCGACGGTCGACTGGTCGATACGCTGCGCGAAGGGCATGCGTTCCTGATCGTCGGGATTCGGCCGTTCCGCGATGGGACTCGTTTCGCCACCTCGGCCGTCGACGGCTCGGTCCGCATCTGGAACGTCGTCGACCGTCGTGAGGTGGCCGTCTTCGAGGGGCTCGGACGCTCCGGTCTGTCGGCGATCGCGCCGGACGATCGAACGATCGCGGTCGCCGACGGGAGCAAGCTTCGTCTGGTACCGGTCGACGGCAACGGCGACTCGTCGGCAGCGTCCGAGATCACGGCGGCCGGTTGGGGAAATCTGCTGGTCGCCTCCTTCTCGCCCGACGGGGCTCGGTTGGCGGTCGGTGATGATCGCGGTCAGGTGATCGTGATCGAGCTGAATTACGGTTCGCTCGATGGCGCACGATCGAGCCTGCTGCAGCGCCATAACGATCGGATCACTGCGCTCGAATGGATCGACGAGCGAACCTTGGTCAGCGGAAGCGACGATCGGATCGCCGTTCGTTGGCGCGAAACGGACGGGAACTGGAGCGACACTCCCTTGGCCCATGGCGACTCGGTCGTCGCCTTGGCCGGACGAGCCGACGGTTCATTGCTGAGCGTGACGCGCGGCGGAACGCTGCGACTCTGGAGTTCTCAGTCCGATCAGCCGCTGGCGACGTTCGAAATTTCGGCATCGCAGGACGGGACCGAGTCGTCCGGCGGGAAACCTCGCGTGACCGCCATGACGCTCGACGGCGCAGGAAACGCGATCGTCGCCGAGGAGGGTGGGGGGCGCCTGGTTCGATTCCGGATCGACGGCGCCTCGATCGAGGCGCTGACGGATGAATCGTCTGAGGTCAGTGCGGCAACGATCGGTCGATTCGAAACGGCGACGATCGCGATGCTCCCCGACGGGACCGGACTGTTGGTCGGCGGCGGCGAGACGGTTCGGCTGCTCGACTATGATCCGAGCGCCGGAGTCGGCGCGGTTCGGAGCGAGTACGGCGGCCAGCAGGCGCTCGGCGCGATGGCGGTCACCGATCGACCGTCGGAACGCCGCATTGCTTCGGCGGGTTGGGACGGGTCGATCTACGTCTGGAACGGCGATGACGATCGGACGATCGCCAAGCTCGACGGTGGTCACCGGGCTCGCATCTCGTCCATGGTCTTCGGCCAGGACGGTTCTTGGCTCGCGAGTGCCGATCGTACCGGTCGCGTGGTCGTGCGACGGATTCCGGAAGGGACCGAGGTCGCGTCGTTTTCGATCGACACGCCGATCGGAGCTCTCGGGCGAATCGATCTCGGTGAGCCGAACGTTTGCCTGGTCATCGGCGGCGATGACGGCTCGATCCGACGCGTCCGATTCGACGGCTCCGAGGTCACGCGCCGGGTGGCTCATGACGGGCCGGTGCTCGCGATGGCGGTGCGCTCGGAGGGCTCACGGCGTCGGATCGCCACCGCTTCGGCCGATCGTTCGGTCGTCGTCTGGGAGATGGACCTGTCTGAGAGGGCAGAGCAGGGGGGCGATCGGATTCGGCAGATCGCGCGTCTCGAAGGGCATTCGGCCGGCGTCAATGCCGTCGCCTGGTCTCCTGACGGCAAGCGACTGTTGACCGGCAGCGACGACTTCACGGTGAAGCTTTGGGATGCGTCGACCGGCAAGGAATTGCTGACGCTGCGCGGTCACGAACGCGAAGTGACATCGGTCGACTTCGCGGGAACGGGGGACACGGCGGTGAGTGCCGCCGAAGACGGCTCCGCCATTCTCTGGTACGCGGCAGACTGAGGCGGTTCGGCCGTGAAGCGAGGCCGACGGTTGCGGTCCGCTCTGCCGCCGCTCGCGAATCGTCCGTCGATCGAGGACGTGATCGATCGTGAAGTCGCCCCCCTCTCCTTCAGACTCCGAAGGCGCAGGGCTACGATGTCCCGAGGCGTGTCGGTGCGGGTTCCGAAGTGCGGGGCCTGATCGATGCGGCGCGACGCAACGACGGGAGCCGTCACGTTGTTCACCGGATTGGTCGAAGCGAAGGGCTTGCTGGAACGCCGCATTCCCGAGGGACCGGGGGCTCGATTCGTCATTCGCGCCCCGGACGTCGCCGACGGGGCAGCGATCGGCGACAGCATCGCGATCAGCGGCTGCTGTCTGACGGTCGTCGCGTTGGAAGCGGAGCGTCTGGAGTTTCAGGCGGGGAGCGAAACGCTCTCGCGCACGAATCTGGGGGAACGGCGCGAAGGGGACGAGCTGAACCTCGAGCGATCGCTGCGAGTCGGCGATCGGATGGGGGGGCATTTCGTCACCGGGCATGTCGATGGCCTCGGCCAGGTCGCCCAGCGTATCGACGATGCCGATTGGTCGACGATCCGGTTCTCGTTCCCCTCGCGGTTGGCGGCCGAGATCGCCGGTAAGGGGTCGATCACGGTCGACGGAGTCAGTCTGACCGTCGTCGAAGCGACCGGCGACTGGTTCTCGGTGGCGCTCATCCCTCACACGCTGGCCGTCACCACGCTCGGTCGATTGAAGGTCGGCGATCGTGTCAATCTCGAAACCGACGTGCTGGCCAAGTACGTCCGTCGGGGGCGCGAGATCGACAGCTGAAGGGGATTGCCGGTTCGCCGAGAGTCAGTCGGCCGAGGCTGCCGATCCGAACCGGCAACGAACCGGCAAGACTTGCCGATCGGGTGCAGAGCCGAAATGGCGTCGTTCCGATGGCCGTGATCCGTCGATGATCCAACGCCTTGTCGCTGAAGGGGTTGGCGTCATTCTTGTCGCCGGATGGCCGAGCCCGGATCGGTTCGGCACTCGGTGTGCATCTCGCGATCGGCAGAACCGGTGCGATCGTCAAGGTCGGTGCGACCGTCAGGGTCGGACGGACGATGGCCGGTTCCGCTGGGAGCGGAATCGATGTACGGCATGTATCTGTCGGCGGGAGGGGCTCAGTCGTTCAGCCACTACGTCGACGTGATCAGCAACAACATCGCGAACGCCGAGACGCCGGGGTTCCGTCGCGAGTTTCCGGTCCTTCGGGCGCGTCATGCCGAAGCGATCGAGCTCGGTACGGTGACTCCCGGGAGCGGCCGTCGCGAGGATGTCGGCGGCGGCGTCCTGCTCTCGGAAACGATGACCGACTTTTCGCCCGGGACGTTCGAGGAGACCGGTTCGCCGACCGATCTGGCGATCGCCGATCGGGACGGCAAGACGTTCTTCGCGGTGCAGGGCGATGCGCCGGGCGAAACGCTGCTGACTCGGGCGGGAAACTTCTTTGTCGACGAGCTCGGCACGCTCCGGACTCAGGAGGACCGAGCGGTCCTCGCGATCGGCAACACGCCGGTCCGAGTCGATCCGCGATTCCCGGTCGTCGTCACGAACGACGGCATCGTATCGCAGGTCGAAAACGGTCTGCGTATCCCGCTCGCACTGCTTCAGCCTCGCGAGCTGAAGGATCTCGAGAAGGCGGGAGAGAACACGTTTCGGGATCGAGGGTCGTCGCGCGGTGCGCCGCTGACCGACCGCCAGATCCGTCAGGGCTTCGTCGAACACTCGAGTTCGCAGCCGGTCCAGGAAATGGTCGAGCTGATCAAGGCGAGTCGCGCGTACGAGGCGAACGTCAAGATGATCCAGCATCACGACGAGACGGCGAGTTCCCTGATCTCGCGACTGCTGACGCAGGGCTGATTTCGGCCGTCCCCGTCGACTCACGCAAGGAAGCGAAGCGATGTCCGTCCAGGCTCTCTACACCGCATCGACCGGCATGGAAGCGCTCGAGTCGAAGCTCGACGTGATCGCGAACAACCTGGCGAACGTCGGCACCGTCGCGTTCAAGAAGGATCGCGCCAACTTCGAGGACCTGTTCTATCGGCATTACGTCGTTCCGGGAGCCGAGCAACAGGCTCCGCAGACCGGCGTCGGAACCGCGGTCGGACTCGGTACCCGCGTGTCGAGCGTGCAGACCAACTTCATGCAGGGAGCGTTCGAACAGACGAATCGCGAGACCGACGTCGCGATCGTCGGCAACGGCTTCTTTCAGGTCTCGGACACCGCCGGCAACATCTACTACACGCGCGCCGGAAACTTCAGCATCAACGCCGACGGCGAACTGGTGCTCGGCAGCGGGAATCTCGGTCGACGCGTCGAACCGACCATCAACATTCCCGAGGACAAGGAATCGATTTCGATCCGTCCTGACGGGACCGTGCTCGTTAAGCAGGTCGGCCAGCAAGACTTCCAGCAGGTCGGGCAGCTGCAGTTGGCGATCTTCCGGAATCCCGAAGGGCTCATGAAGAGCGGCGACAACCTGTACGTCGCCAGTCAGGCCTCCGGGCAAGCGAATCTGGTGACCGCCGGCACCCAGGGAGCCGGTGTGGTCCAGCATCAGTTTCTCGAGGCCTCGAACGTCGAGCCGGTTCGCGAACTGATCGACCTGATCCAGACGCAGCGGAACTTCGAACTGAACAGCCAGGCGGTCCAGACGGGCGACCAGATGATGCAGCTGATCTCGAACCTGCGTCGCTGATCCCCGACCCCTCGGGCTCGAACCGACCACTTCCGCTCCGGAATCGACCGATGACCTTCCCGACCTTCCGCCTGTCGTTCGCCGCGAACCTAGATTGTCGTTCGACGATCCTCGGCCGTGCGTCGTCGCGTTCGGTCGGGCTCGGGATGCGGACGACGGCGAAAACCTTCGGCATCGCGTTGCTGATTCTCGTCGGTCCGTCGATCGAGACCGTGGCGGCCCAGGAGGCGACGATCCGACTGCGCCAGCGAGCCGAAGTCGAAGCGTCGATCGTTCGACTGCGCGACCTCGCCTCGGTGTCCGGGAGCGACGAGTCGTTCGTCGCGCGGCTCGAGGGGACCGAGCTCTTTCCGACTCCGGTCACCGAGCGAAGTGTCGACGATCGAGTGATTCTCGAGCGACTGGAACTCCTCGGCATCGATCCGTTCCGCATCGAGATCGCCGGCGCAGCGCGCGTCGTGATCGCTCCGATCGTCCGTGTCGAAGAGTCGGTCGCTGCGACCGATCGAGATCGGCTCGTCGGAGCGCCCCTCGCATTCGATCTGCAACGTGACGACTCGTTCGCCGAGCGTCAGGTCGGTTGGACCGAGTCGATGACCGGCGAGAGCGACGGCCGCGGCGCATTTCGGCTCGACCCGGCTCAGGTCGAGCGGTTCTGCCGCGTCCGCCTGGAGCGTCAGGCGGAAGAGGCGGGGTTCGAATGGCGCTCCGCGTCGCTGCCGAGCGAGACGAACGAAATTCTGGCGCGGGGCAGTCGCTGGCTCGAGGCGAAGCTGACCGTCTCGGAGGATCGCGAATCGGTGTCGGTGACGATGCTGATCGAGCAGCAGGGGGAGCGGATCTGGGTGCCGATCGACGTCCAGGTCGCGCCGCTTCCGCAAGTCGTCTTTCTCAAGGGGGCGGTCGAGCGCGGACGACCGCTGACGCTCGAAGATCTCGAAGTGAGACCGCTCCGTCGGCGCGACGGCATGCGGACCATCTCGAACACCGCCGACGCGGTCGGTCGCGAACTGACCGTCAGCTGGCCGGCCGATCGTCCGATCGACCCGACCGTTCTCGCGTCGCCGACGCTCATTCGACGCGGCGCCCGAGTCACGGTCGTCTCGTCGGTCGACGGCCTGTCGGTCACCACCTCGGGGACGGCGAACGGTGACGGTCGGATGGGCGGCTTCGTCGAAGTCCGCCTGGGAGATCGACGTCGCACGCTGACCGGACGCGTCGTCGGCGAGAACCGAGTCGTGGTGGCGGACGATCGAACGAACGTCGTCCGCTGAGGGTTCGATCGATAGCGACTCGAACGATGCGACAACGGAACGGCCGAGCGAGAGCTGTCGGCCGACGGAACCAAGGAAGGGAGAACGACGATGACGAGGAACGTCGGATCGCAAGGAATGTCGATCGCGGCCTGGATGCCGCTCGTCGGTCTCGTGCTTTCGTTCGCCTGCGGCGACGCCGCGGCGCAGAACAACAGTCTGTATCGAGCGGTCGGCGCAAGCGGTGACGATCGACCGCTGTCGATGCAGCAGGGGAGTCTGGTTCGGAGCGAGCCGGTCGTTCCTCGGCCGATCGGACGCCACGACATCTTTACCGTTCGGATCGAGGAGCTGTCGCGGTTCTCGAGCGAAGGGGAGTCGCAGCGTCGACGAACGATGAACCTGTTGGCGGTGATGCAGGACTGGACGCGTCTGAACGGCCTGACCAAGGCGGAACGGACTCAACAGAACACCGGTCTCGATCCTCGTATCCAGGGGCAGTTTCAGGATCAGATCCGGGCTCAGTCCGATCTCGAGACGGCCGAGCGACTGACGCTGAATCTGGCGGTCGAGGTGGTCGACATCCGACCGAACGGCAACCTGGTTCTCGAAGGTCAGAAGGAGATCGAGATCAACGAGGAGCAGTGGATCGTCCGCCTGACCGGAACCTGCCGTCAGGAGGACATCGGTCAGGATCGGGTCGTCCTGAGCGAGAACATCGCCGACCTGCAGATCGAGCGAAAGCTGGCCGGCCAGGTGCATGACGGCTGGCGACGAGGCTGGCTGATCCGCGCGATGGACAAGGTCTCTCCGTTCTGATCTCGCCACTCGCCGACGACCGCGGTCGAGCCAAGTCCAGCATCCGAAACGGACGACGAACATGAACGCGTGCTGCCTGAAGACCGGATCGCTGCTCCTGCTGATCGCGATCGCGATGATGGTTCCCGGCCGCGCCGCGGGGCAGATTCCGATCCGCCGCGTCGCGGACGTGAAGGGACAGGAATCGTCGGTCTTGCGCGGCGTCGGGATCGTCGTCGGTCTCAAGGGGACCGGTGATCCAGATCTGGCTGCGACCTATCGGGCTCTGGGACGCATGCTCAGCGGCTCGGGGCTCGAGATGATGCGCGATGTCAGCGGTCAGGAACTGATCTCGGAGTTTCGCGGGACGAGCAACGCGGCGATCGTCTTCGTGACGGCCGAAGTGCCGGGGTCGGGACTGCGCCAGGGATCGAAGGTGCGCTGCCGAGTCGACTCGTTCGGGTCGGCGGTCAGCCTGCAGGGCGGGATGCTGCTCGAAGCGTCGCTGACCGGCGGCCCGTATGTCGGCGATTCGGGGAAGATGCCGATTCTGGCGATCGCCAGCGGGCCGATCGAACTGATCGATCAGACGCATGCCACCAGCGGTGTGGTCGATCGCGGCTGTCAGCTGCAGGTCGACTTCCGAAATACGTTCACCTACGTCGAATCCTGGGTTCCCCGCCGACTCGACCAGCGCGAGTTCGTGCCTGACGAAGGGGGCATGCAGATTCGGGAGGAAGCGGTCGAGCCGAAGCAGCAGCTCTACTTCGACCTGGTCATTCGTCCGCAGTACGCCGGCTTCGGTACGGCGTCGGAAGTGGCCGAAACGCTCAAGCAGTATCAGCCCTATCTCGAATCGAGCGGCCCGATGCCGTTGGCCAAGGATCAGGTGACGATTCAGGTCCCGATCCCGGACTACTACGTCGACGATCCGGTGAACTTCGTCAGCGAGCTGCTGGCGCTCGAACTGCACAACAAGCCGAAGAAGTCGGTCGTCGTGATCAATCGACGGACCGGCATCGTGATCATCGGTGACGAGGTTCGTTTCGATCCGGCGGCGGTCTCGTCGGCCGACTTCGCGATCGATGCCGGAGCGACGCGCCCGTTGGATCTGGACGCGAACGGTCCGCTTCCGCCGGGGCCTGGTGTCGAACTCAAGCGCCTGCAGCAGGCGCTCGACCAACTGCAGGCTCCCCCCGAGACGTTGATCGAGATCGTGAAGGGGTTGGCCGAAGGGGGCTATCTCTACGGAGAAGTGATCGAGATCGACTGATCCGCAAGGTCGACGCGATCCGAAAAGTCACCGTAGTCGAAAGGGCTNNGGATGCTGCCGATGGACATCACGAGCACGATGATCTCAGCCGGAACGAATCGCCGAGCCGAAGCGGCCGGCGGTGCGCTGGCTTCGGTCGACCGAGCCGGATCGGCAGCGATCAAGGGCTCGCCCGAACTTCGCGAAGCCTTCGACGACTTCGTCGGCCAGACCCTCTTCGGTTCGATGCTGGCCGAAATGCGCAAGGGACTCGACGGCCCGGCCTACATGGGTGGCGGGCGAACCGAGGAGGTCTTTCAGGGCCAGCTCGATCAGCTCCTGGTCGAACGGATGGCAGACGCCTCCGCCGAGACGATCTCGGGCCCGATGTACGACCTCTTCATGATGGGACGAGGCTGAGACCTCGCGGACCGAGCGACGCGGGGAGGGGAGCCCGGCGTCGTTTCGGACCGTCGGCGGCATCGTTCCGATGCCGCCCCTGATCGACGAGAGCGATTGGCGGTCGGTCGGCGTTCGGGTTTCCCCCGATCGCCGGCCGACCGAAGCTCCCGCAACGAGGAAGAGCGCATGAGTTCCGAAGAGTGGGCGATCGAGGACGCGATGGCTCGGTTGCTGGACGAGCTGACCGAGATCCAAGCGGGATTGCTCGACGTGCTTCGGCGCAAGCGAGCCGCGATGACGGTCGGCGATCTCGAAGCGCAGCGGAATCTGCAGCAGGACGAGGAAGGGATCTACCGGGCGCTCGAAGGGGTGCAGACGCGTCGCGGCGAGTTGCTGACGCGGATTCGGCAGGTCGGGGTAGAGGCGGAGAGTCTGACGGAAGCGGCCGATCGACTGCCGCTGAGATCGCACGATGCCGTGCATCGGAAGTTGGGCGAGGCGACGAAGCTGGGGAGAACAGTGCGACTCGAACAGCTCACCAATTGGGTCGCCGCTCAACGATCGCTCCTCCACGTGTCGCAGATGCTCGAGATCATTGCGACCGGAGGGCGGATTCGACCGACATACGGCAAGAGCGAGTTCGCCTACCGAGGTTCGCTCGTCGACCACGAGGCCTGATCGGGGATCGCAGGGAAGGCGATCGGCAGCCGGGCGCGTGGCAGGGAGGGAGCCATGTCGCTGCTGTCGGCCATCAATATCGGTGCCCAGGCGCTGGACGCCAATCAGATCGGCATGCGCGTGGTGGCGAACAACATCGCCAACGCGAACACGCCGGGCTATATCCGCCAGACGCTCAATCTCGGCACCGCCGTTTCGCAGAAGGTCGGCAATCTCAACGTCGGCCTCGGCGTCCGGACGCTCGGCGTGCAGCAGCATGTCGACCTGTTCGTCGCCTCGCGACTGCGCGACGCGAAGAGCGATCTCGAGGCGGGGACTCAGCAGCGCGACGTGCTGCAGGAGCTCGAAGGAGTCCTGGGCGAGCTCAACGACACCGATCTCAGCACCGGCCTGACTCGGTTCTTCTCGTCGATCAACGACATCGTCAACCAGCCCGAGTCGGCCAGCGTCCGCAACGTGGCGATTCTCGAAGCGAAGCGTCTGACCTCCGACATCCGATCGGTCGCCGGGCAGCTCCGCGAGATGCGGACGCAGGTCAACGATCAGGTCAAGGGTGAGGTCGACGAGGTCAACCGCCTGCTCGACGAGATCGCGAAGCTCAACGTCAAGATCCTGCAGACCGAAGGGGGAAACGCGGCGGGGAACGCCGCGGTCGGCCTTCGCGATCAGCGCTTGCTCGCGCTCGAGCGACTGAGCGAACTGATGGACGTCAAGGCGACGGAGCAGGAGAGCGGAACGATCTCGGTCTACGCCGGCGGCGACTTTCTGGTCTTCGACGGAACGGCGCGGTCGATCTCGATCGAGACCGAATCGAATCGCGGGATCGCGATCAACCGGCTGGTGCTGACCGAGACCGGAAGCACGTTGCGTCCCGAAGGGGGCGTCATCGGCGGGCTGCTCGCCAGTCGGGACGAGACGCTGGCGGAGGCGATCGATCGTTTCGATCAGTTCGCTCGCACGTTGGCCTACGAGTTCAATCGGGTTCACTCGTCGTCACAGGGACTGGTCGGCTTCGGATCGATCACGTCGGTCGAACGCGTCTCGTCGATCGATACGCCGCTGGACGAAGCCGGGCTGTCGTACGTCCCCGAGAACGGATCGTTTTCGGTGCTCGTGCGAGACGTCGCGTCGGGGCAGACGCGAACGATCGAGATCCCGGTCTCGCTGCAGGGACTCGACGACGACACGACGCTGGCCGACATCCGCGACGCACTCGATGCGGTCGACGGCCTATCGGCATCGATCGATTCGAACCGTCGCTTGCGGATCTCGACCGAACGAGAAGGTCTGGACTTTGCCTTTGCCGACGACACGAGCGGTCTGCTCGCCTCGCTGGGCATCGGAACGTTCTTCACGGGGACCGGAGCAGGTGATATCGACATCGGCAGCGAACTGCTCGCCGATCCTCGACGTTTCGCCGCGTCGCAGGAAGGGATCGGAACGGACGCGCGCGGAGCCGAGGCGCTGGCGTCGCTCGGAGATCGCCCCATCGACTCGCTCGGTGGTCTGGCGATCACGCAGGTCTACGAGCGGCTGACGATCCAGATCACTCAGGCGTCCGCTTCGGCGGCAGCCGAGGTGGACGGGCTGACCGTCTACAAGAACACGATCGAAGCGCAGCACCTGTCGGTGACCGGCGTCAGTCTGGATGAGGAAGCGATTCGGCTGATGACCTATCAGCGAGCCTTTCAGGCGTCGGCGCGAGTGATCCAGACCGCCAGCGATCTGTTCGAGGTCCTCGTCAACCTCTGAGACGCCATCACGGAACGGGCGAACCGGCCGAACGACTCGGCGCGAACGGTTCGTCGCTCGTACCGGACAGGGATCGATCACAAGCGAGGAAACGATGGGCGCGATCTATCCCGTTCCGAGCGGCCGCGCCAGCGACGTGCTGATGCGGACTCGCATGCTCACCAAGCTGCAGACCGATCAGAAGCGGTTGCTGAGCATCCAGGATCAGGTCAGCACCGGACGCGCCTATGCCCGGCCGAGCGATGCTCCGCGGGCGACCGTTCGAGCCATGGCCTTGCAGCGGGTGCTGGAGTTCAAGGCGCAGTACTCGGTCAACATCCGAACGGCCGACTCGTTTCTGGCAGCGAGCGACAGCGCGATCTCCGGATCGCTCGAAAAGGTTCGAGACGTTCGCGGACTGGTCCTGTCGTCGATCGGCACGACCGCCACGGCGACTCAGCGTCAGGCGGCGGTGGAGGAAATTCGCGGGGCGATCTCGTTCCTGGTCGATCTGGGCAATACCGAGTTCCGCGGACGGCATCTGTTCGGCGGCAGCGCCATCGAACAGCGGCCGTACGAACTGGACGGCAACTCCGTCTCGTTTCTCGGCAACGAGACGGGGCTCTCGTCGTTCGTCGATGCCGGCTTCGGCATGGAGAGCAACGTCTCGGGGAACTCGGTCTTCGGCGGGCTCGGCGAGGGGATCGTATCTGGGACCGCCGCCGGCGCCGCGCCGACCGAAGCGACTCGGCTGAACGATCTCTTCGGAGGGGACGGGCTCTCGCTGGGGACGGTCCGCATCTCGGACGGTACTCATCAGGCGGACATCGATCTGTCGCGAGCCAAGACGGTCGGCGACCTCGTCGCGACGCTTCGCCGCGGAGCTCCGGAGTCGCGCGATCTCTCGGTCCGAGTCGTCGGTCGCTCGCTGCAACTCGAGTGGGCGGACGGTCAGGGAGGCGCGCTGCTGATTCGGGATTCCGGAGGAGGCACGACGGCGCGGCGCCTCGGTATCGAGCAGCTCTCCACGATCCAGTCGGGTCCGGTGACCGGAGTCGATCTGGAGGCTCAGGCACGACGCACCGGCGAGTTCGCCGGGCTCTTCGGTACCCGAGCCGTTGCGAGTCTGTCATCGGGAGGGGCGCACAACGACATCACGATTCGGGCGAAGTCGAACGGTGCCGAATCGAACGGGTATCGATTTCAGCTCGTGGACGACGACCTGCTGCGGGCGGGGCCCGGAGTCGACAAGGGGAGCGAGACGGTCGTCTACAGCGACACGGCGCTGCCGGCTCGTGCGGCGGTGACCTTCACCGGAAGCAACAACAACCTGATCGTCACGGCGAATACCGCCGGCACCGACCTGAATCACGTCACCGTCCACCTGATCGACGGCGGCGCCATGGGAGATGCGGCGGTCGCCGAGTTCGATCCGGTTTCCCGACGCCTGAATCTGGTCGTCGACGGTTCGGGCGCGACGACGGTCCAGTCGCTGATCGATGCGGTCGCGGCCGAAGGGACCTTCACCGCGACCTACGACGGTTCGGATCCGACCGATGGCGGTTTCGACGGCGCGGCGACGATTCCCGCGTCCGATCTCGGACTGCAGCTCGGCGACACGTCACAGAGCGGCGGCGAGGCACGCACCTTCTATGTTCATGCGAACGACCTGTCGTCGACCGGAGCCGACATCGTCGCGGCCTTGAACGAGTCGGCGGAGTTCTCGGCGCTCTTCTCGGCGCAACTCGACGCCGTCGATGGCGCGACACGCTCGAACGACGGTTCCGGAGTGCTGACGTTCGATCGGATCGGTGTTGCGGCGGGTGGTTCGGGGGACGAACCGGATCTCTCGTCGGGACTGCGCATCGTCGTCGGCGAGTCGACTCATGTGGTCCGATTCGATGATGTCCGCACGATCGAGGACGTCCTCAATCGCCTGACGCATTCGGGGGCGCCGATTCTGGCGGACCTCGATGATCACGGGCGTCTGAGAGTTCGTTCGCGATTGAGCGGCGTCGATTTCTCGATCGGCGAGAACGGCGGAACCACGGCGGCCGACTTCGGTTTGCGGACGATGGACGAGACGACTCGGTTGAGTGCTCTCAATCGAGGAGCGGGCGTGCCGACGAAGAGCGGGACCGACTTCACGATCGTCCGCAACGACGGCGTCTCGCTCGCCATCGACGTCAGTTCGGCGCGCACGATCGGTGACGTGCTCGATCTGATCAACGAACATCCGGACAATCAGGACGCCGGGCGCGTGACGGCTCGACTGGCGACGGTCGGCAACGGTATCGAACTGGTCGACGACGACCCGCCGGGCGAGTCGACGATCCGCGTCGAGTCGGCGTTCGGAAGCCGCGCGGCTCAGGCGCCCAGACTCGTTCCGCTCGGCAAGACGGTCGGCTATGTCGGCGACTCGCCGGCCCCCACCTTCGCCGATCTCGACGTGACGTTCGCCGCTCCGAACGAACAGAACAACGCGTTTCGGATCGAGGCTCGGGAACCGGGATCGCACCGCAACGGCGTCCAGCTGATCTTCGCCGATGGCGGGGCGATCGGTAACGTCGCGACGGCGGCGTTCGACGAGGGGGCGGGAACGCTGACGATCACGATCGATCCGAACGCGACGACGGCCCGATCGGTCGTCAACGCGATCGAGGCCGATGGAACGTTTGCCGCGTCGTTGAGCGATACGTTCGGGCCGAACAACGGCAACGGCTTGGTGCCGGTGCTCGGGACCTACGGTTCGACGTCAGGGGGAAGCAGTCGTCCGGCTGCCGAGCGAGCGGAACTGCGTCTGGACTTTGCGGGAGCCGATTCGGATCTGGTGATTCGCGCGGCGACCGCCGGCACCGCCTGGAACGGCATCGACGTGGAGTTTCAGGATGCGCTGATCGGCGATGTCGCGACCGCGACGTGGGACTCGGTCAATCGGCGCCTGATCGTCGCGGTCGATGCCTCGGCGACCACCGCGGCGACGATCGTCGCGGCGATCGAAGGGGAGGGGACGTTCGAGGCGGACCTCGATACGTCGACCGACTCGGGAAATGACGGCTCGGGAGTTCCGGGAGCCGTCGGCAATCTGGGAAGTCTGGAGGGCGGTTCGCCCGAAGTGCTGATCGGTCGCGACGTCGCACCTCAGGAAGTGCCGAGCATCTTCGATACGCTGTCGCGGTTGGTCGATGCGCTGTCGGGGAGCGAACCGGATCTGGCCGAGACGGAGCGCTTGCTCGGCAACCTGGATCGCGATCTGGAGCGGATCACCTACGCGTTGGCCGAGATCGGAGCGCGGCAGCAGGCGCTCGAGACGGTCGATCTGCGGATCGAAGACGAGACGGTGCAGCTTCAGGCGACGTTGTCGCAGGAGATCGACGTCGACATGGTCGAGGCGATCTCGAACATGACGACTCAACAGACGATCTTCGACGCGTCGTTGCGCCTGATGGCTCAGTCATTCCAGCAGTCGCTGCTGGATTACCTGTAACGACGGTTCTTCTCAACCTTCCGGTCATCCCGACCGATCCTAAGGGAGCAGCCGCATTCTCTTGCGCGGCAGTCTTGAAGGAACGCCAGCCGGAGGTCGGTCTCGTGAAGGTGGCCACCACGCGATTCGGTGACGTCAGGATCGAAGCCGACGACATTCTGCTCTTTCGAGGCGGTCTGATCGGTTTCGAGGATCTCCAGCATTGGGTCGTGTTGGCCGACGGCGAGAACGACGCGGTCGCATGGCTCCAGTCGATGAACCGTCCGGAAACGGCGCTCCCGGTCGTGAGTCCGCGGCGATTCATCCCGGGCTATCAGGTGCGCGTCGAAGGACGCGACGTCGACGGCCTGCAGCTCAGTTCTTCCGATCAGGCCTACGTGCTCTGCGTCGTGTCGAACGACGAGCGCTCGTTGACCGTCAATCTGCGAGCACCGATCGTGATCAATCTCGATCGACGCCTCGGTTGTCAGGTGATGACGTCGGACGAACAGCCTCTGCAGCGCGAGCTGCTGCCGCTGCCGGTTCATCTTCGCCGAACCGCGTGATTCGCCTCCTTCTGACAGAGTCGGTCGATCCGTCATATCACGCATCCGACCGACGCTGTTGGGATTCCCGCGCGACCGACGCCGATACCTGCTGCTGCCGCGAAGAAAGGCCATGCCTCTCTCGCGGTCCCGCGATACCGGGAACGGGATTCGTGAGGCAGACGTGAACCGGGAAGGCGTTCGTTCGAATCGCAACGTGGGAAGGAGCCACCGATGCTCGTTTTGTCGAGACACCGCGACGAAAGCATCATGATCGGCGATGACGTGGTCATCACGATCGTCGACATCCGCGGTGACAAGGTCCGATTGGGCATCGAAGCACCGACGGATATCCCCGTGCACCGACAGGAGGTGTACGAGGCGATCAAGCGGGAAAACGAGCGAGCTTCGCGGGTCAACCCGAACGCTACGAAGGATCTCGGAAAATAGGGATCGGAGCCGCTATCGGACTCCGATCGGACGGGGTCCGCGGTCGACCGATCGACAGGGATCTCGCCATCACACGGGCGCGTCGCCGACTGCCAGGGGGCGAACGACGGTCGAGAAGCGAGGAACGGATTCACCGACTCGACGACGCTGACGGAGGTCAAGGAAGCACGGCAGGCAATCCACGGAAGGGCTGAAGAGCGAGCGGATCGGCCGAACGGCCACGACTCGGCTCTTTTTCGAGAAACGATCGCAACACCGTAACCTCATTCTATGGTTGCGGGACCGAATCGAAGATCCGTCGACCTGACGCTCGCGATGCGCAGCGGTGGTCGAAGCGGCCGGAGAAGGAATCTCCGAGCCGACGCTCTCCGGACCAAGGAGAGCGGGTCGCCGCCGAAACGGTCGATATTCGGCCGAACGTCGGCCGGAATCGGTAGAGCGATCGAGTCTGGCCCGAGGGGAGCGCTGCTCGCTCGCTCTTGACCATCCCCGAAGCGTTCAAGATGTCGACCTCATGTGAGAAGGGGTACCTGGAATGAGCCGAATCAACACGAATGTCAGTTCGTTCGTCGCGCAGAAGACCCTGTCGCGATCGAACAAGGACCTGCAGACCTCGCTGACCCGTCTGAGCACCGGTTTGCGGATCAATGCCGGTAAGGATGATCCGGCCGG
>DMPQ01000390.1 GCA_003455945.1 Planctomycetaceae bacterium
CCCCGGCTCGTCCCGAGCCGCGGGCGTGCGATGTCGACGCCGTTCGAGCTGCGCAGCGCGCCGTGCGCTCGGAGTCGCACGGCCGCGCGTCGGGGACGACGCGGGCCCACGTGGGGACGACGCGCGGACGTAGCAGCACACGGAGAACCCCTGCGCTTGGCGCTTCGGGCTGACGAGGCACGGCGAGCCCGACGACGAGGCTCCTCGCTTGGCTCATTGACTCTCGATCGTCGTGCAGAGCGAGAAGCGGATGCCGTCGACTTCGAAGAGCAGTTCGCAGTAGTGCGCCACATGGCCGTCACCGGGGAGCGGCAGATCGGCCGACCAGGCACTCTCGTCGCCGCCCCCTTCGGCTCCTGCCATCAGCGTCGATTCCCACCGTTCGTCGCGAAAGTCGAAATCGCTGCTGGTGGCCGACCACAGGCGGACCTGACTTGGCCGAATGTCGCACGAGACATGACGGCGGAGCTTGCCGTCGGCGGTCCGTTCGGTCCGCCAGGCGAGCGCCGGTAGCTCGCGCCCGGTGGCGACATGCCGAACGAACGCCGCCAAGGTCGCCAGCGCCTGTTGCTGGCCCCCTTCCAGACCGTGACCGGCGTTGGGGATCTGACAGACGAACTTCGGTCCGACCAGCTCGTTCCAATAGAAGCGGTTGGCATCGACCACCCAGTACGGATCGTTCGTGCCGTTGATCTGCAGCTTCGGAATCGCCACGCGCGATCGGTAGGTGAACGGATCCATCATCACGCGCAGCTGCCGCTCGCGATCGGACTCGTCACCGAGCTTGATCAGCCCCTTGCGCGTGTAGTCGGCGATCTGCTCGCTGAAGGCGCCCCAGGTGGCCATCTGATGGTCCATCTGCGGTCGGAAGTTGAGCACGTCGATCACGATCGGCGCCGTCGCGACGATCCGCGAATCGACGACCGGCGCGAGCCAACTCGTCCAGCCTCGCTTCGATGCTCCCGAGATGACGTATCCCTCGACCTCACTCTGCCACTCGTCGGCGGCGATCCGGTCGAGCGCGTTCATCGCCTGCACGGCGCTCTTGACCATCGGAAAGAGCAGGGGCCAGTTCGGGTCCCCGGTCTCGAGATACTTGAGCCAGGTCTCGGTGATCAGATCGTCCTCGACCCGGTCGCCGAGCAGCGGCTGGTTCGGCACCTGCGAGAGGATCGCGACGCGGCATCCGGACAGATGAGCCAGCAGATTGCCGGTCGTCTCGTCGCGCGGCTTCGGCGGATCGCCGCTCTTGCCGCCGGTGACGAACAGGATGACGTGCTTGGGGAGTGTCAGCTACGCCGGCTCGTGCACCTGGAGCGAATGCTTCCAGACGATCTCCTGCCACGTCTGCGAGACGAGAAGATAGTCGGTGACGCTGCCGCCGGTCGGCAACTCGCGCCGCTCGACTCGGTCGCAGGCGAACGCCGCTTCCGGACGAGCCACGTAGTCGAAGAGCTCGGTCGGAAGCGGTTCCGATTCGGTCGCGCCGAGATCGACGGCGACCTCGGCCTCCTGGGCGACAAGTGACTGCGCGGACGCAGCGAGCGGCAACAGCATCAGTGCTGAGCAGAAGAACCGACGAGCGAACGACGGCATGCGACACCGATCCGAAGTGAGATGAGGGGAACCGGTCGGAACGAGCCGACCGGAACCGCTCCGCTCGCTCGTCGATCAGCGCCGTCGACTCGTTTCGGTCGACGACTCGGGGCGAACGGCGATCGGCGCCGCCGTCCCTTGAGTCAGGAATGCCATCAGGTCCGTCACCTCTTCGCCCGAGAGCGAATCGATCAGACCGTCGGGCATCGAGGAGGTCGCGACCGGCTCGACCGCGTCGACATCCTCGGCAGCAATCGTCGTCTTCTCGCCGTCGGACTTCAACACCACGTAGTCGCCGTCGGAATCGCGAGTGACCAGCCCGGCCACCTGCCGACCGTCGAGCGTCACGACCATCTGGGTCCGATACTGATCCGAGACGACCTTCGACGGATCGATGATCGCTTCGAGAATCTCGCGGCGCTGGAAGCGTCGCGCGATCGAAGTGAGATCGGGACCGATGCTCTCGCCCGAGTTGGCGTACCGGTGACAGGCGGCGCAGCGAGCCGATGCGAAGAGCTGCTTGCCGCGGCTGACCGACGCCTCGTCCGGCTGGCTCGCCTCGACGAGCGCCACCAGTTCCTCGAGATCCCAGCCGTCGGCCGAAGTCGGTTCGTCGATCGCGACTCGCGTCTCGCCCGGGAACTGCTTCACGAACCAGTCCTGCCACGATTCGAGCGAACGATCCCAAGGATCGCCGTCGATCGTCAGCTTCTCGCCCGACCAGTGCTCGAGCAGCCGGATCACGTCGGCCGATCCGTTCTCCTTCAGTCGAAGCCCGAGCTCGATCGCCGTGCGGAACTGATCCGCTTCGCTGGGACGACGATCGATCGACGCGAGCTTGGTCACGAGATCGCGAGCCATCGCTTCGTCGACTTCGCCCAGGCTGTCGACCAGATACTTCCAGTTCTCGCCGTCGGGCTGCTGAGCCAGACCGATCGCGACGGTGCCGCGCCGCTCGGGATCGCGTTCCCAGATGCGACGCAGGTAGGCCATCGACTTTTCATCACCGCTCCGTCCGAGCACCGCGACGATGCCGATCTTCAGCTGCTTGAACGAATCGTCTTCGGTGTCGTAGGCGATCGTCCGCTCGTCGATGCCGCGGATCAGCTCGACCGTTCGCTCGGGGAGCTGTTGCGGGAGGCGATAAAAGGCGCCGACCGCGGCATTGGGCCACCGATCCCCCTTGGCCAGGATCAGCGGAATCTCCTCGTCGGTCGCCGAGCGGCCGAGTTCCTTCGCCGCTTCCATCGCGTAGTAGGCGTAGCTTCCTCCGCCTTCGTTCAGTCGCGCCCGTTCGAGATAGCCGATCAGCGCCAGTCGCTGGTCGGAGGTCCAACCGGTCCGGATCGTCTGGAGCATCATCGCCACGTGGATCTTGTCCAGATCCGACGCGCCGCTCGATGCCAGGTACTCCGCGACCCGCTCGGCCCCTTCGGTCGACTTCAGGTAGGCGAGGATCTTGGCCAGCTCGCGGTTCATGATCGAGTTGCCCGAGGGGAACTCGTCGGCGATCGCTTCGGCAAACGCCGGGATCTCCGCCGGATCGACCTCGCCTCGCTCCAATGCCAGCTCGATCACGCGGAGCAGATCGACGAAGTTGCGATCCGACACGAACCCCTGCATCAGTTCGGCGCTCCGCGCCAGCACGTCGTAGCTCGCGGCCAGACTCGGCTTGGCGATCATCGTCGCCACCGCGCACTGGATGAACAGTCGATGATTGTCGGTCGCGAGCATCTCGTCGCGGTAGGTCGCCGGATCGAGGCGTTCGAGCAATCGCCGCCCCGCCCACGCCTCGGTACGATCGTCCGAAATCAGCAGTCGACGGATCGACGCGAACTCCGGTACCGCTCCGGCTCGCACCAGCCCTTCGGCCGCCTTGCGTCGAACCAACCGGTCCTCGTCGTCGAGCAGTTCGGTCAGCAGTTCGCGGCAACGATCGTCCGCTGCCAGTCCGAGCAGTTCGGCCGTCTTGGCTCGGACCTGCTCCGCCGGATCCTCGATCAGCAACGCCAGGAGCGCCGCATCGGGCTTCGGCCCGTAGAGCTGCAGCAGATCGAGGGCGCGTGTCCGGTAGTGAGCCGGATTCTCGGTCGCGAGCGCGACGCCGCGAATCCCCTGAGTCCACTCGTCGTCCATCTCGACGCGCAACCCCGCGACGCGCTGCCGCGCCCAAGCGGACTGCAGCTGCGGCTGGCGGATGACGCTCGTCAGATCGTCGCCGAGATCCTTGACCGAATCGGGAACGTTGCCCGTCCAAGTGATCCGATAGATCCCGCCGCTCGTGGCGCGGCCGCCGGTGGCGAAGTAGAGCGAACCGTCGGGACCGACATCCAGGTCGGTGACGTTCAGCGGCTCGCCGCGAATGAAGTCCTCGGTGTTGGCGATGTAGCCGGCTCCGCTGCGACGCATCGTCACCGCCAGGATCCGCCCCTCGCTCCAGTCGCCGACGAAGAGCGCCCCCTGGTACTTCGCCGGGAACATGAAGTGGTCGTAAGAGACCATGCCGGTCGGCGAACCGCGGCCGGTCTCGGCGAGCGGCGGGAGCGAATCGACGTAGTAGTCGGGCCACTTCGACCAGCCGCTCCGCCACCCGAACTCCGCTCCCGAAACGACATGCAGCACGCGAGTCGGACGATACCAGGTCATCCCGATATCCGACTCCATGTCGCTGTCGTAGGTGAAGAGTTCGCCGTCGGCATTGAATGCCAGGTCGTAGCAATTGCGGAGACCTGCAGCGACCAGTTCCAGACCGGTGCCGTCCAGCGCGCAGCGCACCACCGTGCCGCCGGGAGCCTTCACGCCGACGGCGTGTCCCCCCGGATCCTCCATCTTCGGTTCGAGCAGATCCCCTTCGTAGGTCACGACGACCGGGCTGGTCGGCGCGAACGGAACCTGCGGCTTCGAGAAGTTGCCGATGATGCAGTAGATCATGCCGTCGGGACCGAGCGTCAGCCCGTGCGGACCGTGCTCGCCGAGCCCTCCGGTGAAGGCGATCAGACGCTCCGCCTTTTCGAGTTCGCCGTCCCGATCGACGTCGCTCAGCCGATACAGGCCGACGCCGTCGGGCCCTTGGCCGGTGACGAACAGATCGCCGTTGAGCGGCAACAATCCCTGACAGCTCGAGACGAGCTTGCAGAAGACTCGCGGCTCGCCGAGCTTCGTCGGATCATCCTCGTCGGGCGAGGCGATCAGCAGCGGGCCCCCTTCCTGCGACAGGATCAGCTGCCCGAACTCGTTGAACGCGATGGCGATGACCGAACCGGTCTGAGGATCGTCCAGCAAGCGATCGACGCGAAACTCGCGCGAGATGCGGAACCGTTCGTGCTGATGCTGCAGCTGGACCGCGACTCCCTTGGCTCGATCCCACGGTTCGGTGCTGCCGAGCGGCCCGAAGGATTGAGCGGCCGGCCAGCGGCGGTCGTTGTAGATCGGCATCTGCCAAAGCGGGAGCGGTCGGTTGCTCGTCTTCCAGCCGTTGCCGGTCGAGAACGACTTCCAGCCGCCGTCGGCTTCCTTGACCTGCACCCGAGCGACGAGCGCAGCGGTCGTCCCTTCGGTGTTCTCGACCTTGATCGCGATGACATTCTTGCCTCGATCGAGCACGCTGCCGAGATCGTAGCGGTCGAGCTGGCGCGAGCCTTCCCCTTGACCGACGCGCCGTCCGTTGACGAACAGCTCGTAGCGATCGTCGGCCGCGATCGTCATCTCGGCCTGCTCGGGCGTGCCGATCTGAAAGGTGCGGCGAAAGTAGCAGGCTCCCTCACCGACCCGGTCCTTCGCCACGCCGGCTGCCCAGATCCACTGGGCTTCCTGTGCGGCAAGGAACGTGGCCGAAGCCAACGCCATCGCGGCTCCGAGAACGCAGTGCTTCAGAATCGCGACATGCCCTCGCGATTCGCCTGCGGGACGGTTCCCATCCATGGTCGCTACCGTTCGCTGCTTCGGAAGATCGAACACTCGTCGCGAGCGCACTCCTTGCGCCCGCGCCCCGGAGAGTAGCAGGGAAGTCGAAAATCGGACAAGACGAATCCGGACGAACCGACGGGCAGATCGACCGGCGATGCTCGGCCCGTTCGCATCCCACGGTGTCCTTTCCGGCCATCGGGGTTAAAAAAGGGGGGACCCGGTCGAGTCGCGCTCGACGCCCCCTTTGCCAAGGACCTCGCCGCCGATGCTCGGTTTTCTGAACGTGGACAAGCCGAGCGGCGTGACCAGTCGCGATGTCGTGAACGTCGTGCAGCGCGCCCTCCGGCCGCTGAAGGTCGGACACGCCGGGACGCTCGACCCGTTGGCGACCGGCGTGCTGGTCGTCGCCGTCGGTCCGATGACGCGGCTGATCGATCGGGTCCAGGCGCAGGGGAAGACGTACGTCGCCGAGTTCCGACTCGGCTGGTCGAGCGACACCGACGATCTCGAGGGAGCGTTGACCGAAGTTCCCGGTCCGCTCCCCGATCGCCCGACGCTCGACCGAGCGCTGCAGCAGTTCCTGGGCGAGATCGAACAGATCCCTCCGGCCTATTCGGCCGTCAAGGTTCAGGGGAAGCGGGCCTATGCGCTGGCTCGCGAAGGCCGACCGCCGGATCTCGCTCCGCGGACCGTCTCGATCCGCCGCCTCTCGCTCCTCGACTATCACGCCCCCGATCTGCGACTCGAGATCGAATGCGGTTCGGGGACCTACATCCGCTCGCTGGCCCGGGATCTCGGACGCGCAGTCGGCTCGGCCGGTCTGATGACCTCGCTCCGCCGGACCGCGATCGGTTCGTTTCGGGTCGACGACGCGATTCCGCTCGATCGCCTCAGAGGGCTCGGGAGGGACGAGTTCGGTCCGCTGCTGATCGATCCGGTTCGGGGACTCCCCGAGTTGCCGACGATCGATCTGGACGATGATCAGGTCGCGCGACTGATGATGGGGAAGCGACCGGAGATCGTCGGCCCGTCGGACGGACCGGATCAGGCGCTCGCGCGCAATCGTGTCGGAGAGGTCGTCGCGCTGCTGGTGCGAGTCGACGGACGGTGGCAGGCGGACAAGGTCTTTCCGCGCGACTCGTCTCGCCGCACGGTCGCTCCTCCGATCGCCGAGCGTTCGCGGTCGGCAGGCGAATCGCCGACCGTATCTCCGACTGCGTCGCCGATCGCGTTGCGACTGGCCGCCGAGCTTCATGACGGCCTGCTGCAGGAGATCGTCGGCGCCAAGATGCTGGTCGAATCGCTCGACGGCGGTCGCGCGGTAGAGCCGAATCGTCTTGGCGAAACGCTCGAACGAGTCGCGTCGCTGCTCGATTCGGCCGCGCGGCATGGCCGAGCCCTGATCCGGCGTCTGGATGCCCCCGCTCCCGAAGATCCGGCGGCGGTCCGCCGCGAGATCGAAACGGGGCTGGTCGCCGAAGTCGCCCGGTGGCAAGTCGAATCGCCCGAGATCGAGGTGATGTTCGAGTTGGAGGCGTGGCCCGAGGACGCCGACGCGATCCGCGACTGGGGAGGGATCATCGTCGAGGGGCTCCGCAACGCGCTGCGCCACGGTCAGGCTCGGCGGGTCCGGATCGAATCGCGGCGCGGCAACGATCGCTCGCTCGTGATGACGATCGACGATGACGGCATCGGGTTCGACCCGGGCTTGGGTTCGGGAGGACACGGCTTGCGCGGCATGCGACATCGCCTGGAACGACTCGGCGGATCGCTCGCGATCGAACGGGGAGCGGAGCGAGGAACGTCGCTGCGGATCGACCTTCCCGCCGCGACGTGAATGGCGCCGAAGCGGTCGGTAAGTCGCTCGAGGTCTTCGGTCCCGCGCGAGTCGGGTCTGGTCGAATCGATGCGCNNGGGCGCTCGCTCGCTTCCCGCCGTTCCCCGAGATCGAAGAGGCAGAACGTGGAGACTCGCACGACCGAACTGCTGCATCGCCCTCAGCCGTCGAGTTGGGGTTATCTGCCCGAAGGTCCGTACTCGCTCGGTACGAATCGGTTCTCGTGGATCACGATCCAGACCTCACCCGACAGCAAGTCGGGGGCGCTGCACCGCTTCGATCTGTCGACCGGATCCGATGTGGTTTCGCCGCTGCCGGGGCGTCCCGGCTTCGCGTTTCCGACCGATCGGGAGGGGGTCTTTCTGATCGGACTCGAGCGGCATGTCGTGCTGTTCGACACGCGCGACGGCTCGATCGAGCGGCTGACCGACGAGATCGACGCGGACGAGCCGGGAANNATCATCAACGATGCGGTCGTCTTCGACGACGGCGTGGTGTTCGGCGCCAAGGAGCTGACCTTCACTCGCGCGGTCGCCGGACTGTACTTCCTGCGTCGACGAGATCGGAAGCTCTTCAAGCTGCGGGGCGATCAGACCTGTTCGAACGGCAAGATCGCGAATCGCCTGAGTGACGGACGCTGGGAGCTGCTCGACATCGACACGCCGACTCGGCGCGTCGTCCGATACGAGCTGGATGTCGAGCGAGGGACGTTGACGCAGCCGACGCTGGCCCTCGATCTTTCGCACGTCACCGGCTATCCCGACGGAATGATCGCGGTGCCTGGGCGCCGCGAAGTGATCATCGCGATGTTCGATCCCGAGCCGGCCGAGGCGGGGCATGCGATCCGGTTCGAGTTGGGAAGCGGCCGAGTGGTCGAGCGCTGGCAAGTCGCCGGTTCGCCGCAGGTCACCTGCCCGCAGCTGATCGAGGCGGTCGGCGCCGACGGTTCGCGGCGCATCCGCCTGGTA
>DMPQ01000391.1 GCA_003455945.1 Planctomycetaceae bacterium
CACGATCGCCACGTTCGGACCGGGGTTCCCGATCGCCACGAGCGGGGCGTTCACCGCGCGGCGCGCGATCGGAGCGGCCGGCTGCGGACGCGGTCGGAGTCCGTTCGCGATCGCCGCGACCGCCGTACGGCAGATCGTCCAGATCGTCTTCGGCCGCGTCGATCAGCGGGAGATCATCCTCGGCGAGATCATCGCGCGACGANNGTCGGCGCTTCGGACGCGCCTCGTCCGACTCGTCGCCCCCTTCGGTCACTTCCCATTCGGCGTCGATCACCTCCGGCTCGTCCGAGTCGAGGTCGATCGGACGCTCGACCCGCGCCGCTCGCTCGATTCGCTCCGGACGCTCACTCCGTTCCGGACGCTCGGAGCGCTCGGGACGTTCGGAGCGCTCCGGTCGCTCGCTCCGCGGCGCCCGCTCGGGGCGTTCCGCTCGTTCGGGACGCTCGCTGCGCTCGGCTCGTTCCGGACGTTCGGCTCGATCAGGACGGGATCGCGGCAGATCGCCGGTCGGCGCCGAGCTCCCCTCGCTCCGCTCGGACGAACCGCGACCACGGCGGCGACGGCGGCGCGGCGGACGCGCTTCCTGATCTCCTTCGTGCAGCGGTTCGACTTCGACGAGCGCTTCGTCCTCACCGAGCTCCGCGGCCTGCGAATCGACCAGCCAGCCGGGGCTCNNCGTGGTTCGGGCCGTTCCGGCTTCGGCGGAATCTTCCGCGAATCGGTGTGGAACATCGAATCGAGACGCTTCTGATCGCGATCCTCGGCCGGCGGTTCGCCGAAGACACGGACCGTGTCGATCGGTTCGTTCGCCCGTCCCCCCACCGACTCGCCGGCCCAACCGGTGACCATGTGCGGGATACTGGATGACGATCGGGACTTCGCGACGCCGAGCTGATCGGCGAGGAGATCCCATTTGCTGACGGGGGAAGCCGATTCGTCTTCGACCGGCATCAAGACCGGTTCGACGATCGGCGCGGCGGCGGGGATCGCCGGGGCGGGGGCCGTCGTCGCGGGAGGGGTCTTTGCGACCGGTGCGACGGGAGTCGCGGGAACGACGGGCGCGACCGGAGTCGCTTCGACCGACGCCGCACTCTCTTCGGCCTGAGACTCGTTCCCCTTGGCCGGCCGTCCCGTGATGAAGGTCCCCAGCATCTCGGCCAACGAACGCCAGTGGTCCTGCTTTTCGCTCTTCGCCATGAACGCCTTCTCGATATCGGGCCGGCTTGGCCCCTCTTCCTGTCCGGCCCCTCTTCCTGAGAGCGGCCTCTCGTCCTGAGAGGGAGCGCGCAGCGGTCCTCGATGGAATCGGTCAATATATCGGTGCGAGGACCGCTACGAAAGACGAAGCGGCCCAAGGGGCTGCGACGATTCGAGAAGTTCCGCCGTCGCCGCTCGACGAACCTCAGGACCGGCGCGAGCGACCTCGGCCACCGAGGCGATCGACCGCCTCGAGGGTTCATGCGGCGTCTCGCCCCCTTGCCCCGGGAAATCGCTCCCTTCCCGAGGCCCGGCGCGAGTTCGCTCAGCGATCCAGACGGGGATAGGCCCAGGCGGCCAACGGAACGAAGAGGATCAGCGGAGTCCACGCCGCGCCGGCGGCGCTGAGCATGCCGCTGTCGGCAGCGACGCCGCAGACCAGGTCGGTCACGTANNACGTAGAAGAGGACCAGGATACCGAGAGCGATCGCGGCCGACGCGATCAGGCCGCGGTCGATCCGGCTGATCACCAGCGGCAGACCGACCAGAAACATCGTCAGGTCGACCAGCGGCTGAAGGATTCGGTGATGCGTCAGTCGCCGGAGGCTCGCACCGTAGTCGAGCCCGGGATTGCGCAACTCGGCAACCAGATCGGCGGTCGACGCGTACTGCGCCAAGGCATCTCCGACCTCGAGCTGATGCAGGTCGACATCGCTCGGCACGAACGCCTCGTCAGGACCGAGCCAGGGGGTGTCGCTCGGAAGCGCTACCCGCAGCTCGCCGTCGTCCTGCAGCGACTCGCGTCCGATCAGTTCCTTGGGCGAGGTGAGGCCGACCAGTCGGTAGCCGCCGGGTCGATCGCCGCGCGGAGGCTCGTAGACCGCAGCTCGCGCCTCGAGAATCGCGCCGTGCCGCGACAGTCGCGGCGGCAATCGGAACGACGGCGCAATGATCCGTCGCTCCTTCGGGACGAGCTTGGCTCCGTTCAGGAAGATCCCCGAACCGTAGTCGTAGCGCGAGTGGAGCATCGCCGACTCGCCGTCCCAGCTCTGGGCATTGCGCACCAGCTGCTGACCGTACCGCGGAATGATCACTTCGCGACTGACGATCGCGATCAGCGCGGTGACGATCGCCGCGATGATCAGCGGCTTGGCGACGCGCGACCGCGGAATTCCGGCCGCCATGATCGCGGTCAGTTCGCTGGTCCGATGGAGCCAGGCGAGCGTGAAGATCGCCGCCATCAGGCAGAGCAGCGCGCTGGTCCGATCGAACAGCGACAGGACGCGCGGACCGAAGTACGCCTGCATCACCTGCAGGATTCCTCCCTGCGTCTTGCCGAGCGCCAGGAACTCGTCGAGGTTGTTAAACGTCTCGACGACGACGAACAGCCCGGCGAGGCTGGCGAAGCAGACTCCCAGCACCTTGACGAAGAGCTGCAGCACGTAGCGATCGATGATCGTCACCGCGTTCGAGCCTCCTTGCCCGATCGGCCGTCGTCCTTCCGGGTCCGCGGCGCGGACCGCGCGTTCAGCGGACCTGCCGGACCGCGCGAGCGAGCGCCGCGATACCGTCGCCGATCCGTTCGGGGGACTGGACGCCGAAGCTCAGTCGGATCGTGTTGCGACGGACCTCGGCCCCATCCGCCGCATAGCAGTATTGCCCGGGGACGTAGAGTACCCCTTCCGCAACCGCGGCATCGAGCAGACGTCCCGCGGGCCCCGCATCGACCGACTCGGGAAGCGTCAGCCAGACATACAGACCGCCGTCGGGACGGACCCAGCGGACTTCAGTGTCGTTACCGAACTGCGTCTCGAGCGCGGCGAGCATCGCATCCCGCTTGGTGCGATAGGTGGCACACAGCCGCTCCACCTGCCGCTCATGCGCGCCGCTGGCGAGAAGTTCGTGCAGCAGCACCTGATTGAGATGCGGCGAGCCGAAGTCGACGTTCCCCTTGAGACGCTCGACGCGGATCGCGAGCTTCTTGGGCATCACTCCCCAGCCGACTCGTACGCCCGGAGCGAAACTCTTGGAGAAGGTCCCCGCGACGATGACATGCTCCCCCGCCGGATCGAGCGCCGCGAAGCTCGGCGAGTCCCCTCCGTCATAGCGCAGATCGCGATAGGCAAGATCGTCGATGATCCGGATCGGACCGGCGACCGAATGACGTCGGGCGATCTCGAGGATCTCGGCGCGTCGATGCGGCGCCAGGCTGGTGCCGCGCGGGTTGTCGAAATAGCTGACGCAGTAGATCGCCTTGACCCGCTCGATCTCCCCGCGGTCGCGGAACCCCTGCAGCGTCTCGTCGAGCGCCTCGGGAACGATTCCGTCCTCGTCGGTCGCGACGCTGACCGACACGCCGCCGACGCCGGCGATCGTCCCGAGATAGACCAGATAGGTCGGAGCGGCGCAGAGAACGACATCGCCTTCGTCCAGCAGCGCCTCGGTCACCAGCTGCAGCAGTTGATTACTGCCGGCGGTGCAGATCGTTCGAGCGAGGCCGTCGTGCGGCGTCACTCCATCCTGNNGTCGAGCCAGTCGCTCGATCAGCAGCTGGCGGAGCGGAGCGAAACCGGCGGTGGTCCCGTACTGCAGCGCCGTCCGGCCGCGCTGCGGATCGCCGAGCACCCGCTCCGTCGCCTCACGGACCAGATCACAGGGGAGCGAGCCGGAATCGACGAAGCCGGCGGCGAGCGAGATCAGGTTCGGCTCGGCGATCGCCTTGGCCATCAGCACGCTGATCGGCGGATCGCCGCCGGTCAGTTCGCTCCGGCGGCTGAACAGGGAATCCAGAGAAGGGGAGGACGGGGCGGAACTCATCGATAGGCTCGTCGAAAGAGGCGCCCGCCGAAGCGGCCACCCGGGAAGTCGGCGCGCACCGGGGTCTCGATGCGTCAGGGACACCATAGGAAAGAGGTGCCCGGAGGGTCAATCGAGGTTCGCGCGGGGGGAGACGTCCGGCGGGCGCGATCGAACGCGACTCGCCCGGGAAAGGCCGAGCCGACGATCGCCCGGCGTCCGCCGGCCTCTGAGCTCTGCTACAGCCCCATACCGAGAAAGCCGCCGGAGCCTTCCGCCTGACTGCGCAGCGATTCGATCCGTTCGCGAGCTCGATCCCGGTCCCCCGCGTCGATGTAGCGGTCGAACTCGACCGTCACCGCGCGTTTGACGGTCGTCAGGAACCAAGCCACCACCGGCTCGGTCAGCCAATTGCAGGTATCGCCGACCAAGCGGATGTCGAGATCGGCCGACATCGTCCGCATGTCCTCGGCGTCGGTCAGCACCGTCCCTTCGAAGGCGAAGCTCAGTCCGCCGATCTCAGGGGCGTTGGTCAGTCGATACTCGGCTCGCCCCTGATGCAGGAAATAGCTGTTGTGGCGGCCATGCTTGTCGATCGCGCGACCGATCCTCTCGAGCNNGGCGATGCCTCGGGATTCGGTTCCAGACTCGTCACGCTCCGCAGCGGCAGACAGTCGAACCGGATCGTCACGCTTTCGGGAGTCATCACTCGTTCCTCGAGAAAGGGCTCGCGGAGCCGACGGCGCGGGGGGGATTCGGGACCGGGTGAAGAGGACTCGGTCCCCGAGATCGATGGTTCCCCGGTCCTCCGGCACGCGAATGCCTCTTTTACCACACCCCCGCGTTCCCCTCGCCCCCCGAGGTTTCGGCCTCGCTAGCAGAGGAGAATTCGGTTCCGATTGCAACAAGTCGACCGGATGTGGCGCCGATACCAGTCGTACCGTGCGACAGAGTCTCTCGGCGGCCTTCGGGACGTCGCGACTCGGTCGAGCGGAAGGGGGGTTCGTGAAGAGCGAGACGGGTGCCGTGACGTTCCGTCGAGGACCGTCCCTGGCCGCGTTGCGCTCTTCGATGATCGAAATCTTCGACCCACTCGATTGCTGGATCGGGACCCCATGAACCGACGCTACCTCCCGGCAGTGGCTCTCTTGATCGCCGGCTTCTCGTCCTTGACCGGATGCCAGCCGCGACAGCCCTCTTACTTCCGGGAAACGGGCGACCTCTCGTACTACCTGGACCGAGCCACGTCGGTCGAGTACCCGGATGTCGCCGTGCAGAGTCTCGACGAGGTCTCGGCGAACGAGGCTCCGGTCACGATCCGGAACCCCGACTTCGGCGACTTCTGGGATCTGCCGCTCGAGGACGCGATCTCGATTGCCCTGCAGAACAGCAAGGTGATCCGCGGCTACGGGACGCCGGGTCTGCAGGGGACGCTCGTCGCTCCGGGTGTCGACTCGCTCGCCAACAATCCGGCCGGTGCGGGGACGACCTACAACGTCGCGGTCCGCGAGAGCGAGCCGGGCTTCCTGAGCATTCCGGGGCAGGTCGCTCCGGGGAGCTCGATCACGACCAACTCGGGGCTCGAATCGGCTCAGGGAGTCGAAGCGGCTCTCGCCGAGTTCGACACCCACTTCACGGCGAGCATGTTCCTGGACAAGACCGATCGTCCGCGGAACACGATCCCGACCAACCCGTTCACCCCCGCGGTCTTCGTCCAGACGGCGACCAACTTCCAGGCTCAGCTGGCCAAGAAGGCGGCAACCGGTACGCAGTTCTTCTTCCGTAACACGACCGACTACGCTCGCAACAACATCCCAACTCTCTTCCAGCCGTTGGACAGCGCGTACACCACCGCACTGGAAGCCGAGATCCGTCAGCCGTTGCTTCGCGGAGCGGGGACGTCGGTCAATCGGATGCCGGTCGTGATCGCGAGAATCGGAGCCGATCAGGAGATCGCGAACCTCGAGGCGCAGCTGCAGAACATGGTCTGCAACGTCGAGCTTCGCTACTGGAATCTCTACGCCGCCTATCGCTCGTACGAAGCGGCGAAGGTCGGTGAGGAAGCGGCTCAGGTCTCGTACCGGATTCTGGAAGATCGCTATGAGGGAGGCAAGGGCGAACCGGCCGATCTGGCTCAGTCCCGCGAGCAGTACTTCTTCTTCCGCACGCAGCGTCTGCAGGCCCTGTCGGACCTGCTCGACGCCGAGAACAACCTTCGCTGGCTCCTCGGCCTGGCCAACTCGGATCGTCGTATGATCCGCCCGGCGGACGAGCCGATCTCAAGCCTGGTGCAGTTCGATTGGTGGCAGTCGTACGACGAGGCCCTGCAGCTCCGCCCCGAACTCCGTCAGGAGCGGTGGGAGCTGAAGAAGAAGGAACTGCAGCTCGCCTATGCCCGCAACGGTCTGCTGCCCCGACTCGACGCGACGGTCCTGTACCGCTGGGTCGGTCTGGGTGACGAGCTGATTCGCGCCGACGGCACCGGCGTCCAGTTCCCCGGTGTCGGCTCGACCGCCTGGGAAGAGCTGACCGGCGGGAATTACCAGGAAGCCCGAGCGGGACTCGAGTTCGGCATCCCGATCGGATTCCGCCGCGAACTGGCGAACGTCCGCAACGCCCAGCTCAAGCTCGCTCGCGAACGGGCTCGCATGGAAGACATGGAACTCGACGTCCAGCGTGAGCTCGCCTTGGTCTACCGGGCGCTCGAGACGAACTACGAGCTGGCGAAGGATCACCTGAACCGCTGGATCTCGACCGACGAGGAAGTCCGGATTCGTGGCGACCTGGTCCAGTCGGGAACGGCGACCCTCGATGTTCTCTTCGATGCCCAGCGTCGAATGGCCCAGTCGCGAGCCGCGTACTACCAGTCGATCGCCGAGTACAACAAGTGCGTCGCCCTGCTGCATCGCCGCAAGGGAACGACGCTCGAGTACTGCGGGATCCAGTTCGACGAAGGCCCGTGGCCGGACAAGGCGTACTCGGACGCGATGGATCGAGCCCGCGGTCGCTCGGCGGCTCGCGAACTGAACTACGGCTTCACCGAGCCGTCGGTGGTGACTCGCGGCAACGTCGGCAACAGCAGCTCGCCCCTGCCGAGCTACCAGTACGAAGGTGAAGAGACGTTCGAGCTCGAAGGTTCGAGCGAGATGATCGAATCGGGCGAGCCGACTCCGGCTCCGCCGATGTCGCCGACGCCGAGTTTCGAGACGCCGATGCCGGCCGGGGATTCGGCTCGCCGCTCGGGCAGCTACGGCGTCCGGCGGACGAGTGCGGGNNGAGTGCGGACGAGCCGCTCGAAGGAGTGCTCCCGCCGAATCGCCTTCGCTGAGCCGGTCGATAACGATCCGCAGCATCTGCGGATCGAAACGAAGATCGAACGAGCCCCGGAAGATCGCGATGATCTCCCGGGGCTCGGTTCGTTTCCGGTCATCTGACGGCGAGGATCTCGCAACGGCATCGACTCGGCAGCGAACCCATGGTTGCTGCCGCGACCGATCGCACGTCACCCCGTTTCGGCTCAGCTCTCCTTCGCCGCCACGTCCTCTTCGGCGATCCGGTTGACCGAATCGAGAATCGCCATGATCGTCGCCTCGACCGTATCGGTCGACACGCCGTGGCCGCGGACCAGTCGCCCCTGGTGTTCGACGACAACCGACACCTCACCCTGGGCATCATGGCCGAGGGTCGCGGCGCGGACCTGGAACTCGCGACACGGCAGAGTCATGCCGGTCGCTCGTTCGGTCGCCAGAAACGCCGCGTCGATCGGACCGTCGCCGTCCTGCGCCTCTTCGGTCACCTCATGGTCGCCGCGTCGCAAGGTCAGTCGGACCTGCGGCGGCTGGTTCGTCTCGGCGACGACTCGGAACGAGACGAGGGTCCAGATCGCCGGCACGGAGCCGCGGATCTGAGCGTCGATCAGGGCGCGGATATCGCCGTCGTAGACGCTCTTCTTCTTGTCCGCCAGCCGCTTGAACTCCTCGAAGACGATCTGCAGCTGCTCGCCGGTCAGGCGATAGCCGAGCTGCTTCGCGCGGTCGGCCAGCGCGGCTCGGCCGCTGTGCTTGCCGAGAACCAGGTCGGTCTTGGCGAAGCCGACATCCTCGGGGCGCATGATCTCGTAGGTCGATCGCTCCTTGAGCATTCCGTCCTGATGGATCCCCGCTTCGTGCGCAAACGCGTTGCGACCGACGATCGCCTTGTTGCGCTGCACCTGCATGCCGGTGATCGAGGTGAGCAGTCGGCTGGTCGGCACGAGCCGCTCGGAGACGATCCGATCGGTGCAGCCGTAGTGATCGCGGCGGACGCGCATCGCCATGACGACTTCTTCGAGCGAGCAGTTACCGGCTCGTTCGCCGATGCCGTTGATGGTGCATTCGATCTGTCCGGCGCCGGCTCGGACCGCCGCCAGGCTGTTGGCGACCGCCATGCCGAGATCGTCGTGGCAATGAACGCTGATCACCGCGCGATCGATGTTCGGCACGCGATTGCGCAGCGTGTCGATGACGCGAAACATCTGTTCGGGAGTCGCGTAGCCGACGGTGTCGGGGATGTTGACGGTGGTCGCTCCGGCGGCGATCACCTTCTCGACCACTTCGCACAGGAAGTCGAGTTCGGTCCGAGCCGCGTCCTCGGGAGAGAACTCGATGTCGTCGCAGTAGCTCGCCGCCCGACCGACTCCCGCCACCGCTCGTGCGATGATCTCGTCGCGGGTCATCTTGAGCTTGAACTCGCGATGGATCGCGCTGGTCGCCAGAAAGACGTGGATGCGCGGGGCAGGGGAGTGCTTGAGCGCTTCCCAGGCGCGATCGATGTCGGCGTCGGCGCAGCGAGCCAGACCGCAGATCGTCGCGCCGCGGACGTTCGAAGCGATCTCGCGCACCGCCTCGAAGTCACCGGGCGAGGCGATCGGGAAACCGGCTTCGATCACGTCGACTCCCAGGTCGACCAGCGCACCGGCCATCTCGAGCTTTTCGGCCAGGTTCATGCTGCAGCCGGGAGACTGTTCGCCGTCGCGCAGCGTCGTGTCGAAGATTCGGATCGGTCGAGGTTCGGACATGCATCGTTTCCTTCGGTTCGTCGCTCCGGTCTCCGCTTGGGGAGTTCCGGGCGCCGCGGCTCGCGCTTCGGCGAGACCGCCGGACGGGGATCGGTCGAACGTCAGCGGACGATCCGGGAAACCCGGCTGCCGGCCCGAGCCGGCGCGACGAGGAGGAGGCGGGAGCCGGGGCTTCCACTCCGCTGATCTCGGCCGCTGGTAGGAGTCATCCGTTCGATCCGTTCGGAAACAGGGACGAAAAAACCCCGAAGGGAGTCAGCCTTCGGGGTTCGTCGGTAGTCGCATGAAGCCGCCGCGCTTCCCCCCCTCAGGCAAGTCCCGCAAGTTCGAGAAGTCGAGGGGAAAGCAGGCGCATCGCAGGGGGCTTCGTGTTCGGCGTTGGGGCGAAGCGAGTCCGGAGCGAACCCGCATCGGTCTGCCGAGTCTATGTCGGTCCGAGAGGCGGGTCAATCGTCGGCCCCCGAACCGCAGGCCGCAGGCTCCTCGTGATCCGCGAAGGCCGCTCNNCGTCCGACGAGGCACAGGAGTCTTCCGACGAGGCAAGGTGTCCGGCGAGCGGTTCGGACGCTGGAGAACCCCAGGCAAGTCGGACGAAATCGAGTCGCAGGCGGGGTGTTGACGTTCCGCCCGAGTCGCGCATAATCACGCTCGTTCTTCGCCCCCATCGTCTAGTGGCCTAGGAC
>DMPQ01000063.1 GCA_003455945.1 Planctomycetaceae bacterium
CCCGAACGTCGTCGGTTCCGACGCACCACCGACCGGAGTCAACTGAGCGACTAAGTCGCGTCGCGTCATGTCGCGTCGCAGGGTGTTGCGTCGCAACGTGTCATGTCGCAACGTGTCGTGTCGCAACGTGTCGCATCGCTCGCGCTGCTGCGCGTCGCCTCACGGATGCAGCCGCAGCGTGCCGACGTGATAGTCGTGACAGGTCGTGCAGCGATTGGGAGCTCGCCCCGAGCGATGGCAGCTGGCACAGTCGTTTCGCGTCGCGTGGACGAAGTCGGAGGTGTGCGCAAGCTCGTCGAAACGGACCGACGTGGTTCCGACCGCGACGCTGCGGAGCGCTGCTGAGTCCTCCGTCGTCGAGCGATGACAGTGCCGACAGTCGGCCGTCTCGGGCTGAATCAGATGCGGGCCGTGCGAGAAGCGGACGAACTCACCGCGCGAGACATCACGCCGCCAGCCGCGCCACGCCATCGGTCGCCCCGAGTCCCCTCCGGGAGCCTGATGGCACTGGGCACAGGCGCCGAACGGAGCGGCGCCGAGCAACCGCTCCCGCAGCAAGCCGATCCCCGCTTCGCCCGATCGCGTCGCGCTCGACGCGCGACTTGCCTGGTCATCGCTCGCACGGCGATCGGTCGCCGGATCGAGAGGCGACTCGTTCGACCGTTCGTTCGCCCCCTCGGCCGCTCGTTCATCTGCCGAGCGGACCTCGACGAAGGCGGCGTGAAGCGCATCGAGCGGAAGCTGCGGATGCGGAGTCGTCGCGACGGCGGCGTCTGACGACTCTTCCGTCCGACCGTCGATCGACGTCCCGACCACCACCTCGAACAGCTTCGCGACGAACGGGTCGGCATGGCCGATCGGATGATAGCGAAGCGTTCGCGTCACGTCGTCGCGAACCCAGCCGCTGCGACGCCGCGGTTCGTAACGCCACGGCAGCACTTCCCCTTGCGACTCGATCGGCACGCCGCCGCTCGCTTCGGCCCCCTCGTTCGCATCGACGATCTGCGGAACGTCTCCGGGGGACACGTCCGGCGATTCCGCGATCCGCGTTTCGGTCGGCTCGTTCGCCGATCGCGGATCGATCGAACCCGGAGTTCCCTCGACCAGCGTCGATTCCGGCGCGTCGATCGACCGAGCGGGCTCGTTCGCGGCTCCCGAATCGCCGAGCAGTGCCGCGAGCGGATTGTCCGCCAACCGTTCTCCGTTCCCGTTCCGTCGAGGTCGCGAAATCGTCGGCTCCGTTCCGGACGTAACCCCCGAGTCGATCGCCGGCACGGAAGCGGCGGGGACTTCCGACAGTCGCGACGAGTTCGGCGCCGTCACATCCGGCGTCTCATCCGGCTTCTCGGTGCGGCTCGTGTCGGACTCGCTGCGCGGCGCTCGTCCCTCGGCGTGCGCGGCGTCAGGACCTTCTCGGGTGCGGCGCAAGTCGAGCAGCGGATTGACGGCCAGCGACTGTCGCTCCCCTTCCCCGCCGAAGAAGCCGATCGGCACGACCGACAGCGGCGTCCCGAGCGGCTGCGATGTCACCACCGGACTCGCGGTTCGATCGGACCGACCGACTCGCATCGTTTCGAACTCGAGTTCGGGGAGCCAGAGAGCGACCGCCTCTTCGAGCTGCGACCAGGGGAGTGCCGAAGCGAGTTCGCGACAGGCGATCGCATCGACCGCTCCGGCTCGTTCCAGTCGCGCCGCGATCCGCTCCCGATCTCCCGATGCGAGCTCCCACATCAACCGCTTCAGACCGAGCACGATCGCGCCGACCGCTTCCAGATCGCTCGGATCGTCCGGATCGATCAGGACCAAGTCGACCGAGCCGCCGAGCTGATCGATCGCCCGGCGCGTCGCACCGTCACCGGAGAGGAGCGCGACGAGCAGCGGAGAGAGTTCGCCGTCGAAGTCACCGGTCGCATCCGCCGGCCAATCCCCGGGCTCGAATCCCGCCTGGCGCAATCGCTCGAGGTCGAGCGTCGGAAGCCGCAGGAGCTCGATCCCCTCCAGACTCGCCGCCGCGATCGGTTCGACATGGCATTCGGAGCAGGCATCCTCGAACGATCGCAGCACCTGGATTCGTCGCGTCGCATCCGGTTCGTGGCAGCGATCGCAGGCATAGGCGATCCCCTTGCGCGCGAAGTAGTCGTGCTCATGCTTGGCGTGATCGAACGCGACGTGCGGTTCGAAGCGAGTCGGAAACGATCGGAACTCCGGATGATCGACCTCGAAGGCGTGGAACGAGCCGACATGACAGGTCTGGCACTGGCGATCGGTCAGCTCGGCCAGGCCGGCTTCGCCGCGATGTTCCCGATGACAGGTCGCGCATTCGAGTTCGGCCATCGGCTCGAATGCCCCCAGACGATCGAAGTGGCCGACCAGCGTCAGACCGCGATCCTCCGTTCGTTCGCGCCGATCGCGCGTGATCTCGGCCAGGCGAGTCGGAGCGACGTTGTGCGGCGAGCGCGAAGCGGTCCGTCCGAGCGTCGACGAGTGACAAGCCAGGCACTTCTCGGATTGAGCCGCGCCGACCGACGAGAACGGCAGACCGAGCGTCCACCAACTCGGCGACTCGGCCGCCGCATGACAGCGCGAACAGCGATCCATCCCCTGCAGATCGCCNNAATACCCCTGCAGATCGCCGAGCACGCGCGCATGCTTGGCGCAGAGCGGGCCCGGAGCCAGCAGCGCTCCGTTGCGAGGACTCGACAACAGGATCGTCGCGAGCGCCACGGTGATCGCGGTCGACAGAAAGGCGATCCGACCTCGCTGCGAGCGGAGCGAACGGATCGGTCGGCAGCGGCGCGGCGCACAACCGCATCCTCCGTCGGGCGTCGGACCCGACTCGCAGACCCCTCCGCGCGCCACCGTACGACGACACAGCCAGCGACCGTCGACCAGTTCGGGGAGACATTCCGGTTCGGCGCAGCAGTCGCCTGACGGTCCCGGACCGCGCCGACACGCCGATTCATCGCCGCAGCGGAATCGCGCCTGAGGCCGCAGGTAGCCGGCGTCGGAGAATGACGAGTCGTCGTTCATCGTCAGACTCCTCGAAACGCGTGAACGACCGCGACATGCAGTGCCACCAGGACCCACAGCGCCCACGTGCCGGCGATATGCAGGAAGAGCCAGTACTTCAGCCGCCCCTGCAGCGCCTGGTGATAGTCCAGGTCATCACGCTCGCGCACCGCACTCGACAGCCGTTGCCGCAGCATTCGCTGCTCATCGGTCAGATAGCGGTCGAGCTGCGCCAGTTCGCTCTCGAGCCGTCGGCGTTCGTCGCCGGAAGGCCACAGCCAGTAGCGCCACGAGCGTGGGCGAGCGAAGAAGTCGGCGGTCCGCGCGACATGGAACTCGCCGAGCACGCCGGTCGTGCGAGCCGACTCGAGCACGGTCCGTCGGACCCGTTCGTCGAGTGCCCGGCGGCGGGACGGGATCTCTTCGTAACGGACTTCGAACGGGAGAGCCGCCAGGCGCCGCGGAGCGGTGCGCGAGAGCCAGGCGCCGTACAGGCCGCTCGCCGCGAGCAGAAAGAACCCGCTCGCCAGGACTCGCTCGAATGCCCCTTCGGGAATCTTCGGACCGACGTGCAGCGCTGCGACGACGATCGACGCCCAGCCGACATGCAGATGCGCCTGCAGCCAACTCGACAGGCTGCCGAGCGGCAGGAAGTTCAGACGCTTGCGGAGCGACAACAGCGTGAGGAACAGGAGCATGCCGCCGAGCGTCCAGCCGCTCGTCCAGGCCGGATTCCTCAGTCGCGAACTCTCGTAGCCGAGCAGCAACGCCAGGAGGACGAGTGCCGCCAGCGTGATCGCGATCGACGTCCTGCGGCGACGGACGAAATCGATCGGCCGCGCCGAACCGAGCGGCGCGCGCGAACGCGCCGGTCGGCTTCGACCGGAATCGGCGTTCGTGGCGGCGGCTGGCGTCGGACTCATCGTTCGCGACTCCTCGGGGGACGACTCGGCTTGCGCAGGTTCGGCAGTGGTGCCGAGACTTCAGGCGGCGCGTCGCCCCTTCAACCAGTTCGTCAGCGGTTCGGGATCGGTCAGCTCGATCCGCACCAGCGCATCGTGCGGACAGGCCGAAGCACAGGCGGGGGCGGCCGGGCGACCATGGCAGAAGTCGCACTTCGTCGCCTTCAGGATCGGCTGGGACGTCGCGCCGTCGACCAGGCGTCGCCCGCCCCGATCGTGCACCTCGACCATCGTGATGTTGTCGTACGGACAGGCCGCGGCGCACGTTCCGCAACCGATGCAGGTCGAGTCGTTGATCGTCACGACTCCCGACATCGCGTCGCGCCCGATCGCGCCGGTCGGACAACCGATCATGCAGACCGGATCCTGACAGTGCAGGCACGCCTGAGCGAACATCAGCCGGTCATGCGTCGGACCGGTGCGACGGAATCGCGGATTGTTGTCGTGCGTCGAAGCACAGGCGCGAACGCAGTCGTCACACCGCGTGCAGCGATCCAGATCGATCACCAGCGCCCGAGTCGCGTTGAGCAGGCGATGCTCGACGAGAAACTCCAGCCGCTCGACGTTCGGCTCGTTCCCTTCGCCGANNTCGCGCGATACCGATTCGCTCGCACTTCGCGGAACGGCGAAATCTCCTTGCCGCGGATCGATCCGCAGCGCCTCGATCAGCGGCGAATCGAGCAGCGTCGGCAGAATGAACGTCTCGACCGTCGGCGTCGGAATCCGCAGGATGTCGACATGGCCGAGAGCGCGCAGCGAGCGGCGCCACGGAATCTGGTCGACGTTTCGCCAGTTGTGCAGCAGCTCTTCGAGGCCGAAGACGCGCCCCTTCCCCAGGTACTCGAGCGTTCGGTGGCCGTCGTCGTAGCGTCGACTGCAGCGCGCGAATCCCGAGCGGATCAGGATCAGCCCGTCGGGATGATCTCCTTCCGCCGCGATCAGCGGTTCGGACTCGATCCGCGTCCGGATGTCGATGCGGCGTTCGCGTTCGAAGTCGTGATGCCACTCGAAGTCGCCGAAGCTCTCGAACGTCGTCGCTGCCGCGACCGCTTCGATCGCTCGGTCTCCCAATCGCGCCAACCAAGTCGTCTCGCGCAGATGCGTCCGGAGCGCGTTGTCTCGGTACAGGCGATGGATATGGGTCCGCAGTGCGGCGTCGAACTTCAGCAGATCGCGAAGCCCCTGCCAACGGATTTCGAGCAGCTCGCAATCCTCTCCCGCCACCACCGTCGCGGTGCGAGGCGAGCGCGAGAGCGCCGCCAGCTCGCCGAAGATCTCGCCGACACCGAGTTCCAGTCGCCCGTCAGGACCGAGCAGGCCGGGAAGGTCCTGCAGGAAGACGCGCGCTCCGCGCTCCTCGTCGCGGATCGTGGTCAGGTTCGCCGACACGGACGAGGCGTCGCGCACTTCGGGCCACGGCGAGCTGCGGACCGCCGACAGGAACGACTCCCACCAGGACAGACGCCGCGGCACGCTCCGGCCGAGCAGCTCCGCGGGGAGACTCTTCAGCGCGACCTGGACCGTCCCCGAGAGGATCAGAAAGGCGCTGTGCCCGTAGTCCCCTTCGCGGATCACGACTTCGCCCGGCGCATACCGCATCCGGCGCGTGTCGTTGAGCAGGATGCCGTCGAGCGGCAACAGTCGGGGAAAACGAGACGGATCCATCCGGCGGAACGGATCGATCGCGCGGAGCTGCGCGACGTCGGCCGACGTCATCCGATCGCCGAACGCCTTGGTCCACCGTTCGGGACGGCGCTGCGCCGAGACGGCGGCCATGGCAGCGGGTTCCTGAGGGGACATCGGGGCGGTTCCGGCGGGTGAGTTCGTGCGGTGCTCGGTTTCGATGACAGCGAAGCCGTTTTCGGTGCGGCGAGAGCGTCGCGTCGTCGCTCAGCGATACGAGGCGGGAGCCGGAAGTCGGGCGTCGAGCACACCGAGCGTCGATCCGTCGACCGAATCGGCGAACTCCAGACCGAGATCGCGGATCCGATCGGCGATCGCGACGAGCTGTTCGCGATTGTTCGTCGACAGGTCCGCTTCGGCGAAGGTCAGCAGGATCTGCTCGACGAGCGGATGGCGGATCTCGTCCTGGATCCCCTTCAGCCGCAGTGCCCGATCGGCGGCGCGCTGCGCCGACGTCAGGCCGTACGTCGCTACCGTCGTCGCTTCGGCCGTGGCGCGTGTCGAGTATTCGAGGTCGGCGATCGTGCCGACGACCAGCATCACGCGCAGCCGTTCGGGACTGCTCGGTTCGTTCGACGTGTTGTCGGTCCGCAGGAAGTTGTGTCGGACCTGCCCTTGCGACCACGCGACCAGCTCGAAGTCCAGACTCCCCGGCTTGTGCCCGCCGTGATTGACCAGCTCCTCGCGCCGCACCGTATGACAGTCCAGGCAGCTCTGCGCGACGCGATAGAGATTCCGCGGATTGCGCATGCCGGCGGCGATGCTCCCCGCGATCCGCTCCTGCCGATGCGCATCGCTCTCGCCGTCGCGAGTCGCTCCGGGGCCGCCGTAGTCGTTGTGGAGCGTCACCCAATCGGACGCGGCACCGTGACACGACTCGCAACTGACTCCCGAGATCGGCTTCAGCTTGTCCCCATGCGCCTGAACGGTGTAGTGACAGTCCAGACAGATCCCGCCGCGTTTGATGCTCGAGAAACCCATCCGCTGCGCGATCGCCTTCGCCTCGGGCATCTGATGCAGTCGCTCGAAGGTGAGCGCATGCGGCGTCTTGGACCAGGTCCGAAACTCCCCTGCATGACACGTCGCGCATCGCTCGGACGAAACTACTTTGGTCGGATCGCAGCGGACCGGTCCCTCGGCGTCGAGCGGCGCGAGCGATATCGCGGCGACCGAAGGTGATGCTCCCGAGCCGCTCGTGCCTGAAGAGATCGCGACGGCCGACGTGAGTGCCGACGAACCGCTCCACAGNNGGAAGCGAGCGAAACGAGTCGGTCGAGCCGACGCGATCGGTGGCATGGCGTTTCCTTCCCTGGCTCTCATGACTCGCACCGCCGACCGCATCCTTGCGATCGGTGCTCGGCGCGAGCCGCGCGACTCGGACCGATCAGGCATCCAGTTCGACATCGCCGCGCGGTCGCGCGACGCACGGAAGACACTCGCCGCTCTCGCAGCGATGCGCCGGCGGCTCGGCGTAGTCGACTCGCCCCGCGATCAGCCGCGTCGCGCAGGTGCCGCAGCTTCCGCCGCGACAGCTCGACGGCAATTCGACGTTCGCGCGCTCCGCCGTCTCGAGCAGCGTCTCGCCGACCGTCCCTCGCGTTTCGCGTCCCGAGCGGACGAAGCGGATCGCCGCGCCGGTCGCGTCGGCGCTGCCGGACGTCGCGTCGACGGCACCGGAAGATCGGCCGGCGTTCGGTCGCGCCGTCGACGGACCGAACGCCTCGAAGCGGATCGCCGCGTCGGGAACGCCCCAAGCGCGCAGTCCGTCGACCAGCTCGCTCATCAGGCTCCCCGGTCCGCACAGATAGAAGTCGTAGTTGTTCGACGGCAGCAGCTCGCGCAGCAGGTCGATCGNNAGTAGCAGGTGACGATCTGCAGTCGCGGATGCTCGCGACGCAGGTCCTGCAGCGCCTGGCGATAGACGTGTTCGCGTCCGTTTCGCACGCCATGAAACAGGACGATCTGCCGCGGGCTGCGGACCTCGGCCGCCTGAGCCGCCATGGCATAGATCGGCGTGATGCCGATACCGGCGCCGATCAGGATCGCCGGACGCCGCTCGTAGGCATCGAAGACGAACGAGCCGGCCGGCGCCTGTAGTTCGACCAGATCTCCCGCATTCAGCTCGTCATGGATCAGCAAGCTCACCGCTCCCGCCGGTCGCTCGGACGAGCCGGCGATCCGCTTGATCGAGACGCGGTAGTACTCGGGGCGCGGTCGATCCGACAGCGAGTAGCAACGGAGCAGGGCGCGGCCGTCGGCGCTGCGCAGGCGGAAGCTGACGAATTGTCCGGGAAGGTAGGTCGGCAGCGGTCGTCCGTCCTGCGGCACCAGATACAGCGAGACGACGTCGTCGCTCTCGGGGACCTTGGCATGCACGACGAACTTGCGGAACCCCTGCCAGCCGAACTGCCGCGTCTCGGCCGCTCGGCGCTGCGCCTGAGCGATCGACAGCTCTTCGATCAGCAGATCGCGCCGCAGCGCATGCTCCTGTTCGCGCAGCTTCCGATCGCGACGCCAACCGACGAACCAGGCTCCGGTCTGTGCGCAGACCGCCGCACAGATGCAGATTCCCAGCAGCAACGGGAGCGATTCGAGCAAGCTCATCGACCGACACCTCGCGTCGATTCGGCGCGGCTCGCCAAGGAGCCTCGGGAGCGGCCTCGATGCGACGACCGAACGGCGCTACGATCCCGCCTCCCTCGCGGTGTCGAGAGTATCGGTCAGTCAAAGATGGCCTCTTCACCCGATCGAAGCGGTGCCACCAGAGGCGAGGAAATGTTGAACTTGCGTCGTTTCGATAGGCGACGATGGACGTGAAGACCGGGTAGTCCAGGAGGTTCGTGGCGTCGCTCGTCGACTCCCCCCTGTCGACATTTACCTCCTGATCCCCGCCGTTCGTCTCGACCATCCTCACGAGGATCGAGACGGAGCGAGTCGCGCGACAGCGGACTCCACCGAGCAGCCTCAACCCGCGGAGCGGATGGCGTGACGACGCCTCATTGGGAATGGATCTTCCGAAATCGGTCGCAGCATCGGCAGCTTCGTTGGCCGAGCGGACCGATCGCCGTCGCCGGCGGTCTGCTCGATCCCTGGGGGATCGATCTCGGCGATGCCGACGCCGGTGACGTCGCCTTCGAACTGCAGGCGGTCTCGAGCGAAGCGGGGGCGATCGAGCTGGTCAACCGCGGCCGCCCGCTGCAGGCCGAAGGGGGAAAGCGGATCTATTCGGGGGAGAGTCGCCGGTTGACGCTTCCGGCGCGGTTCTGGGGCGGAGGGACTCAGTTCGAGGCGATCGGCGCCGAGGATTCGCTCCTCGATCGGATCGCGACGGCGCTTCCCGCTGCCGATGGTCGGATCGGTTCGGGATCGATGGCGCTCCCCGAACTCGGCATCGCTCCGGGAGCCTCGACGCTCGCGCATTGGTTCGATGCGCTCGGCGAGTTGCAGCGGCTCTCGACCGCCTCGGCTCGCTTTCATCAGGCCTGTTGCGATGCGCTGATCGATCCGGGGGGACTCGATGCGGCGATGATTCTCGAGCGACGCGGCGACGATTGGGAGTTGGTGGCGTCGCGGATCGAGGTCCCCGAGCTCGGCATCGGCTTTCTGCGCGACTGGATCGAGCGCGCGGCGACGACCGGCCAGGTCCACTTCGCCGATCCCAAGAAGATCGCGGCGTTCGAGCGGCGCGACGGCGAGCGGGCGGTGATCGCCGCTCCCTACTGGGATGCCTCGCGTCGCGTCCGCGGTGTGGTCTGGGGGAGTCGCTCGCAACATCGCAACAACGCCCGTCGCGGCATCCGGCCGCTCGAAGCGCAGTTCGTCGGCCTGGTCGCCGATGCGCTCACTGCCGGGACGGTCCGGATCGAACACGAAACCGATTCGGTCCGTCGCCAGGTCCTGCTCGAGCAGGCGTTCCCGCCGGCCGTCGCGCGCCGTCTGACCGACGATCCGGGGATTCTTCAGGCGCGACGCGGCGAGATCACGATCCTGTTCGTCGATCTGCGCGATTCGACTCGCCTGACCCAATCGCTCGCCCCCGAGCGGCTGTACGGACTGCTCTCCGAAACGATGAACGCGTGGACTCGCGCGGTGATCGAATCGGGCGGGGCAGTGCTCGATTACTTCGGCGACGGACTTGCCGCCTTCTGGAATGCGCCGGTCGAACAGCCGGGGCATGCCCAGGCCGCCTGCCTGGCCGGCATGGCGATCCTCGAACGCCTGCCCGAGCTTCGAGCGCGATGGGAGAGCGAATTGCCCGAGCCGTTGCGACTGGGGATCGGCGTGCATACCGGCGAAGCGGTCGTCGGCAACGCCGGGACCGAACGACGCATCAAGTACGGGCCGCGCGGCGAAGCGATCCATGTCGCCTGTCGNNAAAGCGCGACCAAGCCGATCGGCGTCCCGCTGCTGATCTCGGCGGCGACGGCGGCGACGCTCGACGAGCGGATGACGGTGCGGCGAGTCGGTCGCATCCGATTGCCGGGAGAAACCGAAGCGATGGAGTTGTCCGAGCCGCTGGCGTTCGGCCCGAACGCCGGTGCGCGGGAACTCGCGAGACGCTACGGCGAGGCGCTCGACGCGTACGAGTCAGGTAACTGGGCGAGTGCCTGGACCTCGCTGCGGCAGCTGGCGGTCGATCATCCGCACGACGGCGCCGTCCGCTGGCTGGCCGATCGGATCGAGCGGATTCAGTCCGGAACGATCGATCGGCGAAGTGGCGATGCCCGAGCCCCGTACGTTCCGCTCACGCTCGACGCACTTCTGCCGGGGCCGCCGCAGGCGACCGCGACTCGTGATGCTTGAGGCGGGATACTGACGAACGATCGCCGAGTGGACCGGCGATCGTCCACGCGTCTCAGCTCGCCGCGCCGACCGACGTCAGCGTCGGCACCGCATCGCCGACGCGCCACTGA
>DMPQ01000065.1 GCA_003455945.1 Planctomycetaceae bacterium
GGTACATGCGGACCGGGTCGTCGATCGCATCGACCTCCTCGTCCGCCGCGTGCAGCGCACTCTCGGCATCTTCTTCCTCGAACCCGTGCCCTTCGGCCTCGAATCCCGCCGGCTCGAACTCGTCTCCGCCGCCGACGAAGTCCTCGTGTTCCTGGAACTCCGAGTCGTACTCGCCGGCGATTCGCTTGCGCTTGGTCTTGGCCACGGTTGCTGCTCTCCCAGATGAGACGGTCGAACGGTCGCGTCGACGGTCCAGGGAGGGCAGCCGGTGTGCCGGAGTCTCGAAGGAAATCGGCCCCTCGGCGCAATCGCCGACGGACATGGAAGTTACGACGTCGTCTGCCAAGGCGACGNNCGGCCGCGTTGACTGTTCGCACCGCCGCCGTCTCAGACAACGACACGGCGGACGAAATGTCCTCGCCTCGAACGACTTCCGACGCCGGGCGTCAATCTCGGAATCGCCTTGGAGTCAACTCGAACGCTCGTTGAAATCGTCGAATCGAGCGTGTCGGGTCACCGGTCGAATCGAGGGGGGGCAGGGCAGAATTCGTCGCCGTATTCGGCTCGAATCCGCCGACTCGATCCCGCTGCATTCAGCCGGCAAGCATGCCGACGACGATCAGCGCCGCGATGCCGCCGTAGAAGAGGAAGCAGAGCGTTCCGAGCACCAGCGCGATGATCGCGTGGACCTGGCCGTGAATCGACGGATCCCGTCGGTAGGCCGAGTAGCCGAGGATACCGAGAATCGCGGCGATCGGACCGGTCAGCAGCCCGATGATCGGCAGCAACGAGGCGATCGACAGGTAGTACCCGATCAGCGCCTTGGGATTGCGATACGGAATCAGCTTCGCCCCCGCGCCTCCCCCCTCGGCCGCTCGATGTCCATGCCCCGGAACGGCCTGCGCGGTGGGGATCGGATCGGTGAACTTGCCCGGCATCTGAGACATCGCAGACGATCCCGAATCGGAAGGAGTCGACAGGAGCCCGCGGCCGGAAACCCGAGGGGTTCCGGCCGAACTTCCAGCATGGCGCTCGGCCGATCGGTTGTCCAGTTCGAGCCGCGAAATCGACGTCAGGCCGTCTGAGGCGGGCCGATCGAAGGGGGTGATCGGTGGCGACGGGCTCGGAGACCGGGGGATCGAGCTTGCGTAAGAGGGGCGGGGGGGACGAGTCGACGTTGTTCCGAATTCCCGGCGTCGGTAGACTCGCCCCCGCATGCGCCTTCCGAGATCCCTCTCGGGGATCGCCTTCGATGGCGGTAGCGAATGACTTCACGGTCCGCTGCTGCTCGGAATTCCTTCGGCCGAATCGCTGCTAATGAAGCTCGAAGCCCGTCTGCAGAAGATCGAACTGATCCTTTCCGATGTCGACGGCGTACTGACCGACGGCCGACTGGAGTACGCGCAGGAAGGGGGCGAATCGAAACGCTTCCATGTTCGGGACGGCCTGGGGATCAAGCTCTGGCAGCGCGCCGGGTTCCGGTTCGGCATCGTCACGGCTCGTACCAGTCAGCTGGTCAAGGTGCGCGCGGCCGAATTGGGGATCGAACTGGTCCGTCAGGGGCACGAGGAAAAGTTGCCGGTCGTGCGACAGATCGTCGACGACCTCGGTCTCGCTCCGGAGCAGCTCTGCTACATCGGCGACGATCTTCCCGATCTCGCCTGCATTCGATTTGCCGGAGTCGGTGCAGCTCCGGCCGATGGCGCCAACGAGGTCCGGGCTGCGGCAACGCTGACGACTCGGGCCGCGGGGGGCGCGGGAGCGGTCCGGGAACTGATCGAGACGATTCTCAAGGCTCAGCAGCGGTGGGACGATCTCGTTCGCCGCTACCAACACGTCTGACGAAGCAGCGGTCGAAATCCGGCGCGACGGATGCGACGGTCGACCGCTCGGCAGCAAGGAAACGGAACGGATGCCAGCGGTCGCCGACCTCCGACGGACGATGATCGCGACGATCGCGGTCGCGGCCGCCGCTTGGCTCTACGGGATCACCGTCGCGCCGTGGCTCGAAGGGGGACCGCGGATTCGTCCTTCGCTCCTTACCGAGACGTCGAGCGAGACGACCGACGACGAAGAGGTCGATCCCGATCTCGTGGCACTCTTTCCGGAAGGATCCTGGGAGCTCGAGGCGGCGAAGCGACTTGAAGTCGACCAGGGGCGGGCCTTCTTCCGCGACTATCTGCCGACCGAGCAAGGGGACCTCGAGGTCAAGCCGTTCACCATCGTGCTCGAGTCTCCGGAAGGAGATGGGCAAGAGGGAGTGCCGCCGCTGATCCTGCGGGCGCCTCAAGGGGCGCTGCTGACGTTCGACCAGCCGGTCAGTCTCGGCTTCCACAAGACCGGCAAACTCGAGCGCGCGGTGTTGCGAGGGGAAGTGACGATCGATCGGGCGGCGGGGCCCGACGTCGAGCCGCTGAGTCTGGTGACGCACAACGTGCAGTGGCAGGACGATCGGATCTTCACGCCTCACGATGTCCTCTTCCGTCTGGGCGATCATCAGGGGGAAGGCCAGAACCTGATGATTCGCCTGCTGACCGAGCCGCGCGCCGGCAGCGATGCCCCGGTGCCGGCGATTCGGGGAGTCCGCTCGATCGAACTCGTCCGTCTCGCACGACTCCGACTGGCGGTCCCTCCCGAGGCGACGGCGCCAGGGACCGGCGTGGTCGAGCGGTCAGGCGATCCGAGCTCGCTCGGCAGCGCTTCCTGGTTGGACGTCGCTTGTGCCGGTTCGTTTCACTTCGATCTGCCGTCGATGCAGGCGACGCTCCGGCACGATGTCCTGCTGACGCATCATCGAGGGGANNTCGCAGCCTCCTTCACCGGCCGAACTGCGAGTCCGCGAGGTGTTGGCGGTCGGCGCTCCGGCGGTCCTCGACTCGCCCGCTCGTCGTCTGCGAGCCGAAGCGTCGCTGCTCGCCTTCGATCCGATCGATCGACGGATCCGCCTGCAGGACGAGCGGCGGGTCCTGCTGCAGCATGACGGTTTCGAGTTCGAGGCNNATCGAGTACGACATCGACGATGCAAGGCGATTGGGGCGAGCCCGATCGGTCGGCGCGGGGCGACTGAGTCGCGCCGCATCGGGGAAGATCGAGGCGCTCGAAGTTCGCTGGAACGAAGAGATGCTTCTCAGGCCGCACGACGGCCTCGATGCTCTGTCGCTGTACGGGAGTCCGAGTCTGACGATGGGGAGCGAGAGTCGGTTCGACGCGCGCGAACTGCACCTCTGGATTCGAGAGGTACCGGCGAGCGCGGCGGATCGAACGGCCGGCGAGCGTCGCGACGAACGGCGGTCCGAACTGCAGCCCGACAAGATGTTGGCCGAAGGGGAGGTCCGGATCGATTCGCCTCAGTTGGCCGGATCGACCGATCGACTCGAGGTCTTCTGGGGCGAAGCCGGCGGATCGGTCGCGGCCGGCGGCGCGAACGCGGCAGGCAATCCGAATTCGGGCAGCAACGGACGAGGCGCATCGGGCGGTACGGCTCCGGTTCCCGCCGGCGGCCTTCAGCTCAGCACGTCGTCGGGAAGCGGCACGGATCGACGTCGCATGAACGTCGCCGGAACCTATGTTCGGGCGCGAATGATTCCGTCGGGGCGTACCTACGAAGTCGAGGAAATCACGATCGAGGGAGAGGCGTCGCTGGTCGAGGAATCGACCGATCCGTCGGTAGCGCCGCTGGCGATCCGAGGCCGGGTCCTGAAGGTCGAGTCGGTCGGCGGTGGTCTCTTCTCGGCGTATGTCGTTTCGGAGGCGAGTGAAGGACAGGCGACGCTCGCGGCCCGCGGTCTCGAACTCTTCGGCACGCGTCTGCAACTCGATCAGCGGACGCATCGGATGTGGTCCGACGGCCCCGGCGAAGCACGACTCCGACCGCCGGCCGACTCATCGGGAGCCGGACGACTCGAGGGCCCGGCGGTCGTCGACTGGAACGGCGGGATCGAGTTCGACGGTCAGGTGGTGCGGGTGCGCGATCAGGTCGTGATCGTCGTCCGCAGTCGGTCTCGGGAGGGGAATCTGTCGATCATCGAGATCCGCGGCGATGCGCTCGACATGACGCTGACTCGTCGCATCGACCTGCGACAGCCGGACGGAGGCGACGGAGGGGAGATCGACATCCGTTCGCTCGCGTTCATCGGTCCGGTCGCGATGACTCACTGGGAAAACTCGGCGGACGGACGGCCGCGGAGCATCGATCGCTTTCGCGTTCGGGATGTCTCGATCGACTACGCCTCGGGAGACCTTTCGGCGATCGGGCCGGGGCTGGGGGAATCGATCCGAGCCGGCTCGGCGGCGCCCGGCCCTGCGGGAACGCCTGGGCCCTCCGCGGAACTGCGGATGATTCGCGTCGAGTTCGCGGAGCGGGTCGAGGGGAATCTGTACGGACGCAAGATGGCCTTCGTGCGCGAGGTCGACGTCGTCTCGGATGTCGTCAACCACTGGGACGACTGGCGTGAACGTGCGGCGCTGGCGGCGGGCTCCGATGCGATCGCGATGCGCGGCGATCGGCTCGAGACGAACTGGATCGAGATCGACCGTCGGACGCCGGGGACGTGGGAGATCGCGCTGACGGGGAACGCCTATGCCGGAGCGCGCTCGTTCGATGCCTCGGCAGCACGGCTCGTCTATGTCCAAGGGAAGGACCTGATGATCCTCGAGGGGAACGCGCGCGAGGACGCCGAGCTGACGTGGGCTCGCCCCAATGCCCCTCGCCGCGATTTCGCCCGGGCGCGCAAGATCATGTACTGGCGGACGGATGGTCGGATCGAGGTGGACGATCTGAGTACGATCGATGCCACGTTCAGCGGCCGGATCGACGGCGCTTCGCGAACTCCGTCGGCGCCGATCCCGCGCCGCTGATCGCGCTTGCCGTCCGCGTTCGACCTGCTTCGCATCGACGGATGCGAAGTTTCGAGGGGCGCGATCGGAGCTCTCGCCCCACGAGCCGACGTTCCGCGGGGCGTTGGCGCTTCCGGACTCCTCGGTCAGAATCGGCTCGCTTCACGCCGAACGAGCCTTCTCCGCGGATGGTCGACGATGTCCGAACCGAACGTGCTCCCGCTGCGCTCCGAAGTTCCTGCCGCCGATACGTGGGACCTGACGCAGCTCTTTCCCGATGCCGCCGCGTGGGATCGAGCCTTTGCCGAGGCGGAAGGGCTGTTGCCGAAGTTCGCCGAGTTTCGCGGAACGCTCGGTACCTCGGCGGCGGCTTTGGTCGCCTGTCTGGAGTTCGACGAGGCGTTCGATCGCCGCTGCGATGCGCTCGGCGCGTACGCCTATCTGCGAGCCGCCGAGGATCAGGGGAACGACCTGGCGCAGCGGATGCTCGGTCGATTTCGGAATCTCGCGACGCGCGGAGCCGGTGAGGCGTCGTACATCCGTCCCGAAATCATGGCGGTTCCTCCGGCCGCGATGGAGCGGTTGTTGGCCGACCCGGCGATCGGCCACTATCGACTGGTGATCGAGCGGATCCTGCGCTATCGACCGCACACGCTCGGCGACAAGGAAGAGCAGCTGCTGGCGATGCAGGGGGAGATGGCCTCGGTATCGAACCAGGTCTTCCGCCAACTGCTGGACGTCGATCTGAAGTTCGGCGAGGTGACCGACGACGCGGGGCGGCGGATCGAGCTGACCAACTCGAACTTCATCGTCCTGCTCCGTTCGCGAAAGCGCGAGGTGCGACGCGAGGCGTTCGAGACCTACTATCGCGAGTTCGATGCCCATCGCCATACGCTGGCGGCGACCTATCAGGGAGCCCTGCAGCGCGACGCCTATCAGGCCCGCGTCCGCGGCTACGGCGGCTCGCTCGACCAGGCGCTCTTCGCCGACGACGTCCCTCGCGCCGTCTACGAGAACCTGATCGCGACGGTTCGCGAGCACCTGCCGCTGGTCCATCGCTACTATCGTCTGCGGCAAAGACTGCTCGGACTGTCGGATCTGCATCACTACGACACCTACGTCCCGCTCGTCGATTCGGTGGCGACCCGGCACACCTGGGACGAGGCGGTCGAGACGATCTGCGAGGCGCTGCGGCCGCTCGGTACCGAATACGTCGATACGCTGCGCCAGGGACTCGCGGGGCGCTGGTGCGATCGCTATCCGAACCAAGGGAAGCAGTCGGGAGCGTTCAGCTACGGGACTTACGACGGCCCGCCGTACATCCTGATGAACTTCCATCCGACCGAGCTGAACGACGTCTTCACGCTGGCTCACGAGGCCGGGCATTCGATGCACTCGTGGTACTCGCGTCGCCAGCCGTATACGTACCACTCGTATGCGATCTTCGTCGCCGAAGTGGCAAGCACCTTCAACGAGCGGATGCTGAACCACCATCTGATCGGTCGAGCCGACGACGATCGCCTCCGTCAGCTCCTGATCAGCAACGAGCTGGACGACATCCGAGCGACGATCGTCCGTCAGACGATGTTCGCCGAGTTCGAGATGCGGACTCACGAACTGGTGGATCGCGGGGAGCCGGCGACGGTCGACGTGCTGCGCGGCATCTATCGCGAACTGCTCGAGGCTTACTTCGGTCCGGAGTTCGCGATCGACGACGCGCTTTCGCTGGAATGCCTGAGGATTCCTCACTTCTATCGCGCGTTCTACGTCTACAAGTACGCGACCGGTCTGTCTGCCGCGATCGCGCTCTCCGAGCGAGTGCTCGGCGGAGGCAAGAAGGAGCTCGACGACTATCTGGGCTTCCTGTCGGGAGGCTGCTCGAAGATGCCGCTCGAACTGCTGAAGGACGCCGGCGTCGACATGACCCGTCCCGAACCGATCGCCGCGGCGATGCAGCGGTTCGGCGAGCAGGTCCGGACGCTCGAGCGTCTGACGGGAAGCGTCTGACGGGAACGCTTCCGACGGAAATCGTCCGACTCCGACTCGGTCGGCCGAAGACAATCGAAACCGCCGATCCGGGAGAGGGAACGATGACGGACGAACCGGATCGCGAGACGCTCTGGAGCGAATACTGCGAACGCGTTCCTCATGAGCTCTATCCGGTCCAGCAGGAGGCGATCCTGCAGTGGTTCACGGCGGAGCAGGGGGTGCTCGTCTGTGCGCCGACCGGAACCGGCAAGACGCTGATCGCCGAAGCGGCGGTCTACGAGGCGCTGCGGACCGGGCGGCGTCTGTACTACACCACGCCGCTGATCGCGCTGACCGATCAGAAGCTGGATGAACTTCGTGCGACCGCTCGTCGCTGGGGATTCGACGACGAATCGATCGGTCTGGTGACCGGCAACCGTCGCGTCGCCCCGGACGCGCCGGTGCTGGTCGTCGTCGCCGAAATCCTGATGAATCGGCTGATGCATCCCGAAGCGTTCGACTTCGCCGACGTCGGCGCGGTCGTGATGGACGAGTTCCACAGCTTCAACGAACCGGAACGAGGGATCGTCTGGGAGATCACGCTGGGGCTGCTCCCCAAGCGGATCCGGACGATGCTGCTGAGCGCGACGGTCGGCAACGCCTACGAATTCTCGAGTTGGCTCCGGACGCGGCACGAGCGAGACCTGTCGCTCGTCGAATCGACCGATCGCAAGGTGCCGCTCGAATTCCACTGGATCGGCGACGAACTCCTCGCGGATCAGATCGAACGGATGTACGAGGGGAACGAGGAGAGCCGCAAGACGCCGGCGCTCGTCTTCTGCTTCAACCGAGACGAATGCTGGTCCGTCGCACAGGAGCTGCGCGGTCGGAAGCTGGTCGACGCCGAGCGACAACAGCGACTGTCCGAACGGCTCGCGTCGTTCGATCTGTCGCGCGGAGCCGGCCCGACGCTCAAGCAATTGCTGCAGCGAGGGGTCGGCGTTCACCATGCCGGCGTGCTCCCGAAGCACCGGCGGATCGTCGAGACGCTCTTTCAGGAGAAGCTGCTCAGCATCACGGTCTGTACCGAGACGTTGGCGGCAGGAATCAACCTGCCGGCCCGCAGTGTCGTCCTGCCGTCACTGGTGAAGGGGCCGTCGGGGGATCGCAAGCTGATCGATCCGAGTGCGGCACATCAGATGTTCGGACGAGCCGGTCGGCCGCAGTTCGATTCGCGCGGCTTCGTCTATGCGATCGCTCACGAGGACGACGTGCGTTTCCTGCGCTGGAAGGAGAAGTACGACCAGATTCCCGAGGAGACCAAGGATCCGGGGCTGATGAAGGCCAAGAAGGCGCTCAAGAAGAAGATGCCGAAGCGTCGCGAGAACGAGACGTACTGGTCGCGCGAGCAGTTCGAGCAGCTTCGCGATGCGCCGCCGACTCGGCTTTCGAGTCGCGGAGGGCTGCCGTGGCGTCTGCTTGCCTTTCTGCTGCTGGACGATGCCGATGTCGCTCCGCTGCGCGAGATCGTATCGAAACGCCTGCTCCCTCCCCCGCGGATCGAACAGGGGCTCGTCGAACTCCATCGGATGCTCACGTTGCTGCATCGCGGCGGTTTCGCGCGGCTCGACCCGCCTCCCCAAGACGATCGTCAGGAGGGGGACGAGGTCGGCGGGGGCGAAGCGAGCGGCGCCTCGGCCCCGGCCGAGCCGCTTCGGCCGACCTTGACCTTGGGAGGGATCGGCGGTGGGGCGCCCCTTCCCGCAGCGACTCCGGCCCCCAAGGCCGGACCGGCCAAGCGGCCGAGCAAGGCGGCGTCGCTCGTCTGGCCGAAGCGAGCCGAGCCGCTGCCGAAACTCGAACGGATGAGTCGACTTCGGAGTGTCCATCCGATCTACGGCGTCTTTCTCGAAGACTGGTTGCATGACGCCGATCGTGAGGAGCGACTGCAGGCGTTCGAGAGCCTGCTCGAGATGCCGGCCTCGGTCGGGCCGGCCGTTCGAGTCCCTTGGCCTCCTGATCTGCCGTTCGGCCCGGTCGCTCGGGAACGCCTCGATCCGGTCCTGTTGCAACTCGGCCTGGCGACTCCCGGCGAACTGCTGATGCAGGTGCCTGGAGAAGAGGAAGAGAAGGAACCGAAGCCGGGGGAGCGTCCCTGGATGGATGAGCCTCCCCCTCGGCCGCTCGTCTTTGCCGAGAAGCTCCGGCGGCTGTTCGACCACGAGTTTCCCGGAGCCAATCCGCCGCGAATCCAGCCGGTCTGGGTCGCCGGCGAACTGCTTCGGACCGGTCTCTCGTTCGACGACTACGTCACGAGCTTCCGACTGCAGAAGCAGGAGGGGATCATCTTCCGGCACCTGCTCCGGTTGGTCTTGCTGCTCCGCGAGTTTGCCGAGTTCGGAGCCCTGCGCGACGCCGACGAACCGGAGCGGATCGACTGGACTCCCGACCTGCGCGACCTGGCCGACGCGATCGCCGCAATCTGCCGAGAGGTCGATCCGCAATCGACCGACGAGTACCTCCAGGAATCTGACTTGGGAAATTCGGGAATTTGAGCAGGTGGAGCGGGTAGGGGGAATTTTTAGACACCTCGCGGTTGAAACGGCTCGCCCGCTCGGATATCCTGTCCCGAACTCGTGCTGATCTCTCGGTGAGACGGGGAGCCGGCTGGCACTGAGATCTTGGAGGTGAAGTCGAATGAAGCTCGTGAATCTGATTCGCATCGTCGCGATGGCACTGCTGGTGCCTGCGACCGGGGTCGCGGTGGCCGCGATGGTCGTCGCCCCTCCGGCCTCGGAAGAGGCTGGCCTGATCGGAGCGGTCGAAACGCTTCCGGCTGCCGTCGTCGATGATGGTCGCCAGGACGCCGGAGATTATTCGCACGTCGTGCGTCTGACTGCTTCCGGTGAACTTCTCGGAACGCTCGCATCGCTCGATGCTTCCGGCTCGGAAAACGCGATGGCCGGCGTGCCGGTTCGCATTTCGCAGCAGGGGGAGCTGGTCGCGCAGGTGGTGACCGACTCGAACGGACGATTCGTCGCTGCCGGGATCGCTCCGGGCATCTACAGCGTCGTCGCTCAGAACGATCAGACCATCGCGGCTTTCGGCGTGTATGCCGTTTCGCACGATGCGACCACTTCGGCGGTCGACTCGATCGAGTCGCTGGGTGTCGCGTCGGTCGATGCCGCGGAAGTGGCTCGCCTGCGTCGCATGTATCTCCCGTCGGCTCCGTTGACCGATGAGGAAGCGACCAACGAAGCGGTCTTCGCCAAGGCGATGCGTCAGTCGTACAAGGTGAGCCGTCAGATCGATCGGATCGACATGGTTCAGGTCGCTCGCGAGAACTCCTCGAAGAGCCCGGCCATTTCGATTCGCAACCAGATCGTGGCCGCTCCGGCCGGCCATCTGGGCGGACAGCTCTCGCAGATCTTCGGAGCTGCGGTCGACTTCCGGTCGGTCCGCTGCTTCCTGGTTCGCGACGGCGAGACCGTTGCCGAGGTTCCGTGCGATGCGAACGGCAAGTTCGCGTTCGACGGAGTCGAGGTCGGGCAGTACTCGTTCGTCGCGGCCGGCACCGGCGGCTTTGCTTCGCTCGGTCTGGAAGTCGTCGACGGCGGTAGCGTCGGCCTCGCCGACGGATCGCAGCTGGTCGGCAGCCTGATCGTCTCGCAGATCGCCGTGGCGCTCGTCGCTCAGGAGGATGCAGGTCCTGCTCCTCCGGCCGACGGTGGCAACGACGACACGGCCGGCTTCATCTTCGAAGGAGGTGGAGCAGGTGGTGGCTTCGGTGGCGGCGGCGGTGGCGGCGGCGGCGGTGGGCTCTTCAGCGCCCGCGGCCTGCTCATGCTCGGCGGCGGCATCGGTGTCGGTGTCGCGATCGGAGCCGGTGACGGCAACGAACCGGCCAGCCCGGCGACGCTGACCGGTAACTGATCGGTCTGCAGTCCGAACCAAAAGTCCAAGGACGCTCCTCACGGAGCGTCCTTTTTTCGTTTCTTGACCTGAACGCTCGCGGGGGGCAGGGGCGTTCGAGGGTTACACCGCTCTCGCCGCAGTCATCCCGTCGTCGGTGACTTGCCGGTCGCTCTTTCGCCGTCTGCCGACTTCTGCTATTCCCCCTTTCCGTTCGTGTCCCGATCGCCCCGAGGTTCGATGCGCAGGAAGCGCGGAGACGGAACTCATGGCCAGCAAGAAGCCGAACTTCACCAAGGCGCTCATCGCTCGCATCATCGCGATCGCCATCCTGATCGGGATGGGAGCTTTTGCGGTGCTGCAGAGCGGCAGCGGGAAGGGGCCCGGAGGAACGGGTGACGAGGTTGCCGCCGAAACTGCAGCTTCCGAGACAGACCCCTCGGCGAATACCGCTGGAGCAGCGACCGATCCCGCGAGCCCTGAGGGGGGCGAGTCGGCGGCTGTCGCGAGCCCGACCGGATCGACGCCGCGCCCGCCGATTACCCCTCCCAGTGCTCTCGGAAGTCGTGGAGCGAGCGGTGCTGACTCGAACCCGGCTGGGTCCGGTTCAGGCAATGCGCTGACCTCCTTCGCTTCCACCGACTCATCTCCGGTATCGTCGTCGACTGTGGGTGGCGGAGGCTTCGGAGCTCGTCCTCCGGCGACTCCGCCAAGCGTTGCCGGATCCTCCGGAACCGATTCGCCGACCGTTCGTCAGCCCCCGGCTGCGTCTCCCTTCGGCGCGCCCCGTTCGAATCCGACCGATGCGACAGCTCCCGCCGGATCGGCCGCTCCGGCCGGTTCCCCGACTTTGCCTTCCGCAAGCCTCTCCGGAAGCACGCCCCGTTCGGGTCCGGCGGTCGGAAGTGCGAGCGGTCTCGGAGCGACGGAGCGACCTGAGGCACCGCCCTCAGCTCCCCCTTCGGCTCCGGCCCTGCGAACCTCGGGAGGAGGTTTTTCGTCCTCGTCGCCGACACCGTCAGCCCCACCATCGCTCCCTCCCGCGACCGGCCTCGGCGGAGCCCGTCCGTTTGGCGCCACGCCTCCCGCATCGCTCGCCTCCGGCTCGGCTGCTGGTTCCCCTTCGGCCGTACCTCCGTCCGGCGGCACCGGAACAACGCCTCTCGGCGAGTCGGCTTCCGGAGTCGGTAATGCGAACTCTCCTTCGATCGCGCCTCGAAATCCTCTCGCGGCAGCGGGGGCATCGGGAGCGCCGAGCGTCCCTCCGGCACCATCGATTCCGGCCGGAAGCGGCCTGAGTCGAGCGCTCGGAAGTGCAACGGCATCGATTTCGGGAGCGCCCTCGATCAGCAGCGGCTCGGCGGCTGACGCGGGCCTCACGGCTCGTCCCGATTCCGCAACCCCCTCGCCCCCTCCGTCGACACCGGGTAACGGGATCGGAACGGCCGTCGACATGACGACTCCGTCGGGCGATTCTCCTGTCGCTCCGTCGCTCGGCGGTCGGTCGTTTGCCGATCGATCGGCACCGACCGGAGACGGTTCGTTCGGCACCGCATCCGTGCCGCCGACGGCTCGGCCCGGTTCTGCTTCGCTGGGGGCACCTCGCTCGGACGGACCTCCGTCGTCGCTCGGTGCCGTTTCGGGAACTCCGTCCGCGACGTCCGCTCCCTCGCTCTCCGAAACCTCGGGCGCTTCAACTCCGACCGAAACCGACGACGCGACTCCGATTCGGATCACGGCGTCGGAGGATTCTCTTGCTACCGGCTCGAACCTGGCGGGCTCGAATCCTTCGGGGATCGGCCGCGAGACAGCATCCGGCCGCGAGCCGTCTCCGGCTCCCGGCGGTTCGGCCTTCCGAGCTTCGGGGGCATTCGGAGATCGAGGGGCTCCCGGCGATTCGGCTTCACCCGCTCGTCCTTCGCCTCCTGCGTCGGGAGCGATCGGCAGTCTGTCGCCGTCAGGTCTTGCCGAGGTGCCTCCTCGGGGTGCCGAGTTCGGTAGTTCCTCGACCGCCCCGTCGAGCTCGTCCTCCGCGGGCTCGAATGCCTTCTCGTCGAGCCGCGGACCGGAGTCGGCCTCGTCCATCGCCGTCGAACGCGTCGCCGATCGAACCGCGGCGGTTCCTGGAGACGCCCGTCTGGAACGAGTCCAGTCGCCGGCGTTGGTCATCGAGAAATCCGCTCCCGAAGAGCTCCGACTCGGCGAGCCGGCGGTCTTTCGGATCGTGGTCCGGAACACCGGAGACGCCGTGGCTCATGACGTCACCGTGACCGATCGCGTTCCCGAGGGAGCGACGTTTCGCGAGAGCGTGCCGGCGGCTGCCCGCAACGGTCGAGACGGCTTGGTCTGGGCGATCGGAGATCTCCAGCCGGGGCAGGAGACCGAGATCCGATCGACTCTGATCCCCGAGCGGACCGGCGAGATCGGATCGGTGGCGCAGGTCACCTTCCTGGCTCGAGCCGCGTCGCGTTCGCGAGTCACTCAGCCGGTCATCGGCCTGCAGGTGACCGCAGCGGAATCGGCTCGTGTCGGCGATGCGATCGAGGTCCGGCTGCGCATCAGCAATGACGGAGACGGCCTGGCGCAAGGGGTCATTCTCGAAACCGACATCGACCCGTCGTTGTCGCATCCGGCGGGGCGAGAACTCCGCTACGTCGTCGGCGATCTCCCTCCCGGCGAATCGCGCGACGTGACGCTGACTCTGACCGGTATTCGAGCGGCCGAAATCGTGCAGCGGTTCGTGGCTCACGGCGAGGGGATCGAGCCGGTCGAGAAGCCGCACCCGCTGGTCATCACGGCGCCGGAGTTGACTCTCGAGGTCGCCGGACCGTCGCTCCGATTTCTCGAACGGAAGGCGATCCATCGGTTGACGATCGGCAATCGCGGAACGGCGGCGGCCGAACAGGTCGAGCTGGTGGCGACGCTCCCTCAGGGGCTGAAGTTCGTCGCCGCCGACCAACAGGGGACCTACGACCCGAGGACCCATGCCGTGTACTGGTCGCTGGTCGAACTGAATCCCGAGCAAGCCGGAACGGTCCGAATGGAGACGATTCCCGAGCAGACCGGGGAGTTCGCGATCGAGTACCGAGTCGCCGCGATCCGGCTCGAACCGATCGTCGACCGCCAGACGATGATGGTTCGGCAGCTGGCCGAAGTCACCTTCGAGATCTCGGACGAGATCGATCAGATCGAGGTCGAGAGCGAGACGGTCTATCGGATTTCGGTCGGCAACCAGGGGACCAAGGACTCGCGCCGCATCGCGATTCGACTCGAGTTCCCTCCGGGAATCGAGCCGACCGACGACATCTCGAGCCCGCTCCGTTTCCGCCGCGAAGGACGCACCATCGTCTTCGAGACGCTCGAACGGCTNNAAGAGTCGTTCGAGATCGAGGTCCGCGCGATCGGTCGAGCACCGGGCGATCACCGCGTGGCGGTCGAGTTGGCCACCGAAGAACGCCCCGACTGGGTCCGTCGCGAAGAGAGCACGCACGTCTACGCCGATCGCTGATCCGGCCGCGATATCGCCTACGGCGCCGCGACGCAATCGTCTCAGCGCCGGCGAGCCTCGAGTTCCCTCGCCATCAGGTGGCGGAACTCGACCGAGGTATCGGCATCGTGCAGCTGCAGGGCCAGTGACCCTGCCTCACGACGCGCCCCGCGACGCGGATTCGGATCAGGTTTCCGATCGTCGGCCCAATCGACCACCTGATGGCCGTCGACCCAAACCGCGATCCGATTCCCCTCGACGACGATCGTCTTGACGAACCAGGTCCGATCGTCGGAAACCACCTGACGCGCCGCGGCGCGGCGGAAGATCCCTCCCGTTCCGAAGTCGACCGGCTTGGATCGATCGCCGTCGACCAGGCGGTGCTCGATCTGACTCTCGTACCCGTCGAGATCGGATCCGGGGATGCAGCGGAAGAAGAGCCCCGAATTGGTCCCGGCGTCTCCCGTTCGTGCCTCGATGCGCAGCACGAAGTCGCCGAACGTCCGACTCGACTCGATGTAGCCGACACCGCCGGACAGGCGAACTCCTGCCGGCGATTCCCCATCGGCCGTGTCGACCGATTCGGCGGGGCCGACGTGCAGCGCGTCCGAATCGGGGCCGATGCGCCATGCCCCCTCGCCGATCTCGATCGGAATCGTCTCGAGATCGAGAGGGCGGAGAAAGACGTTGCGGAACTCGATCGTTCCCTGGTTGTACTGCAGCCCGATATGGCCGCGACCGACCGGCAGCGAGTCGACCAGCCGAACGGTCGGAACCCCATCGACCGAGACTTCGATCATTCCTCCCGTCGCTCGGGCGTGCAGTCGATGCCACTGTTCGGCGTCGACCGCCATGTCGGTCTTCTGACGACCGACCGCCGAGCCGGTCGTGAACGGGCTGACTTCGGCAGTCGCGATGTTGATCTCGAAGCAATCACCGGTCGGGTCGTTCGGTCGAGGAGCAGTCCGGAGGAAGAGGCCGCTGTTGGTCGTACGAGTCGCCCGAAAGTCGACCGTCAGTTCATAGTCGTCGAACTGCGTCTCGGTTCGGAGCAGACAGGGGGCGGAGCCGCGATCCGCTCGAATCGCTCCCTCCTCGACCCGAAAGTCCGCGTCCCCTTCGTTCCTCCAGCCGAACAGCGTTGCGCCGTCGAACAAGGCGATCCAGCCGGCGCGAATCTCATCGGGAGAAAGTCCCCTCGAGACTCCGATCGGGGAATCGACCGCGAGGACTGAGAGCGGAGCGGATGGGTCTTGCCCCGCGGCCCGGTCGCCGGTCCCGAGCAGTCCGACCGCCACGACGGCGGCGACCAGGTACCGCGGGATGTGCGTGAGCGAGTTCATCGCAGGCTCCAGAGGAGAGTTCGATCGACGAGGGGCGATTCGTCGGTTCCGCTCGGTGACCCGGTATCGGACTACCGGGTGGCTTTGCGAAGTGGGGTGTGCTGGTGGAGAGCTGGGCTGTTCGGGGGAGATTAAGGGAATTCCCTTGGTCATTTCTGACGGTCCGGAACCCGATCGAGTCAGTTTATTCGGCCGAAATCCCCCAGTCCGTCGTTTCTGGACTGCCGCTCATTGTTGGTCCGGGACCCCCAAATTAATATCGGCAGATCGAAACTTCGGTCGACGGCCGGGTTCCAGGTCCTCTATCGAGCGTAGGTATCGGTGATCAACGGTCCCACCAAGAACGGCTCATCCAGTTGCCGCTACACGCTTCTGACCGGGGCGACCGGTCTGGTCGGGCAGTATCTGCTGCGCGACCTGCTGTTGGCCGGCGAACGGTTGGCGGTGATCGTCCGTCCGGGCAAGGATGGGACGGCGTTCGAGCGAATCGATTCGATCCTGCGGCGCTGGGAACGTGAACTGGGGACCCAGCTGCCCCGTCCGGTCGTTCTCTCGGGTTGCATCACCGCCTCGCACTGCGACCTCTCGTCCGACGATCTCCATTGGATCCGAGGGAACTGTCGGCGCGTCCTGCACAATGCCGCGGTGCTGAAGTTCGAGGGAGTCGATCGCTCGCGCGAGCCGTGGGTAACGAACGTCGGCGGCACTCAGAACGTGCTGAATCTCTGCCGGGAAGTCGGCATTACCGACTTTCACTACGTCTCGACCGCCTACGTCTGCGGCGCTCAGACCGGCGTGATCATGGAGGGGCAGCTCGACGTCGGCCAGGACTTCCGCAACGACTACGAGCGGAGCAAATTCGAGTCCGAGAAACTCGTTCGCGCCTGCAACTGGATCGAGCCGGCGACCATCTATCGTCCGGCGGTCATCGCCGGCGACTCGCGGACCGGGTACACCGCCAGCTATCACGGGCTGTACCTGTATCTGCGGCTGATGGCGACGCTCGTCCCGCGACAGCCGGTCGATGCCGACGGCTTTCGCCACACGCCGATCCGGTTGCCGATGAGCGGATCGGAGCCGCGAAACGTCGTGCCGGTCGACTGGGTTTCGGCGGTGATCTGCCGTCTGCTCGGTCGATCGGAAGCGCGCGGCATGACCTTTCACCTCGCCCCGGACATTCCTCTGACGCCTCGCCGCGTCGTCGAATGCTGTTACACCTACTTCCGGTCCAAGGGAGTCGTGTACTGCGAGAACGAAGTCCCCGAGGACCTACCGCTTTCGCCGTTCGAGGACGAGTTCCTGAAGAGCGTGCGACTGTACCGCTCGTACGATCGTTCGGACCCCTGGTTCGATCGGACGAATCTGATGCGGTTCGCCGGCGACCTTCGCTGCCCGGTGATCGACGAAGCGATGATCCATCGTTTCCTTCGGTTCGGCGAACTCGACCGTTGGGGGAAGCACCGACCGAAGGTCGATCGCTCGGGCGATGAGGTCCGATCGCAGCTCGAACGGATCGAGCAGATCCGATCGGTGCTCGATGCGTCGGGATCGGCCGAGGTCGTCGCCGCGCTTCGGCCTCGCGGGCTTTCGTCGCAAGGCTCCTTCCAGATCGGGCTCGACATCCAAGGGCCTGGGGGAGGGCAGTGGCGTCTGACCGAATCGGAAGACGGTCGGCTGCAGGTGACCCTCGGACTCCCTCTCGATCCCAAGGCGGCAGTCCTCCGGATCACTGTGTCGGAACTCGAGCGGACGGTCGAGGAGATCGGCGGGCCGATGACCCGCTTCTTCCGCAATCTGGCTCCCGACACCGACGAGCAGTGGTGCGACCAGGTCGTCACCCGCCTCCGTCCCTCTTTCGTCGAAGCGTCTCGCTGAGATACGCCACGGCCGGCAGAAGGCGGTGTCGCGTCTCGACCTGGTGTCGCGCAGGGGCAGACCGGCGCGTTCGATCGATGCGGGCCACACCAGCCGGCCCGCACGAGCCGGCCCGCACGGGGCAATCGTCGACGCGACTTTCGTTCCTGAAGCGGTTGCCGGGAATACGCCCGAGAACCGAGACTCGCGAGCACGATCGCAACGAGCTCAATCGCGCGAGCCGGGAGTCACCTCGAACTCCAGTCGCTCGCCGTCTCGCTCGACCGCCAGCTTGACCGCCTGGCCGATCTTGAGCGCCTCGATCGCGTACGTGTAGTCGTAGATGTTCTCGATCTTCCGACCGGCGAGTTCGACGATCACGTCACCGCCGCGAACTCCGGCCTTCTCGGCCGGGCCGTTCTTGGCCACGCTCGACAGGAGCACGCCGGTCACTCCTTCTTGCGCGTAGTCCGGGACGGTCCCCAGATAAGCACGGAGTGCCGCTCGCGTCTCGCGTTCTTCCGATGCGGACATCGCCACGTAGGCCGGAGCCTCGTCGCGAGCCGACAGCGATCGAGCGATCAGCCCCATCAGCCGCGCGACTCTCGCAGCCCCTTCGGGATTCAGCGTCTCGGGGACGTCACGAGGGGTGTGGTACTCCTCGTGCGAACCGGTGAAGGCCGAGAGGATCGGGACGCCGGCTCGGTAGAAGACTGCCGCATCGGTC
>DMPQ01000250.1 GCA_003455945.1 Planctomycetaceae bacterium
AGCGGTCCTGCTGTTCGCCTGGGGCGCGGCGCGGACGTCCGGGACCATGCCCGCAGCCTCCGAGGCCGGCGATCTGCGCGTGCGCATCGTCCAGGCCGACATCAAACAGGCCGCCAAGTACGTTCCAGCCCACTTCCGCCGCATCGTCGACGCCTACACCGATCTGACCGCCCGCCCCTACCCGGGCAGGCCGGCCGACATCGTCGTCTGGCCCGAGGGCGCGATTCCGNNGGGGCGTACCGCTACGAGGGAACGCCGGCCGACACGCGGTACTACAACACCCTGGTCGCCGTGCGCCGAACGCCGGAGGGACTGGAGCCGCTGGGCGTCTACGACAAGCATCGGCTGGTGCCGTTCGGCGAGTTCCTGCCGATGGAGGGCCTGCTCACCGCGATCGGCTTCAAGGCGCTGGTCCATGCGCCGGAGAGTTTCNNCCGCCATTCCAGCCGCTGATCTGCTACGAGTCGTTGTTTCCGGGCTTCACGCGTCAGGGCGCGGCGCTTTCAGGCCTGCGGCCCGGCTTCATCGTCAATGTCTCGAACGACGCCTGGTTCGGCCGCACCAGCGGGCCGCTCCAGCACCTCAACCTGGCCAGCTACCGCGCCATCGAGGAAGGCCTGCCAATGCTGCGCGCGACCCCGACCGGCGTCTCGGCGGTCATTACGCCCTTGGGACAGGTTGAAGCAGGCTCTCTGCGTCTTGGCGATACCGGCGTTATTGACGCCGACCTCCGGCCAAGGCAGTTGAGTACGCTTTATAGCCGCCACGGCGACTTGCCCTTCATCGCTCTGTTGATGATCTCGGCCGCGTTGATCCTGCGTATTCGGGTAGTCCAGGCCTTGAAAAGACGACAGAATGGAGTGATGGGGGGTTAGTGAAACCGCGATTTCTGCTGACCGGGACCTCATGACAACCATCACAGACACAGACCGATCCCCAAATCCCGTCGACCTCCACGTCGGCGGTCGCATTCGCATGCGGCGCAAGCTGCTCGGCGTTTCGCAGGAGCGCCTGGCCGACGATCTGGGCCTGACCTTCCAACAGGTTCAGAAGTACGAGCGCGGGGCGAACCGGGTCAGCGCCAGCAAGCTGTACGAGATCGCCAAGTCTCTGCAGACCTCGATCGCCTACTTCTTCGACGGCCTGGTCGATCCTTCGACCGCCCGGGCGGAGGGCGTGTCGGACAGCGGCGCCGAGCCGTTTATTCACGACTTCCTGATGACGCCCGAGGGCCTGGAGCTGGCGGCGCTGTTTCCGAAGATCAAGCGCGGCCGCGTGCGTCGCCGCATCCTCGATCTGGTCCGCTCCATGGCCGAGGAAGAGGAAGCCGGCGTCGAGACGCCGGGCAAGAAGGCCGAAGCCAAGCGCGACCCGAAGGCCGTGCCGGTGTTCGTGCCGCTGGACAACTTCACGGTCAACCTGGCCGACCGCGATGCCGACCGCTATGCGCAGATCGGCATCTCGCTGGAGCTGAACGACGCGAAGGCCGGCGATCGCATCAAGCTGTTCATGCCGGCCATCCGCAACAACATCCTGATGGTGCTGGCCCACAAGCGCGCGGCCGACCTGCTGGAGCGCAGTGGCAAGGAAAAGCTGGCGCAGGAAGTGCTGCGCGAGACCGAGCGCGCCCTGGGCCTGGAGCCGCAAGTGCCCGGTGCGCCCGTGAAGAAGGGCGCCGACGAAGAGCCCCGCCCGGTGCGCGCGGTGCACTTCTCGAACTTCATCATCCAATGAGGTCGATGCCCATGCCCGCCTGCCACCCGCAACAGGCCACGGCTCAGCCGGACCCGAGGCTCCATTGACTCAGCAGATCCTCTCGCAGAACGAGGTCGACGCGCTGCTGCAGGGCATCACCGGCGAAAGCCAGGAGCCCGAGCAGGAAGAAGCGCCCGGCGACGGCCCGCGCACCTACGACCTGGCCAACCAGGAACGCATCGTCCGCGGCCGCATGCCGACGATGGAGGTGGTGAACGAGCGCTTCGCCCGCAACATCCGCGTCGGCCTGTTCAACCTGATCCGCAAGAGCCCCGAGGTGTCGATCGGCACGATCAAGGTGCAGAAGTACAGCGCCTTCCTGCGCGAGATCGTGGTGCCNNGTGATCGACGCGCTGTTCGGCGGCGCCGGCAAGTACCACACGCGCATCGAGGGCCGCGAGTTCTCGCCGACCGAGCAGCGCGTGATCCTGCGCCTGCTGCAGACCATCACCGCCGAATACCGCAAGGCCTGGAACGGCGTGTACCCGCTGGAGCTGGAGTACCAGCGCTCCGAGATGCAGCCGCAGTTCGCCAACATCGCCTCGCCCAGCGAGATGGTGGTCACCACCGCCTTCACGCTGGAGATCGGCGACACCAGCGGCTCGGTGAACCTGTGCTTCCCGTACTCGACGCTGGAGCCGATCCGCGACGTGCTGTATTCCACCAGCCAGGGCGACACCGGTGAACCCGGCGCCGGTCTCCCAGAGCCACTCGCGCCGAGTCCGTCCGCAAAAGCCGTTCGTCATGCCCATCGTGCTCGCTCCGTTGCGGACCGTTCATTGCGCTCGTCAGGTCGATCGTCGTGCGGAGAAGTGTCGTGCGGGGAACTGTCGTGACGCGACCTGGCGTGCGACCCCCCGACGCTCAATCGACGTACGCGAACTCGTTCGTGTTGAGCAGGATTCTCGCGACGTCGACAAGCGATCGATCGCGCGCCGCGCGACGAGCCAGTTCCGACATCGATTCGCGATCGATTCCCACTCGATCGACTCGCCCGTCACCATCGATCCGACTCGTGGCAGTGAAGGTGACCGGCGCACCCCAGGCCGACAATCCCCACGTCGTTCCCGATCCGATCTCGGCCGCACAGGCGAACTCGATCGTCTCTTCCGAACCGCGAATCTCGACGCGGCAGTTCTTGACGTCGGGGGACGCGTCCGGCGCGCCGAGCGACCAAGTCACCTCCAGCGGATCGGTCGTCGGCACCCAAGGCCGCTCGGCCAGCACCCGCACCTGATCCCCGATCTCCAGCAGACGGATCTGTTCCCGCTGCACGTCGAACCGCAGCTCCAATCCGCGGAACGTCTCGTCCTGCACGCTCCCCGCGGCGAGCAGCGAAGCGCGCTCGGCCGCCGACGAGAGAGCGATCGTCGTGCGGAGCGTTCCGACGGCCACGGCCGGATTCCCGTCCGTATTCCCTTCCGCAGCAAGACGTGCCAGGAACGGTCGCCGATCGTCGTCGACCGTCACGATCCCTTCGTACCCGCTCCCCCATCGGCCGCGATGCGCCCGAAAACCGCTCGCCGGTCCGATCTCGTTCGGATTCCTCTCGCCATCCCACGGCAGGATCGCCTCGTTCGGCAGATGCCCCAGATAGACCTCCGACAGGCTGAGCGGAACATCGGGACGGAGCGTGATCCGATCGATCGTTCGCAGCGCATCGGCGAATCGCCGCTCGCGATAGTCGCTCAGCATCGTCAGCATTTCGGCATCCGCCGGCCGGCCGATCGCTCGCTCGACGAGGATCGCCAGTTCGTCGCCGTCGGCGTCGCGCGCCTCGTTCCTGGCCCGCTCCGCGAGCAGCTCCGCCGTCCGATGCGACCATCGCCCGTTGAGCAGGATGAGCGCCTGAGGGGCGACGGTCGTCACCGGCCGCTCCGGAAGCACGCCCGAGACGTTGGCGTAGTCGAACGCTTCGACGAGCGGATCGCGCAGACTCCGTTTGACGAACGCGTAGACCGTCCGGCGATGGCGCTGCGCTTCGTCCGAGTGCTCCCAGCCGAGACCGGGACGCGAACCGCCGGCGACGACATCCCCTTCGAGCCACGGGAAGTAGCCTCGACCTCCCGCTTCGAACCGGAGTGCTCCGGCCGCCTGGAGCATCGCGTCGCGTAGCCCCTCGGCATCCATTCGCCGAATCCGACGATGCGACAGCAGCCGCCCGTCCGGATCGAGCGACGCGACGCGCGAGTCGCTGATCATCGCGCTTCGACCGTAACTCTCGCTCGACATCACGCGCCGGATCAGCGACTTGAGCGACCGGTCATCGCGAAGCAGGTCGTCGGCCAGACGATCGAGCAGTTCCGGATGAGTCGGCAGCGAACCCGCCTTGCCGAAGTCGCCGGTCGACGCACACAGCCCGACTCCGAAGAGCTGATGCCAGATCCGATTCGCGATCACGCGGTAGGTCAGCGGGTTCTCGTCGGCGACGATCCACGCGGCGAGCGCGGATCGGCGACCGGACGAACGGACGCCGCGCACCCTCCGCTCGCTCCCTGCGAGCGATTCGCTGCCGAAGAGCTCCGGCGTGCGCGGTTCGATCTCGCGGAGCGGAGTCGCCGGGTTGCCGCGAGCCAGAACCTGAGTCGCAGGGAGCGTCTCGGCAATCTCGCGAACGCCGAGCGCTGCCGCGAAGGGAAACGTCTCATCGCGAATCGCGGTGATCCGTTGCTCCGCCTCGTCCCGATTCCCCTCCCCGGAATCGACGATCCGATCCCGTTCGGCGATCGCGGCGGCAAGGCGAGTCGCCTGATCCTCGCGCCATGCCTCGATCGCGGTCGTATCGCCGAGCGGCAGGAGGTTGGCCGAGTCGGCGATCGGTCGGGCCCGCTCGTTGCGACGGACGCCGTGCACCGTCGCGAGCAGACCGTAGTAGTCGTCCTGCGAGAACGGATCGAACATGTGCCGATGGCAGCGGGCACAACCGATCGTCGTGCCGAGCAGCGCCGAGCCGATCGTCGAGAGCATGTCGTCTCGTTCGTCGAACTCCGCCAGCACCGGATCATCCGGTTCGTCGTCCCAGACTCCCAACCGATAGAACCCGGTCGCGATCGCTCCCGCATCGCCCGCTTCCGGCAGTTCGTCGCCGGCCAGCTGCAGCGTCACGAATCGATCGTACGGCAGATCCTCGTTCAGCGCGCCGATGACCCAGTCGCGATAGCGCCAGATNNCGTCCCCACCGTTCGCCGAACCCGGGACTCGCCAACAGGCGGTCGATCTCGCGAACGCGGCGGTCCGGACGACTATCGGCGACGAATCGCTCGGTCGTCTCGATCTCGGGAGGGAGGCCGGTCAGATCGACATGGGCTCGGCGGAGCCATGTCCGATCGTCGGCTGACGGCGCGGCGATCAGGCCGACCTGCTCCAGACGCTGCTGCACGAACGCATCGATCGGCGAGGTGACCGATACCGTCGTGCTCGGGGCCGGCAGCGGCGCGAGCGGACGATAGGCCCACCAGTCGCGATCGGCCTCCGAGATCGCGAACTCCGTCGGTCGAACNNCCGCGTCGATCAGCAGGCTCCGGTCCGGCTCCCCCGGCACCACCGCCGAGCCGCTCTCACCTCCGGCCAGCAGCGCGCGGCGCGAGTCGACTCGCAGTCCTCCCGCCGGCTCATCATCCCCCGCCCCATGACATTCGGCGCAGCGTTCGATCAGCAACGGCCGCACGTCGCGCTCGAAGAACGCGATCGCTTCGGGCGAGAAGGTCGGCATCGCATCGTCGCTGCGAGCCGTTTCGGACGTCGCCGTTTCGCCGGACGGCTCCTGGAACGATCGCGCCCAAGAACAAGGGACGAACGCCGACGTCGCAACGAACATGCCACCGAGAAACGCCGGAAGCGACGAGAATCGTCGACGTCTCGACGGGCATGAGCGCAGCAGGCAGCGGAGCGCGAAACGAGAGCGACTCATCGGCACGAGTCCGATCGCGAGGCGGGAGGGTGGGGAGTCGGTGGGATGGCGCGCGAACGACAGGCGACAGCGATCGCCCGGATGATCGCCTTGAAATCGGCGATCGATCAGTCGAGCGGAATCGTCGCGGCCGTCGCGTCGCCGCGGCGGGCATCCTGTCGAGCGGTCGCTGCCCATTGTAAGGCGAGCGTTAGACCGAACCCAAGCGATACCCACTGATAGGCGGTCAGGCCGAGAGCCCAGATCGGTTCCGGCCGAATCGTCTCGCTCAGGAACCGATAGCCGCAATAGGCGATCAGATAGGCCTGCAGCCGGTGAGTCGCCAGGCGTCCTCGCTCGATGATCGGGATCAGGACGATCGCGGAGGTCAGGTGAAACAGACTCTCGTACAGCTGAGTCGGATGGCGGAGACCCTCGGCGGTGACGAAGCGACAACCCCAGGGGAGTTCGGTCGGCGCACCGAAGCAGCAGCCGGTGAAGAAGCAGCCGAGGCGACCGATCGCCATCGCGCCGGCCAGCGGGAGCGCATAGGCATCGCCGGTGCGTGCCCGGATCCCGCGGACTCGCTTCGTCAGTTCCACTGCCGCATACGCACCGATCAGCGCCGCCAGGATCGTCTTGCCGTCGGCGATCCAGACGGTCGGTTCGAACGGCGTTCCGCTCGCGATGACGAACGGGACCTTGCTGCCGATCGATCCGCCGATGAACGCGGCGATCGCCAAACGCCAGCGATCCCCTGGCGCAGGGCGTTCGACGTCGACGATCGGACGGAGTTTCCGCAGCAGAACGAAGCCGAGCGTCGCGGCGAGCATCGCGACCGGATAGGCCCAGCGCCAGCTCGGGATCTCGAACCCCATCAGAGGTCCTTGGCGATGATGCTCAGACAGATCGCCAGCAGGAAGATGACTCCCGCGAGCACCAGCAGCAGGATCACCGCGACGCCGCTCAGCACCGACAATCCGATTCCCAGCAGGGTCGAGGCGAACAGGGTACTGCGGTCGCCGAAGCGGATCACGCTCACCGCGACGCCGGCCATCAGGACCAGGATGCCGCCCCCCACGATCGTCGCGACGATCCAGAAGTTCGACTCGGTCAGGTTCCCCGAGGGGATCGCGACGATCGCCGCCGTGACCGCGCCGATCACCGCCATCAGACCGAGCAGTCCGAGGGCGATGCCGGTCCACATCAGGTCGTTGCGCACATCGCGGCGGACCGAGCGGCTCCAGGCATCATCCTGCCCGTCGAGCAGGATGATCGGAGGAGGTTCGGCGTGGCGTTCGGCAAACGGATTGCCGCCGACCGCCGGAGGTTGCTTGTGGGGCGACGGCTTCATCGCGCCTCCTCGACAGTCGACGCATCGCCATTGCCGGAACCGGTGACGTCATCGTCGCCGGCACCGGGTCCGTTCGGCGCCTCGGACGGACCTCCGCTCGACGACGGCGCGTCGAGTCCGCGAACCGCCATGCGGAGCGCCTGGCGGACCCCTTGGCCGGCCAACAGACCGACGACGGTGATCGACAGGACGACGATCACGAACGCGGCGGTTCCGGGAAGATCACCGGAGCCGATTCCGCGCAGCCGCGGTACGACTCCTTCGAGACCGCGGAGCGCCACGACGATGACATAGGACGCGACGGCGCCGAGCGTTCCGAATCGGACGAGCGGGACCGACAGGCGGAGCGCGGTCGAGGCGACGATGACCGGGTAGAGCATCACGAGCGAACTCGCGGGCCCGTCGAGCATCGTGACGAGCAGCGACGCGAAGAGCAGATCGAGCGCGACGACTCGATAAGGGAGCGACGGACCGGCTCGCCCCAGTCGCATCGCGACGACGACATGCGCCACCAGCGAGCCCCAGAGCGCAACGACCACCGCGACGGCGATCCCTTCGTGCAGAGTCGCTCGATCGGTCAGGCCGCGCTGCAGCAGATCGACCAGATGATTGCCGTAGAAGGCGACGATCGCGAGCAGCCGCAGCAGATTGACGCGCAGCTCCCCTGCCCCGCGCTCGGCCGCCAGCATCCCCTCGAATCGTCGCTGATCGAGCATTGCCCGTCGCCTGAAGAGTCTCAACGCCGTCGTCGCGCCAATGCCACCGGCGGCATGGTAGCGGACCCTGATCGGTGAAGCCAATCTTGCTCGTCCGAGGACCCGGCTCCTGACTCTCGCCGACCCCGGCCCGCCGATGTCACCCTCGGATTCGCCGCCGCAGCGTCTCGATCGTCCGAGCCAAGCCGTCTCGCAGCGCGACGCGCGGTTGCCAGTCGATGCGGCGAGCGGTCGCTTCGACCGTGGCGGTCCGAACACGTTCGCGCGGTCGCGGTGGGCGAGCGTTCCAGCGGATCGCGACTCGGCTGCCGAGCAGCTCGCGAATCGTCTCGACCGTCTCGCCGAGCGTCGTCCCGTGGCCGCTTCCCAGCTCGATCGGGTCGCCGATCGCTCCGGGATGCTCGGTCATGCTCAGCAGCCCCTCGACCACATCATCGACATGCACCCAGTCGACCGAGCGCCCGGGATCGCCGAGTTCCGGTTCGCGCCCGGTGAGCAGCGAATCGATGACGTACGGAATCAGCTTCCGCTCGCGCTGGCCGGGGCCGTACGTCATGAAGATCCGCGCGACCGCGACCGGCAGGCCGTACAGGTCGCGGACGCCGAGGGCATACTCGACGCCGGCTCGCTTGGCGATGGCATACGGAGAACTCGGCGGGCTCCCCGGTTCCGGTTCCTCCAGCGATCCGGTAATCACGACTCGTCCGGCAACGCGGCCGATCGAAGCGGCAAGCAGGTGGACGGTCGTCCTCAGATCGCCGTCGAAACTCGCCAGCAGATGCTCGGGACCGGGAAGTCCCTCCGCATATCCGGCCAGATGCACGATCCGATCGGGAGCGACGCGCCGAATCAGCTCGGCGGTCGCCGCCGCATCGGTCAGATCGACCCTCTCGACGCGAATCCGCCCGAGCGTTTCGGCCGACAGGATCGGGCAGTTGTCGAGCGACCGGCGAACGACCGCCACCACCGATTCGCCTCGCCTCACCGCGGCGTTCACCAGATGACGACCGAGAAAGCCGCCGGCGCCGGTGATCAGCAGCGGAGCATCGCCGATCGTCGATCGCTGCCGGGCCGATCGTTGCCGTGTCATCGACCGCTACCGTGGACCGGAGACCCGGATGCCGCGGTGCCGCTCGACGCGACATCGGAGCCGACGGCGACGTGCCGTCGATTCGGATTCGATGGGCCGGCGATGTCGGTCGCTCCGTCGTCGGTCGCGACCGGATCCGAATCGGCCAGACGCTGCAGCAGCGCGCGACTGCCGCCGCCGAGCGGCTTGCCGCGCAGGCCTCGCGTCAATCGATCGAACCACATTTCGGGCCGCAGGACATAACGCGACAGCCAACCGTAACAGCGGAGCCGATCCCCGGCACCGATCGGAGCGCGGGAGATCGCGCGACCGTAGGCACGGACGAAGGTCAGATGCGGCACGCGCGGCGGGCGCTGCTTTCGCGGATCGCAGAACCGCTGCTGCTCCGCGGCACTCTCCAGACTCGAACTCTGAGCCGCGTGGATGCGCTGACAGAAGAGCGGCGCATCGATCTCGTGATACGTTCCGCGGAGCATCAGTTCGGCGACCAGGATCTTCTCGGAGCCGAACATCGGCAACAGCGGCATCGTTCGCGCGAGGAACGGAACCCGGATCAGGCCGTTAGAGCGGATTCCCCACGAACCGCCGAGCAGCACGTCTCGGAAGCGGCGCGTGACGGACGGTGAGGTGCCGATACCGGTCCCTTCGCCGTCTCGCTCGCCGTCGGTCAGCAATCGGTCGGGAATCTCATGACCGTGCGCGTCGATCCGGCGGACACGCGAGAAGCAGAGCGCGATGTTCGGGTCGGCATCCAGTCGTTCGACACACCGTTCGAGAAACGTCGGCTCCAGTCGATCGTCGTGCGCCGACCACTTGAAGAAGTCGCCGCTGGCGCCGGCCGCGACGTGATTCAGATTCCAGATCGCGCCGCGATTCGTCTCGTGTCGCTCGTACCGGACTCGCGAATCCTCGGCCGCCAGGCGGCGCGCGATCGACTCGGTCCGGTCGGTCGAACCGTTGTCCGAGATCCGAATCTCGAAGTCGCCGAAGGTCTGCGCAAGGTGCGAACGGACCGCTTCCTCGAGGAAACGTTCCGCCTGATAGACCGGCATCCCGATCGTGATCCGCGCCATGCGATCCGCAGTTCCGACGAAGAGCCCGACGCGCCGTCGCGGGCGCCGTCACCCGGCGATCGCGCGGCCCGTACCTCGACCCCCTCGTTCCACTATACTTGCCGCCCTTTCCGTCGAGACGCGGGGAAACGAGGCTACGGGAGGGTTTCGAGCGGCCGCTGATCGAAGTGCGGCACGCTGCGCGAGCCGGACCTCCGGAGCAGCGGGAACGGATTGCACAATCCGAACGGCGCAGGCAATCGAAACGGGGGGCCGAAGCGATCCGCGACGGTCGAAGGCCCTCCGACTCGCACTTCGGCGGGTGGCAAGAGCGGCCGGCAAGCGGTTACTCTTGGTGAGCTTCGCCCCGTGCCGAACGGTCGTTCGAGCCGGTCGTCGCCTGTAGGAGGCCGAACGTCGTTCGGAATTCCGGCGAGCGGCGATCCGAAATGATCGGCCGGCGGGGCGATCGAAGCGTCTCGTCGAAGCGAGCCGCCCTCTCGATGCTGCCGTCCGGAGCCTTTTGCCGATGACCGTTCTCCGTCGCTCGATCGTCCTGTCGTTCCTCGCGCGCCACGGCGTCCGTTCGTTGCGGCGCGGGGTACTGGCCGGAGCGGTCGGTATGCTGCTCGCCGCACCTCTGCCGCTGGCTGCGCAGTACGCCGGCACCACCCCTCCCCCCGACGACGTCCGAGTCGGGTTCGACACGATCACCGAAGATCGTTCGATGGAGATCCTCTCGACCCTCGTCTCGCAAGGGTTCGACGGTCGCGGAACCGGGCAGGAAGGCCATGTCCGCGCGGCGCATTACGTCGCCGGCAAGCTGGCCGAGTACGGCTTTCGGCCGATCGGCGACAACGGCACCTATTTCCAGAATCTCGACTTCCGACAGGTCGTCGCCGACGTCGACGCCAGCTCGGTGACGATCGGCGACGTCGTCTTTCGCGGTGCCGCGATCGGCTTCTCGCGAGCCGGAGCGAGTCAGCGGACCGAAGGACCGGTCGTCGTGCTCAAGGCGACCGGAGCCGAGACGCGGTTCGATCGCAATTCGGACGTCGCCGGCAAGGTCGTCGTCCTTGTCGGTCGCGACCTGCCGCGAAACTTCGAACTGCAGGTGCTGGCGGCCGAGCCGGCGGCGGTGATCAAGCTGGCCGACGGCCCGGCGATCAACCAGCCGACGCTCCTCCGACCGGGACAGCCGGCGATCGGGCCGCAGCGTTCGGTCGTCGAGATCTCTCAGGCGAATGCCTCGGACCTCGCGTCCCTGCTCGGCGGAATCGAGGGAGGGCTCGAACCGCTCGCCGCGCCGGGGCAGACGCTGGTCGGTACGACGCTGGCCGGAGTCGTTGACGTCAAGTCGATCGAGTCGTCGGCGATGGTCCCGAACGTCGTCGGCTGGTTCCCCGGATCGGATCCGACGGTCGCTCACGAGTACGTCGCCGTCGGCGCGCACCTGGATCATCTCGGCGTTCAGGGAGGCGAACTGTTCCCCGGCGCCGACGACAACGGCAGCGGCTCGACCGCCATCCTGCAGATCGCCGAGGCGCTGCATCGGAATCCGGTGAAGCCGCGTCGAAGCGTCCTGTACATCGCGTTCGCGGCGGAAGAGATGGGGCTGCTCGGATCGAAGCACTACGTCGATCACCCGCTCGTGCCGCTCGAGAACTGCGTCTGCATGCTCAACATCGACATGATCGGTCGGAACGAGGAACAGGAAGGGGAGACGGCGGCCGAGAACGAGGACAGCATCCATCTGGTCGGCACCAAGCAGCTCTCGACCTCGCTCCACAAGGACGTGCTCGCCGCCAACGAGCATGTCGGATTCCGGTTCGAGTACGACGAGGAGCGGGTCTACCGCCGCAGCGATCACTACAGCTTCGCGGCCAAGGGGATCCCGAGTTCGTTCCTGTTCGGCGGCTTCAATCCGCACTATCACCAGGTCTCGGACGGCATGGACGGCATCAACCCGTCCAAGATCGCCAACTGCGCCCGGCTGTACTATCTGACGCTGTTCCGTGCCGCCGAGCACGGCAAGTACGAGCTGGATGCCGAGGGGGTCGAGCCGTCGGGGGAGTGACTCGATCGATACCCCGGGGGGCCGAAACCGGTCGCGAGTCGGAGGGACCTTCCTCGCTTCGCTCTGGGAACGGTCGCGGCCGGGGACCATAATGCAGGAGCCGGTCGGCGCCCCCGCGCCGGCCGGCTCTTTTCGTCTCGTGGCGCCTTGGGCCTGCCGAACGCCGGACCAAGCGGCCGGATCGGCGCTTCCACTCGTCTTTCTGCAGGACTCTCCCCTTGCCTCTCGATTCATCGTCGCGGGATGACGTCAAGGAACGGACTCGCTGGTGGGCTGTCGGCGTCGCGCTCGGCCTCACCGGGCTCGTTGCCTGGATGGCGCTCGGATACTACAAGTCGGCGGTGCCGCGCGGTCATTTCGAGGATGGCGTGCTCGCGATCCGCGAAGGGAAGTGGATGAACGTCCGACGCGCCGCGACGGCGCTCAAGGCTTCGCCCGACTTCCTGCCGCACCTGAGCTATCTCGAAGCGGCGCTCGAGGCGAACGATCAGGACTTCGAGACCGCCGCCAAGTATCTGACCCGGGCGCTCGAGAATCCCGAGGTCCGTCCGATGGCGCTGGCGATGAGCGGCATGCTCGACTATCGCGACGGCGACTTCGAGGCGGCTCGCGCCAAGGCGAACGAAGCGCTGAAGCTCGTCCCCGAACTCCCCGAAGCGACTCAGCTGCTCGCGGTGCTCGAGGATGCCGACCAGCCGATGGCTCGCGTCGCCCGAGCGATGATGGCGCTCGACAACAACGACCCGACGACGGTCGAGGCGGAACTCAAGGCGCTGAAGGAGACGGAGAGCGGGACTCGCTACGCCGAGTTCGTCGCCGGCGTGATCCTGATGCGTCGCAATCAGTACGACCAGGCGCTCGAGATGTTCGGTCGGGCTCAGGAGATCTCCGAGCTGGCCGTGCAGTGCTACATCCTGTCGGCCGAGGCGCTGATCCGGAGTCCGACGCCCGATCCGGCGAGCGCCGTCGGACTGCTGAACCGAGCGATCTCGATCGAACCCGACGCGGTCGACGCTCATCGCTGGCTCGCCGACATCTTCTACAACCAAGGACTCGACTCGCTGGCGGTCGTCCATCTGCGTCGCGTCGCCGAACTCGATCCGTCCGACTTCCGCGCGCCGTGGAAGATGGGGCTGATGAACTTCGACTTTCAGGACTGGCAAGGAGCGCTCGGGCACTTCGACCAGGCACTCGCCTGCAATCCGCCCCTGCCGATCCAGGTGCAGATCCTGCTCGGCAAGGCGCGATCGCTCGTCAAGCTGGCGCGCTTCGAAGAGGCGCGGGCGATCCTGGTGTCGCCGATCTTCACCGAGGTCACTGACCCGCAGATTCGCGCGCAGGCCGACGTCACGCTCGCTCAGTGCGAGTTCGACGCGGGACGAGGGGACGAGGCGTTGCGGCTGGTCCGCACCGTGCTCGAACGGAACCCGACCGATCTCGAAGCGCTGACGATCAAGGGGATGGTCGAACTCGACAAGCGGAATCCGGCGGTCGCGGCCCAGACGCTCCGCACCGCGGTCAACGTCGATCCGTACGATTACCTGGCTCGCTATCAGCTGAGTCTGGCGCTGCAGGCGGCAGGCGAAGTCGATGCGGCCAGAAACGAGGCGGCCGAAGCGAATCGTCTCAAGGCACTCCGCGAAGAGTTCTCGCAGTTGCACGAAGAGGCGGACGTCCGACCGGGAGACGTGCCGATCCGACTGCGGCTGGGCGAAGTCGCGCTCGAACTGGGGCAGCCCGAGATGGCTCTCAACTGGTACCGCGCGGTCCAGACGCTGGAGCCCGAGAACCCGCAAGCCGCTCGACGCATCGACGAACTGACCCGCGCTCCGGCACCTCGGCAGTAAGGTCGGACTCTCGACGGTGGTCGCACGTCAACGGCTCGCCCCCTGCGTGGGCCCGCGTCGTCCCCGACGCGCGGCCGTG
>DMPQ01000014.1 GCA_003455945.1 Planctomycetaceae bacterium
CGTTGTCCAGGAAGTAGCGGTCGTGTGTCACCAACAAAACGTTGAGGCCAGGAACGCTCAACTCCTCTTCGAGTTGTTCGATCATGCCTACGTCCAAGTGGTTGGTGGGTTCGTCCAGGATCAGCACGTCCGGCTCGTGCAGCAGCGCCTGAGCCATGCCGACTCGCTGGCGATAGCCCTTCGAAAGCTTGTTGATCGGCTTGTGCAGCACGCTCCGCAGGTCGCACAGTTCGACCACCGCATCGATCCGCTCGCGCTTCGCCTTCTTCCGCATCCCGCGCGCTTCGGCGAAGAAGTCCAGACTGCCGTGCGGCGTCATGTCGGGATAGAGCGGTCCGTTCTCGGGGAGATAGCCGAGTCGCTTGGAGCCTTCCAGACGCTGTTGCGTCATGTCGAAGCCGGCGATGCGGGCGGTCCCTTCGCTCGGCGCGATGTAGCCGGTGAGCATCTTCATCGTCGTGCTCTTGCCGGCGCCGTTCGGGCCGAGAAAGGCGACCACTTCCCCCTGATGGACCTTGAACGAGACGTCGCGAGTCGCCGCGAAGACGCCGTAGAACTTCGACAGATGCTCCGCCTCGATCATCGGGACTCGGGAGTCCTTGGTCGGGGCGGGAGCGGCGGCGGGAGCCGTCGAATTCATGAGGGTTTTCCGTAGGCTGACCGGGTTCGGAGGGGACGGATCAGGGATGATAACCGACCTTTCGAAGCTCGCTCAAGTACGAGCGATCCCCTCGAAAGCAGACGTGGCGGAGCCAATGGTCGTCGTCGGTATCGGGAAAGTCGTTGCGGAAATGGACCCCGCGAGACTCCTCGCGCGTCCGCGCCGCCGCGATCATCACCCGAGCGACCGCGAGCAGGTTCTGCAGTTCCCAACCGTCCGAGCGATCGAACTGCTGCACCGCCACGTACCGGGACCAGGCATCGACCGAGTCGGTCGCTTCCCGCAACGTCGACGCATCGCGGCGGACGCCGACGCACCGCCACATCAGGCTCTTGAGCGAGCTGCGGATGTCCGAAAGGTCGAGCGGCCGGGAGGGGGCGGCGACCGGATTGGACAGCGGCAGTGCCCGAAAGTGATCGGGCCGATCGGCCGCGGCGCTGCTTGCCCCCGCGCCGACTCGCGCCCCGTATACGAGTCCTTCGAGCAGACTGTTCGATGCCAGGCGATTCGCGCCGTGCAGGCCGGTGCTCGTCACCTCTCCCGCCGCCCAGAGTCCGTCGAGCGACGTGCGCCCGGCGAGATCGGTCGTCACTCCCCCGATCATGTAGTGAGCCCCGGGGCGAACCGGGATCCGATCCCGCACGATGTCCAGGCCGAACTCGGAGCAGGCCTTGCGGATCCCCGGAAAGCGATGGATCACCGTTTCGGGATCGAGATGACTCAGGTCGAGATAGACGCAGGCGTGTTGAGTCAGCTCCATCTGCGACACGATCGCCTGACTGACGACATCGCGCGGCGCGAGTTCGGCGCGCGGGTCGTAGTTCGGCATGAACCGCTCGCCGTTCTTGTCGACCAGATGAGCTCCCTCGCCGCGCACCGCTTCGGTGATCAGCGACCGACTGCTCCCCGCCTGATACAGGACGGTCGGGTGGAACTGCATGAACTCCATGTCGCGCAGTTCGACTCCCGCTCGGAACGCCATCGCCAGTCCGTCGCCGGTCGCGACCGACGGATTGGTCGACTCGCGGTAGATCTGACCGGTCCCGCCGGCGCAGAGGATCGTCTCCTTGGCCCAGACGAGTCGCTTCGTTTCGCCGCGCGGCGCCACCAGCGCTCCCTGGCAGCGCTGCTCGGCGGTCAGCAGATCGATGGTGAAGGTGTTTTCCAGGATCGCGATGTTGGGGCGCGACAGGACCGCCGCCATCATCGCGCGGATCACCTCCTTGCCGGTCGCATCGCCGAGGGCATGGACGATCCGATGGTGACTATGCCCTCCTTCGCGGCCGAGCGAGAGCGAACCGGCCGACGTGTCGAAGCGAGCTCCCCACTCCATCAGCTCGCGAATCCGCTCCGGTGCCTCCTGAATCACCGACTCGACCGTCTCGCGATCGCAGAGCGGACCTCCCGCCTCGAGCGTGTCGTGGACGTGGAACTCGAAGCGATCTTCCGGACCGAGAACCCCGGCGATTCCCCCTTGGGCATAGCTGCTGTTGGATTGGTCGAGCGAGTCCTTGGTGACGAGCAGGACCGACAGGCGCGGATCGACTTCCATCGCCGCGCGGAGCCCCGCCAGACCGCCGCCGATGATCAGGACATCGGTGAACTGATGCGGCAGCGACTTGGGCGTGAACGGGACGAGAAAGCGGGGGAACGTCGACATCCGAACTCCTCGGCGGGCCAGGGACGCACCGCTGCGAACCGTTGCGGGTTCGACGACCGGTGCGTGCCAGTGTAGACGCCGCGAGTCGGGGCGGGGGGCCTTACCGCGGTGCTTCGTCCGCCTGGCGATTCTCGGCCTGCGAAGCACCTCGCAGGAACTGACGGAACTTCTCGGCGTAGGCCGACGGCGGTTTCGAGCGAGCCCCGTCCTGCTGCAGTCCGCCGATCCCGTCCTGTCGAGCTCGGACCGCCGATGCATCGTCGACCCGCGGCATCAGTCCGAGACTCCGAAGCCGCTCGTCGAGACGACGTCGATCATCGGGCGAGCCTTCGCGCGCGGCGCTGCGCATGGCCTCCCAACGCTCGGCGAACTCGCGGAGTTGCTCTTCGGTCCAACCGAGCTCGTCCAGCAGCTTCGGATCGGGGCGTTCCTTCTGGTCCTTCAGATAGTCGAGCACCAGATCGGTCGCGCGGCGGGCATAGTCCAGGTTGGCCGCTTCGCCGGGCGGGAGGTTCTCTTCGGCCGAACCGCGGCTCGCATCGTTTGTCGTCGAGTCGCCGGAGCGCCCCCCCGGCGCACTTCCGCTGGGACTCGATCGATTCGGATCGGCGCCCCGCGGATCGACCGGACGCCGCGAGTCGCGATCGCCGGACGAACCGGTCTCTCCCGATGCTCCCGAATCGGTTCCGGACGGCGCACCGCTGGGTTGCTGATTCATGTCT
>DMPQ01000438.1 GCA_003455945.1 Planctomycetaceae bacterium
TACTGGATGCACAACGGGCTGATGCGAGCGAGCGCCGCGGCCGGCAAGGTCGGCGGACGGACCGATCGTGAAGGAGCCGATGCGGGGGCCGAAGAACAGGCGACGGTCGATACCAAGATCAGTCGGTCCAAAGGAGGCGGCGGGCTCCGCGCCCTGCTGGCTCAGCAGGGAGGGGAGCGGATCCGCTTCTTCCTGCTCCGGACTCACTATCGAAGCACGGCCGTCTTCGGCGACGACACGCTGGCCGAAGCGGGAGCGGCCCTCGACAAGTTCTACACCTTCTTCGAACGCTATCGCCGCGTCTTCGGCCGATCGTTCTATCTGGACCCTGCCGGCGACGATCGGGCGAGCGTGATCGTTCGCGAACCGGGGTCGACGGCGCGCGACGCGGGGGAGATCGCCACGAACGACGATCCGCTGCTGATCGAGACGGCGAAGCTCCGCACGGCATTCCTGTCCAAGATGGACGACGACTTCAACACCNNCCTCTTCCTGCTGCTGAATCTGCTCAATCGGACGGTCGAGCAACAGGGGCTCGAAGAAGGGAAGGGGACCGAGGCGCAGCGTGCCGCCTTGGCTCGCGCCTGCGAAACGCTGCGGGAGCTCGGCGCGATCCTCGGCCTGTTCGTGAAGCCGCCCAAGCAGGCCTCCGGCTCCGGCGACGGCGAGGTGCTCGGCAAGGTGATCGATCTGCTGATCCGGATGCGGAACGATGCCCGCAAGGCGAAGGACTTCGCGACGTCGGATCGGATCCGGAACGAACTGCTCGAGATCGGCGTGACGCTGGAGGATCGCAAGGAAGGGACCGGCTGGCGAGTCGGCTGAGTCGAAGCGCCGGCGGATCGAACGCTCTNNAATCCGACACGGAAGGGAGAGGACGAATGGGGACGGAACGCCCGATCGGCACGCGACGGATTCTCGGCGTCGATCCGGGACTCAACACGACCGGCTACGGCGTCATCGACATCGTCGGCGGTGCCGTGAAGCTGGTCGAGGCGGGGGTCGTGCGGAGCACGGCGAGCCTGACGCTGGCCGAGCGAGTCGCGGAACTGCATGAAGGGATCAGCGACGTCATCACGTCGCTGCGCCCCGAGGCGATGGCGATCGAGCAGCTCTATTCGCACTACGAGCGGCCTCGGACCGCGATCCTGATGGGACACGCCCGCGGCGTGCTCTGCCTGGCGGCGGCTCAGAACGGCCTGAGCGTTCACCATTACGCGGCGACGCGGATCAAGAAGATCCTGACCGGCAGCGGGCGTGCGACCAAGACGCAGATGCAGTGGGCGATCTGCCGCCAACTCGGCCTGGCCACCGCCCCCGAACCGGCCGACGTCGCCGATGCGTTGGCGGGAGCCCTGACGCACTACTTCCTGTCGCGTCCCGGTTCGCTCTACTCGGCCTGACCGGAGCTTGCGGTCGGCGATCGCTTGGCGGTCGGCGAACAACGCGTCGCTCTACCCCGTCGTCGCAGCGCCCGCTTCCCCGTCGTCGCAGCGCCAGCTTCCCCGTCATCGCAGCGCCAGGCACGTTTCGGAACATCGGCGGGGTCGGTACGTTGGACTCCTCGGCCGGCGTCTCGCTTCGAGACGTCTCGCGCCGCTGCGTTTCGCCGTCTTCCCGAAGGACCGCTCCCCTTGATCGACCAGATCACGGCTCGACTTGCCGCGCTCGGCGAGACCGACGCGTACTTCGACGTCCCGCCGTTCACCTACGAGGTGCAGGTCCCCGACTTCGCGCGCCGGCAGCTCCAAGGGCGGATCGGCGAAACGGTGCGACTGTTCACGATCCACCATCTGGACGGCAACCCGGCTCAGGGAGGTCGCCTGACGCCGCGGCTGATCGGCTTTCTGCACGTGGTCGAGCGGGAGTTCTTCGAGCTCTTCTGCTCGGTCGACGGCGTCGGCGCCAAGAAAGCGCTCCGCGCGATGGTCCGCCCGGTCCAAGATATCGCTCGGCTGATCGAGAACGAGGACGTGAAGGGGCTCGGAACGCTCCCCGGCATCGGTCCGGCGACCGCCGATCGGGTCATCGCCAAGCTGCGCCGCAAGATGCCGAAGTTCGCGCTGCTGGTTCAGAAGGAGTTGGGAGAAGGGGTGGCGGAGTCGCCGGATGTGGTCGCCGAGACGTTCGCGCTGCTGCTGACGCTGGGGCACGGCGAGTCCGATGCGCGCCGGCTGCTCGATGCCGCCACCGCCTCGGGGAAGAAGTTCAAGGACGTCGAGTCGTTGGTGCACGCCGTCTATCAGCAGCGTCATCTCTGACCGACACGTCGCCGGGAGTTCGATCTGCTGCGCCGCGCTGCGGCAACGCGATCGCCGCGTCTCAGGAGCCACGCTCGATGCCCGCCGAAGTCGCCTCTGCCGACGAGATCACCTTCCTCGAACCGAGCGGCGAAGGGGGAAGCGTCGCGCTCGATTCGGCTCCGCCCTCGGGCGAGCCGTGCGGAGCGTGCGGAGCGCCGGTCGAATCGAGCGAGCGGTACTGCGGCGCCTGCGGTTCGGCGAACCCCCGTTTCGTCGATCCGACCGCCGTCGCCGCCGCTCCGGCTCGTCACCTGAAGTGCGACAACTGCGGCGCCGAGATCGTGACGCAGCAGGACCAGCGCAGCTACACCTGTCCGTTCTGCGACTCGACCTACGTGCTCGAAGTGCCGGCGACCGACGATCGCCCCGCTCCCGAGTTCGTCATCGGGTTCGCGGTGACGAGCGAACAGGCGGAGCAGATCTATCNNCTATCGCCGCTGGATCTCGGACAAGTCGTGGTTCCACCCGAGCGATCTGTCTCAGGCGCGCCTGGCCGATCGCCTGCGCGGCGTCTATCTGCCGTTCTGGCACTTCGCGATGCTCGCCGAGAGCGAGTGGCAGGCGCAGATCGGCGAGCACTGGTACCGGACCGAGACGTACACCGAGCGAGGGCCGGACGGCAAGACGGTGACCAAGACGCGGCGGGTGCAGGAAACCGAATGGTGGCCGCTCGCCGGGCGCCATCATCGCTACTACAGCGGCCATCTGGTGTCGGCCGCCGCCGGACTTCCGCAGGCCGAAGCCGAGCAGGTGATGCCGTACCGACTGGAAGCGCTGAAGCGATTCGATCCGTCGTATCTGGCGGGTTGGGGAGCGGAAGAGGCGTCGGTCGATCGCGAGACGGCGCTGGCGCAGTGCCGCGAAGAGTTCGAGCGGCGGGCGCGGCGGCATGTCGCCGAGNNCGACACGCATCGGAACCTGCAGCTGGCGACGCGTTTCGGCGACGCCACGTCGGATCTCTGTCTGTTGCCGATCTATCTGATGAACTATCGCTACGGCGGCAAGGAGTTCCGTTTCCTGATCAACGGTCAGACCGGAGCGATCGCCGGCAGGAAGCCGTATTCGTCGACGCGGATCGCGATCGCCGTCGTCGCGGGGATCGTCGCCGTCGGCATGGTCATCGCGACGTTCGCGGCGATCGCCGGCCTGTTCGGAGCGATGAACCGATGAGCGAACTGCTCGAAAAGTGCACGGTCTGCGGAGCGTTGCTCGACGAAGAGGATCTCTTCTGCGCCAATTGCGGCACCGAAGCGCCGCACCCCGAGGCGACGGCGTTGGCGGCCGAGACCTCGACGCACGTCTTCCGCTGCAACGGCTGCGGGGCGTCGATGAGCTACGACGCGAACGCCCAGTCGCTCCGCTGTCCCTTCTGCGGCAGCGAGAAGCTCGAAGCGCGCGAGGACGAACTGTCGGTTGCGCCGAAGTACGTCATCCCCGCAGCGATCGATCGGGGGCGAGCCGAAACGGAACTGCGCCGCTGGCTAGGAAGCGGCTTCTGGCGTCCGTCGGACCTGAGCTCGACCGCCGTCGTCGTGAAGATCGTGCAGGTCTACGTTCCGTTCTGGGTCTTTCGCGCAACGACCTTCACCTACTGGACCGCCGACTCGAACCGGACTCCTCCCGGTGCCCGCGGCGATTGGTTTCCGGTTTCGGGCGATCATCGCGGCGAGTACGCCGGGCTGCTGGTCGGCGCCAGCAGCGTGCTGACTCCGGCCGAGATCGCGGCGATCGAGCCGTTCGATTTCTCGGCCGCGGTCGCTCGCGACGCGTTCGATCTGGACCGCGTGACGTACGAACGATTCATGGTCGCGCGGCGCTACGCGCGGCCGACGGCTCGCTGGGCGATCGAGAACCTCGAGCGTCAGGCGTGCGCCAAGTACGTTCCCGGAAGCAGCCGTAACGTCAAGGTGAACGTCCGCTTCGAAGGGCTGGCAAGCGATCCGGTCCTGCTGCCGTTCTGGATCCTCGCGTACTCGTACAAGGGGACGACGCACCGCTTCCTGATGAACGGCCAGACCGGCCGCTCGACCGGCACCGCGCCGATCTCGAACCTGAAGATCGCTGCCGCGATCGGCATCGGGTTGGCCGTCGTCGCCGGATTGCTCGCCTGTGCCGGCGCCTTCGCCGGATTGGCCGCACTGTAACGTCGTCGCTCCGCGAGTCAGCGTCGTCGCTCCGCGAGTCACTGGGCGCTTGCGGCTCGAGCGCGTATCCTCGGGCGCATGACACGCTACCTCGGTGCCCACATGTCGATCGCCGGCGGCTACTACCGCGCGGTCGATGCCGCTGCCGCCTGCAGCATGAACTGCGTTCAGCTGTTCACCAAGAACAACAACCAGTGGAAGGCCAAGCCGATCGTCGATGACGAAGTGGCGGCGTTTCGCGACGCGCTCGCGCGGCACAAGGTCGAGCACCCTCTGTCGCATGCGTCGTACCTGATCAATCTGGCGAGTCCGGACGAAGCGCTCCGCAGCCAGTCGATCGATGCGATGGTGATCGAACTGGAGCGAGCGACGCAGCTCGGTATCCCCTACGTCGTCCTCCATCCCGGATCGTTCACCACCGGCAGCGAAGCGGAGGGGATCGCGGAGGTCGGCCGTTCGCTCGACGAGATCCATCGACGGACCGATCCGGCGGGAGCGGCGGTGCTGCTCGAGAACACGGCAGGGCAGGGGAGCAATCTCGGCTGGCAGGTCGAGCAGCTCGCGGCGATGCTCGACGCGACCGCGGATGCGGCGCGAGTCGGCATCTGCTTCGACACCTGTCACGCCTTCGCCGCCGGCTATCCGCTGCAGTCGGCCGAGGAGTATGCCGAGACGATGAAGGCGTTCGATCGGGCCGTCGGTCTGAAGCGGATCCGTGCGTTCCATCTGAACGACAGCAAGGGAGCGTTCGGCAGCCGCAAGGATCGGCACGAACACATCGGTCACGGCTCGCTGGGGCTGGAGCCGTTCCGGCACCTGCTGAACGACCGCCGTTTTGCGAAGGTCCCGATGTACCTGGAAACGCCGAAGGGTGAGCACGAAGGGCGCGACTGGGACGCGATCAACCGCGAAGCGCTGCTGAGTCTGATCGGCTGACTCGATCGAAGCCGCCTCTCGGCGTGGGCCCGCGTCGTCCCCGACGCGCGGCCGAGTGACTTCGGGCGTTCGCCGAGTTGCGCAGCGCGTTCGGTGTCGACATCGCACGCCCTCGGCTCGAGGACGAGCCGGGGCCACGGCCGTGCGACGCCGAGGGCCACGGCCGTGCTGGCCGTGAACCGGTGGCGAGCGACCGTTGCTCGATGGCATCGCCGCCGATCCGAACTGCTCTGGTTCGGATCGGCGCGGTCTGCCTATACTCGCGCCGCTTGCCCTCCTTCGGTGATCGTCTGCGCCGACTCGATCGTCGGTCCGGCAGTCGCTCGCTCATGGAGGGGCCAGGGAGGTCGTGCGCGCCGAGGATGGCCGCTTCGACTTCATGACTCCGTTCGGATCACCTCTTCCGGCAAGGACGTCGGAATCGATGATCGCACGTCGATCCCACGCGCGGTTCACGATCGCGATGCTCGCTCTGGCGGCATCGTTCGTCGTACTGCGCGCGCCGATCGTCGTCGCTCAGTCGATCAGCGACCCCGTCATCACTCCCCCGCCGCGCACCGCGAAGGCGCCGGTTCGGATCACGATCCGATTCGGCTGGGGAGGAGGACGCGCGGCCTTGTGGCAGGGCTCGCTCCGCGTTTCTGCCGGGCGAATCGCCGATTTCCGCCCGCTCGGCACCTCGATCGACGAACCGGTCGCCTTCCGGATCGAGGGGCGCGAGCTCCGGATCGAACCGCTCGCTCCACGCGTACAGGACGGAGTCGATCTGGTGCTCGAGGGAGCCGCTCCGGAAACCGAACTGATCCTGACCTTGCAGGATGCCGCCGCGACTCAGCCGCCGACCGAACGACGGTTTCGTCTGGCCGAACTTTTCGCCGCTCCGGTCGATCTCGAACTCGATGCCGCCGGAAACCGGCTGAACGTCGCTCGGGCGCCGCAGGACGAGATCCTGCTCGAGATCGATCGCCCGCATCTGGTCTTCGTTCCGCTCGAGCGTTTCGACTTTCGACTCTCGCCCGTCCATATCGCCGATCAGGCCGAGAGCTATCCGGTCGAGGTGCGATTGATTCACCCGCGGACCGAACAGGTCATCAGCACCTGGAGGGCTCCGGAAGAGGCGATCGATCGCGGGATCGCCGAGGGGGCTCCGCTCCCCGTCTCGATCGCGATGCCCGAGGCGCAAGGGGCCTACGTGCTGCGGATCGACCTGCTGTCGCGGCGCGGAGCCAATCCGTTCGTTCGTCCCCGAGTCGTCGCGTCGCGGTCGATCGACCTGATGGTCGCGGACCGACAAGGGACCGACGAACCGGCGCCGATCGTCGGGCTGCCCCGAGTCGGCGGACTGACGCTCCCCGTTCCGCGCCGACTGATTCCGGGAGTGCGCGAATCGAACGGCGAATGGCAGATCGTCCATCAGATCGATCCGACGTCGAGCAGCTGGATCCGGCGACTTCAGGATCTCGACGGCATCAACCTGGTGAAGCGATTTCGGACCGAGCCGATCGGCTCGCGACCGCTCGAACGGGAATCGCTCGACGGACGCGACTGGCTGACGCTCGCTCCCGGTGGCTGGCATGCATTTCCGTTGCCGGTCGAGCAGCGCGAACTTCCGCATCGACTGTCGATCGAAATCGCGCACGGCAACGCCACCTCGAACGAACGCCTCGGCGTTTCGGTCGTCGAACCGGACGGCGACCGCACGCTCGCTTCCATGGAAGACCTGGCGTTCGAGTTCTCGCATCCCGACAGCGTCGGTTCGCTCCCGCCATGGGACCGCAGGACCGATTCGGCGTCGCTGCATTTCTGGCCGATCACCCGTTCGCCGTGGGTCGTCGTCACGAACCTGTCCGAAACCGAATCGCTGCGAGTCGGTCTGATCACGCTCTCGGCCGGACCGCAACGACTGGACGAAACGCGAAGCGAGCCGATCGTACCGGCCACCGCCGCATCGCGGCTGATCGGCCCCTACTTGCCGCTCCCCGATCTCGGATCGTTCGATGCCGAGCGAGGACAAGGGGAACCGGCGGAGCGAGCCGGCGATTGGTACGAGTTCGATCGGAGCGTGCGGCGGCTGATCGAACATCTTCACGCCTCGGGAATGAACTCGGCCGCGATCACCGTCGCGGCGGACGGAGGAGCGTGGTTCCCCAGTCGGACGCTCCGCCCATCGACACGATTCGACCGAGGACTCGCCGGGCGAGACGGTCGCGATCCGCTCCCCAAGGATCGCCTGGAACTGCTGCTCAGGCGTTTCGATCAGGCGGGCCTGCGCCTGATTCCGGTCCTCGATCTGACCGCTCCGCTTCCGGAAGTCGAACAGGCGCGTCGGGAACGTCGTGATCCCGATCTGGACAAGATCGACGAGCGCGGCGAATCGGCGCTCCGTCGTCGTTTGGCGAACGGCGATCCGCGCGGCTATCACGATCCGACGCACGACCTGGTCGCCGATGCCGTCGTCCGAGCGGTCGCGGAGTTCGCGGAACGCTACGGCGATCACCCGTCGCTCGCCGNNAGGTCGGTCTGAGGATCGGTCCGGGAAGTCACCTGTTCTTCGGCGGTCCGGGAGTCGGTACGAGCGAGACGAATCGGTCTCGATTCGCCGCCGCCCTCGGTCATCCGATCGATTCGTTCTCCCCCTTCGATCTGGCTCAAGGGAATCTCCGCGAAGATTGGCTGGCGTGGCGTTCCGCACGAATGACGGCGCTCCTGGCGCGGATCGAATCGCAGGTGGTCGCCGCCGATCCGACGCGGCGCCTGTTCCTGATCGGAGACGACTGGTACCAGGGAGCCGGTGTCATGCGGCGGCTGCATCCGACGCCGCGCGGTCGCGAACCCGATCCGAGTACGGCACCGCTCGAGATCGGCATCGATCCGCGCGGCATCGAACGCCTCGATGCGACGTTGCTCGTCAGCGGATTGGGACGAGACGGTTCGCCGGTCGCCAACGGACGCCGACTGGAAGAAGTGATCTGGGGGAGTGCGCTTTCCCGGTCGATCGGCGGACCGAACAACGGAGTCGCTCGCGCCACGCCCGGCTCGGCGAATCCTCGTCGCACGGCCGATCGAAGTATGGCCGAACGGAGTGCGAGTGACCGGAGCGGGAACGATCGAACCGGTGTCGTGCGACAGGTCGCCAGTGCGGCCGAACGGATCGAATCGCCGGTCCGTCCGATCGGGCTGGCGATCGGTCGCCCGCCGCGGAGCACGACGCTGGCCGAACTGATGCCGATCGTCTCGGCCGGTCGCGCCGAAGGGAACGTCGTCGTGAACCCGCCCTATCTGGAAGCGGGACTCGCGTCGCGCCGGCTGGCGGCCGAAAGTCTGCTGCTCGGCGATACGCTCTGTCTGTTCGACGAAGGGTGGGGTCGTCCGGCGGTGACCGAGGGAGCACAGCGCGAGTTCCTCGAGATCCTGCAGCGACTCCCGGTGGGCCCCTACGTGACGATCGACTTCGAAGGAGCGACGCCGACTCCGGTCCTGCTTCGCGGCGGTACGATCGCCGGCCGTCGCTGGTACTACGCCGTGAACGCCGGTCCCTGGCCGGCGACGCTGGCGGTGACGCACGCCGGCGCCGGATCGATCGAAGCGGTCGGGCCGTCGGCGGTCACGCTCGGCGCAACGGTCGACGATCCGGTGACGATCGAACTCGCTCCCTATGCGCTCGCCGCCTGGAGCTGTGCCGCTCCCGAAACTCGCGTGGCGAACGTCCGAACCGAACTCCCCGCGGAGGCGACCGCCGGATTGCAGCAGGAACTCGATCGCCTGCTGGCGAACGTCAACGGGCTCGGCGAGGGATCGGCGCGGCGAGTACCGGTCGACAACGGCGACTTCGAGCAGCTGTCGGTGCGGAACGAGTTGCCGGGCTGGCTCGTCTCGTCGACCGCGACGGTCCGAACCGAGTCTTCCGACTCGGCTCACGAGGGGACCGGCGTGCTGCGGATGGAAAGTCGCGGCGAGGTGCTGTGGGCGCGCAGTCGCCCGTTGCCGATTCCTCGCTCCGGCCGACTCTCCCTGAAGATCCAGGTCCGCTCGCGCGATCCGCAGCGTCCCGCTCCGTTGCGTTTGTCGCTCGAAGCCAAGACGCCTGACGGCGGCTACTACCAGTTCGCGCCGATCGGCCTCGGGCACGGCGAAGGAATCGGAGGGGCGATCGGCCCCGAATGGACGCCGTTCGCCGTCCACTTCGACGATCTTCCTTGCGACGGCGTGCAGGAACTGCGAGTCGGATTCGATCTGATGGGAGCCGGGGACCTCGAAATCGACGGCCTCGAAGTGCTCGACGGCTGGTTCGACGACTCGGATCGCAAGGTCCTCTTCCAACGCATCTCGGTCGCGCGACTTCAGCTGCAGCAGGGGAATCTCGTCGGCCCGTATCGGCTGCTCGAAGGCTACTGGCCGCGAGTCATCATGGATGCCGAACGACTGACGCGTCTGGCTGCGGAATCCTCCGCGGAGAGCGCCGCCGAGCCGACTCGTTCGTCGCGCAACGTCTTCGATCGTGTTCGAGACATCGTGCCGACGCCGCGCCGCTGAGCAAACTCGTCGCGGCGGATCGTCGTCACCGTGAGGAACGAGCGAAACCATGGAGACGATTCGCCCGGCTCGCATCGAAGACGCCGAACGGATCGCGGCGGCCGAACGGGCCACCGTCTCGGCCGACGAAGGACTGCTTGCGGCGCGACCGCATGAGGTTTCGGTCGAGGGGCATCGACGACGCATCGAACGCGCCGAGACAGAAGGCCTCTACATCGTCGCCGAGGCGGACGGCGACCTGCGCGGGCATCTGATTCTCGAGCCGATCGGCTACGAATCGCTCGCGCATGTCGTGCAGCTGACGATCGTCGTCCATCCCGGTTGTCGCGGTCAGGGGCTCGGCCGTCGGCTGATGAATCATGCGATCGCCTGGGGGCGCCGCTCCGAGCGGATCGAACGGATCGAGCTCCGCGTCCGCTCGACCAACCCGCGTGCCGTGCGTCTGTACGAGTCGCTCGGGTTCGAGCACGAAGGTCGGATGAGGAATCGAATCCGTCTGAGCGATCGCTATGCGGATGACCTCTGCATGGCTCTCTGGGTCGGCGGTGCGGCGGAGGCGGGCGGCGCGGATCGGACCTGAGGTTCGAAACTCGAGGATCGTCTCGCCTGCGAGCCCCTCGCGCCGATCGCTAGCAGTTCGCTCGACCGTCGAAAACCGAGTCAAGCTGAGGTTCAGCGATCGAGCGACGGTGACTAGGATCCCGACCGAGCGTGGCGGATGACGCCGACGATCCTGCGCGCCGCACCGATCCGTCTCGATCGGCGGCCGACAAGGCACAGGGAGGTGCCCGATGAACTCCGTGAAGACCGCTTTCGTCAGCCTCATGCTGCTGGGCGTGCTGTACGGCATGTACCAGGTCCTGAACACGCCGCCGGCTCGATTCAACGAGGACGGCTACGCGGTCGCCGAGGCGCCGGCGATCGAAGCGGACGACGAGGAACTCGATCCCGATCAGATGCTGGCCGAATACGGCCGCGCTCGGGAAGAGGCAGCGACGGAAATGATGAAGGGGGCTGACGAGGCGAGCACTTCGTCGAGCGACCGACTCGGCCCGCCGCCGATCATGCCGTCCGGCGACTCCGCAATCGGACCTCCGCCGTCGCTCGCTCCGTCGACGCCGTCTGCGTCGAGCAACACGGCGTCACCCAGCACGGCGTCACCCAGCACGGCGTCACCCANNCCACCTAGCACTCCGCCGGCCCGCAATCCGCTCGTCGGCTCGCTCGCTTCCTCCGGGACGACCTCGCCCCCTCCGACGACGCCCCCGGCTCCGACGACGCCGGGCGGTGGTTCGTTTGCGCCGCGAGCCAACGACGCGATCCGTGACCCCAACGTCTCGGGAGCGGGCGGGACCGCACCGCTCTCGGGCGGATTCGTCCGCAATCCCGCCTCCGGTTC
>DMPQ01000341.1 GCA_003455945.1 Planctomycetaceae bacterium
CCGCCGCGTCAGCAAGGGATCTCCGTGCCCCACGCCTGCCGTCTCCGCGCCCGACGCCTTTTGTCCCGCGGAGCACCCACCCCTTGCGAGCGAAACCGCCGCTTCGGCTCGCAGAACTCTGCCCCGCTCGCTTCGTCTTCCCTCGTCNNGCGCGAGGGGACTCTTGAAGAAGCTCGCCAGCCAGACGAGCAGCCCCGTCTCGCCCGCCCGAGCGGCTCGTTCGGTGAAGCGGACCAGATCGAGAACCAGCGGCGCGGCGAGGAGCGAATCGCACCCTTGCCAAGTGAAGGTCATCACCATCGGCGTGCCGAGGAAGCCGCGGAAGTGGATGTGATCCCAGGCGGTCTTCCAGTCGCCGAGACTCCGGATGTACTCGATGCTGATGTGCGTCTGAGGGTGATAGCCGAGGATCTCGCCGAGCAGACGATCCTTGCTGCGCACCTTGGTCCGCTTGTTCTCGGGATCGTTCAGCACCACGCCGTCCATGTTGCCGAAGATGTTGTGCCCGACCCAGCTCATGATCTCGAGGTTTCTGGCGGCGAACATCGGCGCCAGGGCGCTCTTGAGCAGCGTTTCCCCCGTCTTGCCGTCGTGCCCCATGTGACAGGTGCCGCGCAGCACCGCCAGATCGTCGATCGCCGGCAGGGCCGAGCCGGGGGACGGGGTGAAGTTGACGAAGGGAAACCCGAGATCGAGCGCCGCGATCGCATAGAGCGAGCTGGCCGAGATCGGACAGTCGCGCTTCTCGAGCTCCGGAGCCAACTCCTCCCAGGTCGTCGGCAGGCGTTCGAGATCGGGAGCCGGTTCGGTGCTGGCGACGTTGACGACGATCACGCGCTCGAGCTTCTCGGCGGCCGCGAACTCCTCGAGGTCCTTGCGGATCCGGCGAACCGCTTCCGCCGGCGTCTCGGCGACGTTCCGCAGCGCATCGTCCGCCAGTCGCTCGATCGTCGAGCCGACATTGACCAGAACGCCCGGCCGAACGCGACGATCCACCTCGTCCAGTTCCGCCTCGAGCGACCGGACCAGATCGCGATCGACCGCGCGGCTGACGTTCGCCAGCTGCATCGCCTCGTCGAACAGTCGCGTCGAACGGATCTCGTGTCCGCCGACGACCCACCGATCCCAGGCGAGCAGATCGAGGCCGGCGAACCGAGGGAGTTCGCTGACCAGTCCCCACGATTCGGTCCTTCCGGCTCGCAACGCAGCGAGGCCGAGGATCGTCGTGGTCGCCACTCCGCCGCGGACTCCGACGAACCAGATGCCGACGCGACCTTCGTTCATGAGGAATACCGTTGGAGCGAGAGGCGAGAGGGAGATCGCCGCGCACGACGTCGCGCCGCGACCGGCCTCGGGAGGCGGGAGAGGAATGTCGCGCGGCCAGAGACCTGCGACTTCCGTTTCGTGCGTCGATTGTGGTTGGACGCGAGCGGTTCGAACAGAGGAGCCCGGACCGGGGGCCCGTCTCGTCAGCGACCCATCCAGCCCNNCCCCGACGCGCGGCCGAGCGACATCGGGTGCGGAAATCGTCGCGAAACGTGACTCGTGTCGCAGTCGCACTCCCGCGGCTCGGAACAAGCCGGAGCCACGGCAAGTTACGAACCTGTCGGTCCGGACGCGCAGCGACGACGAGACCGTGAGTTCTTCGTGTCGCACTACGACAGTCCGTTGCGACCGAGGGGCGTCCTGGACGATTCCGGGCGCCACCGATAGATTGTTCGAGCCTCGAAAACCCGAGGCATCTCCGATCGCCGCACGACCCTCCGGCGAGCGGTTCCGGCAGCGCCTCGAGGGTCGAGCGTCGCGTCGGGCACGAACCGCTCGCGACGCCGGCGCTCCTCTGGTCGGCCGTGCGAACCGCTCCGTTCGCCCCGCCGCGACGGAACCCTCGCGATGTTCGAGCTGATTCAGGCGGCCCCTCCCGATCCGATCCTCGGTCTGGGCGAGGCGTTCCGCAACGACCCGCGCACCGACAAGATCAACCTGTCGGTCGGCGTCTTTCAGGACGACGACGGTCGGACGCCGATGCTCGCCTGCGTCAAGGAAGCGGAGCGGCGGCTGCTGGAGCGCGAGACGAACAAGAACTATCTGGGGATCGACGGGCATGTCGAGTTCCGCCGCCGGACCGCCGAACTGCTGCTCGGAGTCGATTCGGCCGCGATCGCTCAGTCGCGCGTCGCGACGGTGCAGAGTCCGGGTGGGACCGGCGCGCTCCGGATCGCCGCCGACCTGATCGGCCGCCAGTTCCCCGGCGCGACGGTCTGGATCAGCCAACCGACTTGGCCCAATCATCCGCAGATCTTCCAGGCGGCCGGTCTGCTGACCGCGTCGCATCCCTATCTGGACGCTGCCGGCACCGGTCTGGATCTCGACGCGATGCTGCGGACGCTCGAAACGGCTCGCCCCGGCGATGCGCTCCTGCTTCATGCTTCGTGCCACAACCCGTCGGGGATCGATCCCGATGCGACTCAGTGGGAACGGATCTCGAACTTCGTGCGCGAGCGAGGGCTGCTGCCGATTCTCGATTGTGCGTATCAGGGATTCGGTCGCGGGCTGGATGAGGATGTCGTCGGCGTGCGGAGGCTGGCCGAGTCCGGCGAAACGCTGATCTGCAGTTCGTGCTCGAAGAACTTCGGTCTCTACGGCGAGCGAGTCGGGGCGCTGACGATCGTCGCGAGCGATGCCGACGCCGCCAAGGCGACCGGCAGCCAGGCGAAGGCGTGCGTACGAGCCAACTACTCGAATCCGCCGATCCACGGCGCCGCGGTCGTCGCCGAAATCCTCGGCGATGCGACTCTGACCGCGCAGTGGCACGACGAGCTGGCGGCGATGCGGCGGCGAATCCATGCGATGCGCCAGGCGTTCGTCGCGGCGATGGCCGCTCGGGTGCCGAACCGAGACTTCTCGTTCATCGCGGACCAGCTCGGCATGTTCAGCTTCTCGGGGCTGACGCCGATGCAGGTCGATCGCCTGAAGAGCGAGTACGGCATCTACATCGTCGGCAGCGGCCGGATCAACGTCGCGGGGATCACTCGCGGCAACCTCGATCGTCTGTGCGACGCCATCGCGACGGTGCTGTAGCGAATCGTCGGCGTGACCGCCCGGCGCGAAACGCCGAGCGGGGACGTGGTGAGCGCGTCGTCCCCGACGCGCGGCTGTGCGANNGGACGAGCCGGGGCCACGCAGCGTGCCGACCCGATGACGACCCGCGTCGGCGCCGCGCCGTTCGACTCGCCCCTCGCGTCAACCGCGGCGCTGGAAGGTCCGCTGAGGCGTCTCCTTCGACGGTTTCGGACGCTCGATGATCATGTGGACGTTGCCGTGGCCGAGCAGCTCGCGGAGCCGCTCGATCAGTTCGTCCTGCAGGTCGATCCGAATCCGATTCGAGCGGACTTCGACCTGGCGTCCGTCGGCCAGGCGCATGACCAGATGGAGCGCTCGGTCTCCCGGATAGCCGCGGACCACTTCGTGGATCTCGCGCAGTCCGACCTGATGCCCCTCGTCGAGCACGATCCGGATGCCGGTCGTGAACTTCTGTTCGAGATCGGCGAGCTGAAAGACCTCGTTCACGACCAGATTCGCCTCGTCGCCGCCGCGTCGATCGAGCACCCCTCGCAGCACGAGGATGGCGTCGGCCTGGATGAGCGAGCCGCTGACGGCGAACTCGGTCGGCCATTGGATGCAGCGGATCGCTCCTTCCATGTCCTCGAGGTCGAACATGACGTAGCGAGTCGGAGCGCCGGGCTCGCGCACCTTCTTGACGTGCGCGTGCTTGATCGACGCGACCATCCCTCCCAGATAGACCTCTTCGCGATCCTTGACTCCCTTGACGCTGCCGGTGGTGTGCGAGCAGAAGGTCGAGAGCTGTCGTTCGTACTGCGCCAGCGGGTGACTCGACAGGTAGTAGCCGAGCACCTCCTTTTCGTAGCCCAGACGTTCGCGCTCTTCCCACTCGGGGATGTCGGGGAGCGACGCGTCCTTGGCTCCCGGCGCCACCGGCTCGTCCTCGAGATCGCCGAACAGACTCTTCTGTCCCGCCTTGAGGTCGGCCTGCTTCTTGGCTCCCGACTGCAGCGCCTTGTCGAGCACCGCCGAGAGCTGCGAGCGGCGAGCGCCGAACGCATCGAATGCCCCCGCCTTGATCAGCGTCTCGATCGCCGTCCGGTTGCACGCGCTCGTCTCGACCCGTTCGCAGAAGTCGAACAGATCCTT
>DMPQ01000493.1 GCA_003455945.1 Planctomycetaceae bacterium
TCGCACCGAGTCGTCTCGCACCGGGCGACTCGGAGGCTCGGCTCCCGCGAGCCGCCCGTTCCGAACGGCCCTCTCGCCGAGCGCCTCGTCCCGACCTCTCATCGCACCGACTGCCCGAAAGCGCCCCGATGACGAAGCTCCGCGTCCTGGTCGTCGACGATTCGACTCTCTTCCGCAAGGTCGTGCGCGACGTTCTCGCCAAGCATCCGCAGGTCGAAGTCGTCGGCAGCGCGGTCGACGGTCGACAGGCGCTCGAGAAGATCGCCGAACTCCGTCCCGATCTCGTCACGCTCGACATGCAGATGCCGCAACTGGACGGAATCGAAGTGCTGAGAGCGCTGCGAAGTCGCGGGGATCGAGTCGGCGTGCTGATGCTCAGCTCGCTGACCGACCGCGGAGCGCGCGAGACGATCCAGGCGCTCGAGCAGGGGGCCTTCGACTTCATTCTCAAGCCGCAGGCCAACGATTTCGATCGGAGTCTGGCGCTGCTCGAAAGCGCGCTCTTTCCCAAGATCGATGCGTGGCTCTCGCGCACCGGACAATCCAAGGGGGTCGAACCGGTCCGCGCCTGTCCGCTCTCGCACGGCGACGCGGCTCGCTCTCGTCCGGTCGGCGGTCCGTTCGGTCGCCCGCGTCTCGTGGCGATCGGCATTTCGACCGGCGGTCCGTCGGCGCTGACGCGTCTGATCCCGCGACTGGACGCCGACTTTCCCGCACCGATCGCCATCGTGCAGCACATGCCGCCGATGTTCACGCGATCGCTCGCCGAGGATCTCGCTCGACAGTCCCGCCTGGCGGTCGTCGAAGGAGAGGACGGCATGCCGGTCCGACGCGGCAGCGTCTATATCGCTCCCGGCGGGCGTCAGATGCGACTGCGAGGGACGGTGACGTCGCCGGTGATCGAAGTGACCGACGACGCGCCCGAGAAGAACTGCCGACCGAGCGTCGATTACCTGTTCCGCTCCGTCGCCTCGCTGTTCGCGGCCGATGCCGTCGCCTGCGTCATGACGGGGATGGGAGACGACGGGGCCGCGGGTTGCGCCGCGATCCGCCGCGCCGGCGGTCAGGTGATCGCTCAGGATCAATCCTCCTGCACCGTCTACGGGATGCCCCGAGCGGTCATCGAAGGGGGCTTGGCCGACGAGATCTGCCCGCTGGACGATCTGGCCGACGCGCTGGCGCGAGCCGCCGGAATGCGAGGTGTCTCGTGCAGGTGACCGCTCTGGACATCGAAGCGATCTCGGGGCTGGTGATCGATCTCTGCGGCATCTATCTGGATGACTCGAAGGGCTACCTGATCGAGAGCCGCCTGGGAACGCTCGCCGAAAAGCACGGCTGCCGCTCCTTCGCCGAGCTGGCGAAGAAGGTCCGCATGGGAGGGAGCCATGCGCTCAAGGACGAGGTGATCAACGCGATCACGACGAACGAGACGCTCTTCTACCGCGACACGACGCCGTTCGAGGCGTTCGCGTTCAAGGCGCTTCCGGAGTCGTTCGACGCGCGAGCCCGATCCGGACAGCCGAATCGTCTGCGCATCTGGTCGGCCGCGGCGAGCACCGGGCAGGAGGCGTTCAGTCTGGCGATGACCATCATGGACAACATGCCCGACTATCGCCGCTACGACATCCAGATCCTGGGAACCGACATTTCGGAGAAGGCGATCGAGCGGGCCAGTCGCGGCTGGTTCGCCGACCACGAAATCCATCGCGGCCTGACGCCGCAGCAACTGGCCAAGTACTTCCGCCCCGACAACGGCGGTTGGCGCGTGATCGACGAAGTGCGGTCGCTCGTCCAGTTCCGGCGTCTGAACCTGCTGGAACCGTTCATCCATCTCGGGAAGTTCGACGTCGTCTTCTGTCGAAACGTCGCGATCTACTTCACCCCCGAGACGCGCGCGGATCTGTTCCGGCGAATCGCCGACGTGATGACCGAAACAGGGTACCTGTTCGTCGGGTCGGCCGAATCGCTCGGCGATCTCGGCGCACGATTCATCCCGCACCTGCATTGCCGGAGCGTCTACTACCGGCCGAACCTGCCGATCCCGGTCGGCCGCTGATTCGCTCACGAATCAGGCAGCAACTGCGCGCCTTCGAGTCACTCGAAGTCGGATGGGCGTTCGGCAGTTGCGCAGCGGCAAAATCTCTCGAAATTTGACCGACATTCCTTCGCGACACGCCGTTCATGCGGTCGCATCCCGAGGCCGCCACTGCCCACCGAACAGGCAAAGGCGGCAGCACTTTCGCGAGTGCGACGCTCGCAGCGCCCCTCAGCTCAACGCAGCGGCGTCGGTTTCCACGTTCGCGGCCCGGCGGCGGCGACGCTTCTTGCCCGGGGCGGCGGCCCATTCCTTGGTCAGCTGCTCGAAGACCTCGGGGGATTCGTACCGCGCAATCCCCCGACCTTCCGGAATCGGACCGATCAGACCGCGGAAGAGCGGAAAGCCGCGGAGCGACAGGTCGGTGCTCGAATCGTCGACTCCGATCTGCTCATGCAGCTTCTCGAGCCGAGCGAAGGACTGGTAGTCCTTGATCTTCAGGGTTCCGTCGGTCGCACGCGTGACGACTCGAATCGTCTTCTCGGCCATGAAGGGGCTCCCTTGGCTCGCGATCGTGAATCCATGCGCGTCCCTCCATGTCCCGTGACGAGGCGGACGGTCGAGGCTCCTCCTCGAACCGTGGGCCAAGGGGGAATCCGCTCCCCCTGCCGAGTCCGATCGATCATCCCGATCGATCGCGAGCTCGATGACGCCCCGTCGCTGCTCGTCGTTGCCGGGTACGTATCGGACGAGCCGCGAGCAGGGAACCACTCCGCCGCAAGCCGCTAGTCGTCGCGGGCGCAAGGCGTTCGACCGACACGCGGCGACTCTCTTCCGGATCCCGCGCGTCCGGTGCGACACGAGCGAGCGGCGCACGTCGGTCGACGCCGAACGACTCGGCGCGCCGCGACGTTTCGGCACGACGCGTGCAATCGGTCGGACGAGTCCGAGAGGTCGTCGATCGGCCTGTCGGATCCCGCCTCGGCGCCGGTCGTCGCTCCCGCGACGCGCTCGGCGAGTCGGAGTCCGAACGTCGCGCGAGGTTCGATCTCCGCTTCGCTTCGCGAACCTCCGGCGACTCCCCACCACGAGACGATCGAACCGCGGCTCGAAGCCCGAACTGCGGCGCGATCGACCGTCGCCGATCCGGCGAATGGTTCATCCTTCGGGAGTCCGATCTCGATGTCACCGATCGTCGTTCGCCTGGTTTCGATTCTTTGCCTCTCGCTGCCGCTGATCTTCTCGCGCGCCTTCGATGCGGTCGACGAAACGGCCGCATCGTCGTCGATCGATCCGTTCGCTCCGGACGGCTTTCTCGGTTCGCCGCTGCCGACTTCGGGCCTCGGCGATCTCGGTTACGAGCAAGGTTGGTATCTCTTTCGCCCCGGATCGATCGAGTGCCTGGTCGCGGCGGCGCGGACCGAGCTCGATCCTCCGCCGGCCGACGTTCCGTCGACGCTGACGGTCCTGATGGTCGTCCGTCGCGATCAGCCGCTCCCCGAGATCGCGGCAGCGACGGTGAGTGACGAGGGGTCCGGTCCGCGCGACCCGGCTTGGCGATCGATGTCGCCGCACGACACCGACGCGGCCTCAGCCGCGCTGCCGTTCTCGATCGCCGGAGATGATCGTCACCGCTACGTCGCCTTTCGCGTCCCGATCGAGCCGCAGGTCGGGCCGAACCGGATCCGCCTGAAGCTCGAGCGGAACGGAATCGTCGAGACCGTCGAGGGGTGGCCGTTCTGGGCACGTCCGGTCTGCGGCGGCGATCGCTCGCGCTGAACGAACGACGCGTCGGTCCGTTCGAGCCGCGACCTCGCTCGGCTGCTCAGCGCTGCGACGTTCGCGCGATGACGCGGTGGAAGTGCAGCTTCACTTCGCGATCGACGACGCGTCGGACTCCTTCCACCAGGCATCGCGGTTCGTTGTCCTGTTGTCCGATCGCGATCGTCTCGTCGAGCGGCGTGCCGGGGGCGACGCTGAAGGCGCTCTGGTGGATGATCTGATTGCCGGCATCGAGCTCCGGCACGATGAAGTGACAGGTCGCGCCGAAGACGAGCATCCGATTGGCGTGGGCATCGTGATACGGCCGGATGCCGGGAAAGCCGGGGAGCAGGCCGTGATGCAGATTGATGATCCGCCCTCCGGCGTACTTCCAGCAGGTCGCCGGCGGCAGAACTCGCATGTAGCGAGCCAGGATGACGTAGTCGACGTCGTAGCGATCGAACAGCTCGACCATCCGCTCGTCGTCGGCGTTCCCCTGGTCGTCCGCCGCCAGGTGCCAGTCGACCGAGAACTGCTCGGCGATGCCGCGACAGGCCCCTCGATTCCCGATCATCACCGCCGCTTCGGCGCGGATCTGTCCGTCCCGTATCCCGCGCAGCACCGCCAACGCCGGTTCCGGCCGCAGCGTCGTGCAGATCGCCAACCGCGGCTTGCGCCCGCTGTCGGGCGACCAGATCCGGACGCTCAGCCCCTTCAGGCGTCCGATCTCCTCCAGGTCGCGGCGCAGCACGGCCAGATCGGTCACCAACTGGATGCGCAGCAGCATCGCGAAGACCGCCGCTTCGTCGCGGTCGTACATCTGGATCTCCGAGATGTTCGCGCCGAGACCGGTGACGTGATGGATGATCGGATCGGCCAGACCGACATGATCGGGCCCGACCGCCGTGATGATGATTTCCATGGATCGTTCGATAGGGGCAGAGAAGGGAAAGGCAGAGCGGACCCGTCGGCCGCAATCTAGCATGCCGCGAAACCGATCGGTGGGCGAAGTGTCGCGGCGACAGGGGGGACCGCGGCTTGTCGCTCGACGCGGCTCGGACC
>DMPQ01000102.1 GCA_003455945.1 Planctomycetaceae bacterium
GAGCGGCGGCAAACGACGCCGGAGCGATCAGCCACGCGGCGACGAACGAGCCTCCGACGGCGAGCGCTCGGCGGCGGTCGCAGCTGGCCGGAACTTCGCTCCGATGACCGAGGTCCGAAACGCCGGAAATCGGACGGGACTGCGGGAGCCGATCGGCCATGCCACCCTCCTTGGCGACTGAGATTCAAGCGGTTCGGCGACAGCGACGGTCGGTATCGACCGCCGTTTCGCCGATCGCTGCGCGCCTCCGATTCCTTTCGGAGTCGGCTCGAATCGAGCGGAACGACGTGCGATCCGACGAGAGCCGCGAAGCAGCGATACCGCGTCTGCATCGACCGACCGACCGACACGAGTTCAGCCGAATCCGCCTCGACCGCAAGTGCTCGCGAGGTTGCGGCAACTGGTGAAGATGGGGCGATGCGGTTCGGTCTGATGACCGCGCGCTTCGTCGTGACGCCGCGACGATCGGGCGATTTTCCACGAACGAATCGCCGGCGGACGACATCGAAGCGGGAGAAGAAAATCGGAGCGAATCGGGCGAGCCTTGGTCGCGGCGAGTCGTCGATCGTTGTCGGTCACGACCTGCGACGCTCGTCGCAATCCGCGACGAGCGAGCGAGCGTTCGGGGGGTGTCGAACGAACGGTGGTGGGGCAAAGGTGTGAGGAATCGGCCGGATCGAGGGGGCGGCGAGGAATGTCGCGAGTCGGCGCGAACTTTGCGGCCCGATCGGTCCACCGTCAGTTGCCTGCCGTTATTCTGGAAGGTCCTCGATACGGAGTGACGCGAGACGAGCCCCTCGGCGGGTTCCGGGCTCGCAGAGTCGGTCGGTCGGGAACCGGAAAGAATCGCGACCAGGCGGGAGCGCGAACGAGCTCAACAGACGATCGGGATTCGGAGAGCGTGTCAGGAAGCGGCGACTCGGGGCGTCGATCGGTCGGATCGGCAGTGAGGCGTCGGGGAACGAGGCTGCAGTCGTGCTGCANNAAAGGTGGCGATTCCGCAAGGAATCTCGGTCCGAGATCGATCCGACGCGTCGTCCGACAAGATCGCCAGTGAACTCGCGAACAGCTCTCTCGATTCTGGCGTAGGCACGGGAGTCGGATGGAAACGACGACCCGACCTGCTCGCGGCGGGGATGCCGCGATTCACTCTCCGGTAGACCACGGACCGCGGCTCCGGTGCCGCAAGGATGACGTTCGAGGTCGGCTCTGACGAGCGACGAGGGTGCCGCAATGCATGGTGAATACCGAAACGAACTGATGCGTCAGCTCCGCGACCAGCAGGTGCGCTTCGCGAAGCGCGAGAAGAAGCTGGAGCAGGTCGATCGAGCCGAGAAGCTGCTCGCCGAGATCGATTGCGAGAAGACGTACAGCTACGAATATCTCTGCTATCGCATCACCGGGTTCCGCCCCGAGACCGCCGGTCTCGTGACGCTCTCGGGGGACGATGCGGTGCACGATCTCGCCGCGTTCATCGAGGACGTGACCGAGTCGTCGAATCTGCGCATCGACGAGGTGACCGAGCCGGTGCGGAGCGTCGAGGAGCTGAGCCGTCTGCTCAACGTCTCGACCAAGACGATCTCGCGTTGGCGCCAGCAGGGGCTGGTCAGCCGCAAGTTCCTGTTCGACGGCGGCCGGCATCGCGTCGGCTTCCTGCAGAGCAGCGTCGATCGGTTCGTCGCGAACAACCGCGAGAAGGTGAAGCGCGGCGAGCGCTTCAGTCAGCTCTCGGATCGCGAGAAGGACGAGATCATCGACCAGGCCCGGCGGCTCGCGATGAGCGGCATGAGCCAGTCCGAGGTGGCTCGTCGGATCGGCGCGACGCTCGATCGGAGCAGCGAGACGATCCGTTACACGATCAAGCAGTTCGACGATCGGCATCCCGAGCAGGCGATCTTCCCGGATCGTTCGGGCGTGCTCGATCAGTCGGCCAAGGAGCGGATCAGCGACGAGTTCCTCGAAGGGACTCCGGTCGATGTGCTCGCTCGCCGCTACCACCGCGCCGTCTCGTCGATCTACCGGATCGTCAACGAGGTGCGGGCGAGTCGGATCATGGAGCTGCCGATCGACTACATGGACAGCCCCGAGTTCCACACGCGGGGAGCCGAGGGGCGGATCCTGGCGCCGACGCCGGCCAATCCTCAGGCGCGACGGACCAAGGCTCCGTCCGGACTTCCGGCGTACCTGGCGGCGCTCTACGACGTTCCGCTGCTGACTCGCGAGCAGGAGCATCACCTGTTCCGTCGGTACAACTACCTGAAGTACCGCGCGTGGAAGCTGCGGGAAAAGCTCGATCCGGCGGCGGCGACCAGCACGCAGATGGACGAGATCGAGCAGTGGTACGAACAGTCGGTTCGGACCAAGAACCTGCTCGTGCAGGCCAACCTGCGGCTGGTGGTCTCGATCGCCAAGCGGCACGTCAATCCGAACGAGGACTTCTTTCAGCTGGTCAGCGACGGCAACATGTCGCTGATCCGAGCGGTCGAGAAGTTCGACTACACCCGCGGCAACAAGTTCAGCACGTACGCCAGCTGGGCCATCATGAAGAACTTCGCCCGGTCGATTCCGGAGGAGTTCAAGCATCGGGACCGGTTCAAGACGGTGACCGAAGAGACGTTCCTGCTGACGACCGACGAGCGGGCGAACCATCTGGTGCTCGAGGCCGAACAGGCGAATCGTCGGCAGCAGGTCAACCGGATCCTCCACCGACTGGATGCTCGCGAGCAGCAGATCATCATCCGCCGCTTCGGGCTCGGTCAGGGGCAGGAGCCGTTGACGCTCGAAGCGCTCGGCGAAGAGATGGGGGTGACCAAGGAGCGGATCCGCCAGATCGAGGCGCGGGCGCTGAGCAAGCTGCGCGTCGCCGCCAAGGACGAACACATCGATTGGGAAGAGGTCTCCTGAGCCGCGGTTCGGCTCGGCCAAGCGAGGCCCGGCCTCCGCGAAAACCCGAGAAAGGCTGTCGCTGCGAAGCGGCAGCCTTTTTTCGTTGCCGTGCGCCGAACGGCAGGCAGGTGCGGGCAGCCAGCCCGGCGTTCCGGCGGCTCGATCGCCTCGGGACCTCGATCGCAGCGGGGCCTCGATCGCAGCGGTCCCGCAGTCGGCGGTGGATCTCAGCGGAGGTTCCGGTCGCTGTCGTTCGATCCGCGCCCGCTTCGGCGCCGCGACTCGCGCCGGATCCCCTTCGCGCCGCCGTCGGTCGGCTATCGGTCGGCCGCGAACCTGCACCGTACGGGGCGACTCCTTCTCGCCGGGGCTCGAAGCGGAGCGACTTCCGCCGCCNNCTGATTTGTAATCAGCCGGTCGTGGGTTCGAATCCCTCCGCTGGCTCTGGCCCCCGATCGACTTGTCGATGGGTCGTGGCGACCGCGAGCGATTCGGTCCTTGGCGGGTGTCGACCTGATCGCCTGCCTCGACCTGATCGGTCGCACGGCGGATGAGGGCGAGGAAAGAAAGGACACGAGCGACAACCAGCCGCGGCTCGACCGCGTGCGTCGTTGCCCGAGCGTCAGGAGATCGGCTCGTCCGATCGGTGGCGAATCGGGGCGGTNNGGTGCAGCGGCTCTTTCGGACCCGCTTCGAGGCGACTCGGAGCGTGCGGGCCGGGGGAGCGAACGAGTCGGCGGTCAGGGATACCGGGGGGTTTCCCGAGCGGTCAAAGGGGTCAGACTGTAAATCTGATGGCTTAGCCTTCGAAGGTTCGAATCCTTCACCCCCCACTGTTTGTGCAATCGCGAGAACGGACGAGGCTCGAAGCGAGGCGACCGCTGGGCGGAGCGCGATTCGGGGAGGGTCGATCCCAGGCCCCCTTGAACGCGGACCGGATTCCAAGAGAATGGCGGATTCATCCGCGGGTGTAGCTCAATGGTAGAGCCACAGCCTTCCAAGCTGAAGACGAGGGTTCGATTCCCTTCACNNAGGTCATGGGTTCGAGTCCCATCAGCAGCTCTCGGTCCCTGCAGGTGCGCTGAACTTGGCCTTCGGCCGGTTCTCGTCGTGATTCACTGGTGTGATCGATCGGTCCTTGTGAGCAGGTGTAGAAAGAGATGGCCAAGGAGGAATTCGTTCGTTCGAAGCCCCATATCAACGTCGGAACCATCGGTCACATCGACCACGGCAA
>DMPQ01000248.1 GCA_003455945.1 Planctomycetaceae bacterium
TCCATCGCGATCCGATCGAAGGACTGAACGAGGATCGCGTTCCCCGATGCCTCGACCGACTCGACCTGCCAGCTCAGTTCCAGCCGCGTGACGGTCGTCGCCTTGACCGGCTGCAGCAGCACTTCGGTCGTCTGTTCGACCGTCTGTTCGTACGACACCCTGAAGCGATCGCCCGGAGAGAACTTCCAGGCCAACTCGTCTGCGCGAACGCCGGTGACGTTCGCGGTCAGAGCGTAGGTTGCCGCCCACAGCAACAGACTCATCAGTGCCGAACTCGATCGTCCCCGTCGGCGAACGGACACGGACGATTGCACGGGCATGGCGGTCACGTTTCTCATCGATCGACTCCGTAGGTCTTCTGCCGATCGCTCGCCGACACGAACGCCAGCCGTTGTCCGTCGTACTTCCGCATCACCGTGGCTCATGCCGTTCATCGCCGGCATGCGAATCAGACCAGGAACTTGCCCCCCGGCTCGACCACGATCGGCTCGGCGCTCGTCTCGCGGCGGACCGCCTCGGCCCATTGCCCGGCATCGACCGCGATCGGCGGCCACGTTCCGTAGTGGCTGGGAGCGACCTGTTTCGGCGCGAGCCAGCGGATCGCCCGAATCGAGTCCTCGATTCCCATCGTGAACAGATCACCGATCGGGAGCACCGCCAGGTCGAGTCCGCCGCGCGCGAACAGCTGCATGTCCGAGAAGAGCGCGGTGTCGCCGGCGAAGTACAGCCGCTTGCCGGAAAGCTGCAGGATGAACCCTCCCGGGTTCCCTCCGTAGCTTCCGTCGGGGAGCTGCGAACTGTGCCACGCCGGCACCATCGTCACCTTGGCTCCCCCCAGGTCGTAGCTGCCGCCGAGATTCATGCCGACCGTCGCCGTCACGCCGTGGACATTGGTCAGCCACTGGGCGATCTCGAAATTCGCGATCACCGTCGCGCCGGTCCGCTTGGCGATCGGAGCGGCATCGGCAATGTGATCGAAGTGCCCGTGCGTGACCAGGATCACATCCGCTTCGATGTCGGCCGCGCGGACCGGAGCGGTCGGCGACTCGTCCAGGAACGGATCGATCAGGATCGTCCGCTCGGCCGTCCGGAGTTGCCAACAGGCGTGTCCGAGCCAGGTCAGTTCCGTTCGCATCGTCCTCTCCCGAACCGCGTGTCGGCGCCGGCGAGATGGCCTCTCCCCGATGCTCCGCTCGACCGCCTCGCGCACGAATCGTTCGTGATCGAATCGATCACGATCGAAGCAGGCGGTTCATGTTCCGCTTGTAGTTCTCGACCCCCGGCTGTCCGTACGGATTGATGTCGAGCAGGCGTCCTTCCGCGACGGTCGCGAGCATCATCATCTGCAGGTACTGGCCGAGCGAATGCGCGTCGGCCGCTGGCAGGTGCAGGTCCATCGTCGGCCGCGCATCCTCGCGATACGCCTGGTTGGTTCCCGCGATCGCCGCGTTCATCACTTCGGGAAGCGTCTTGTGGGCCAGTTCGTCGAGACCGTCCTGGTTCGGGCCGATCTTGCCGATCGCCACAGGAGATCGCCCGACGCGATCGACGATCAGGTTGACGAAGACCTTGTCGCGCTTCCCCTCCTGATGCTGCTGAGCGCGCGAGTGAAGATCGCGCGTGTTGACGACCGTCAGGGGCAGCGCCCCCCGTTCGTCCTTTCCCAGGCTCTCGGCGAGCAGCTGGTCGTACCACAGGCCGGCCGCTTCGAGCCCCTTGTTCCAGACGCTCAGTACCCGTACGTCGATCCCGCGCCATTGTTCGAGCAGATGGCAAGCGCCGACGTAGCTCAGTACCGGATTCTTTTCGAACGGCGCTTCGCGGAAGGTCCGGTTCATCGCCGCGGCTCCTTCGAGCAGCGCGACGACGTCGACGCCGACGAGCGCGGCCGGGAGCAGGCCGACCGCCGACAGGACCGAGAACCGACCGCCGACGCCGTCCGGCACTTCGTAGATTTCGAGGCAACCGAGCGCCCGACTCAGCTCGAACAGCTTTCCGGAGGTTCCGGTGACCGGCACGAACCGCTCCGCCACCTTCGGATCGGCACCGTCACCCGAAACGCCGACCGACTTGCGCAGCGCCCTCAGGAACGGGCGAACGGCGGCCGCCNNCGCCGTCTCGAGCGTCCCGCCGCTCTTGCTGATCACCACGACTCCCCAAGCATCGTCGACCGACTTCGACGGCACTTCCCCGAGCAGGTCGAGCAGTCCGACGACCGCATCGTTGTCGACGTTGTTCCCTTCGAAGTAGAGCCGCGGGTGACCGCCGCGAGCCGCGCGAGAACGCTCGTTGTGGTACGGCGCCAGGCACCCTTCCATGAGGGCGCGGGCTCCCATNNGATCGCTCAGACGCTTCGCCGTCGCCAGGATCCGTCCCAGTTCGCTCGCCGCGCCGAGCTTCGCGTGTTCGGCGAGCAGACGCTCCGGCAGGTCCATGAAGCCGGCATCGAGCGGCTGCTTGGCGGCGGGGACAGCTCCTCCCGAGCGGAACAACGGCAGATCGACCTCCAGCATCTCGCGCCGGATCTCGTCGAGTCGACCGCGCAGGGCTCCGAGCCCCTCGCGCGAGATCCCCTTCACGGGCAGGAAGCATCCTTCCAGGTCGAGCGTCAGCGATGCCATCTCGGTCGTCTCCGGTAAGAGGCGGAGCCACCCGGCCGCCGCCAGCCCCTCACGATACCGAAGTCGCCCCGAGGCGGGTACCGGCCGCGCCGGCGGCAGATCGCTCCGGCCGTCCGCCGACCGCTGCGGTCAGGCTGCCGCGTCGTCAAGTCGCCCCCTTCGCATCGTCACGACCACGCCCCTGCTGCCTCCTTGGAGGCGATGGTCGCGAGCGGTAGCCTAACGCGGGCTAAGGCAAACGCTTCGGGACGCCGGTCGACTTGCGACCCCTCCCCTCCCCTTTCCAACTCTCGCGGACCCGACGATGGACATTCACGCGCTGACTCGCGAACTGCAGCAGAAGAACGACTCGAAGATCGTGATGCTCGTCGCCGACGGTCTCGGCGGGTTGCCGATGAGTCCGCACGGCAAGACCGAACTCGAAACGGCGATCACGCCCAACCTCGATCGCCTGGCTTCGATCGGCGTGCAGGGGGCGAGCATTCCGGTCATTCCGGGAATCGCCCCCGGCAGCGGACCGGGGCACTTGGGGTTGTTCGGCTACGATCCGCTCGAGTACGTCATCGGGCGCGGAGCGCTCGAGGCGACCGGCATCGGCTTCGAACTGCTCGACGGTGACGTCGCGGTGCGAGGCAACTACTGCACGCTCGATGCTCAAGGCAAGATCTCGGATCGCCGCGCAGGACGCATCCCGTCCGAAGAGAGTGCGCCACTCGCCAAGGTGATCGAGAAGGTGTCGATTCCCGGCGTGCAGGTCTTCGTCGAACCGGTGAAGGAACATCGCTTCGTCGTCGTCTTCCGCGGCGCCGGCCTGGGAGGCAACGTCAAGGATACCGACCCGCAGCAGACCGGCGTCGCGCCGCTGAAGCCGGTGGCGGTCGATGCCGCGAGCGCCCGAACGGCCGAGGTCGCCGCCGAGTTCGTTCGCCAGGCGACGGCGCTGCTGGCCGATCAGAAGAAGGCGAACGGACTGACGCTGCGAGGCTTCTCGGCCAAGCCGAGCCTGCCGAGCTACCAGGAGGTCTACGGGCTGCGGGCCGCGGCGATCGCCGTCTATCCGATGTACAAGGGACTCGCGCGACTGGTCGGCATGGACATCGTCGGCAAGGCGCAGACGCTCGCCGAGCAGGTCGACACGCTCGCGAAGGTCTGGAACGACTACGACTTCTTCTTCCTGCACTTCAAGTACACCGACAGCACGGGCGAGGACGGGAACTTCGACGCGAAGGTGGCGCGGATCGAGGAACTCGACGCGGCGCTGCCGAAGATCGAGGCGTTGCATCCTCAGGTGCTGATCGTCACCGGCGACCACAGCACGCCGAGCTACCTGAAGAGTCACAGTTGGCATCCGGTGCCGACGCTGCTGGTCAGCGATTGTTGCCGCCCGGACCCGCACACGACCTTCGGCGAGAACACCTGCATCACCGGAGGACTCGGTCAGTTCCAGGCCAAGTTCCTGATGACGCTGGCGCTCGCCAATGCCGGTCGACTCGGCAAGTACGGAGCCTGAGACGGAACGAGTCGCGTTCGTCCGGAACGCCCCGGGTTCGCGCCGACTATACTCCGATGAACCGCTCCTCGATCGGGCTCGCTGTCCGATCGGGAGCGATTCCGGAGCTGTCGTCCGCGAGGTAGTCGATCCGATGACCGTCCTGACTCCGTCCGCTTCTCGTCCGATCTCTCGGCGTCGATCGGCGATGTCGCTCGCCGCGCCCCTAATTCTCCTAACGCTGCTGACGCTCGCTGCGGTGCCCCCGATCGGCTCGCTCGCGGCCCAGGACGGCGGTCCGAATGCGAACGTCGCCGAAGCCGATCGGCTCCTCCTGCCGCCGGCCTGGCGCGACGTTCCTCTGCGCGACGATCTCCCCTCCCCGTCGTCGTTCGGCGGCTTCGAGTTCGGCTCGCGGTTGTGGCAGCATCACGAACTGGTCGCCTACTTCCGGATGCTCGACGAGCGGAGCGAGCGGGCGTCGTGGGAGCCGTACGCGACCAGTCATCAGCGCCGACCGCTGGGGCATCTGACGATCACCGCCGCCGCGAATCGCGAGCGTCTCGACGAGATCCGCGCCGCTCATCGCGGGCTGACCGATCCCGAGCGTTCGTCGGCGATCGAGATCGACCGCCTGCCCGCGATCGTCGTCGCCGGGTACGGGGTGCATGGGGACGAGCCGAGTGCATCGCATGCTGCGGCGGTCGTCGCCTGGTTCCTGTGCGCTGCGCAGGACAGTCGGATCGATTCGTGGCTCGACGAGCTCGTGCTCCGCGTCGATCCGTGTCTGAACCCGGACGGCTTCGAACGCTTCTCGTCCTGGTCGAACGAGTACGCGGGAGCGAACCCCAGCGACGAGCCATGGCATCGCGAGCATCGTCAGGGCTGGCCCGGCGGTCGGACCAATGCGTATTGGTTCGATCTGAATCGCGACTGGATGCCGCTGGTGCATCCCGAGTCGCGGGGGCGACTGAGCGAGTTCCGCGCTTGGCGACCGGTCCTGACGCTCGACTTCCATGAAATGGGGACCGACTCGACCTACTTCTTCCAACCCGGCGAGCCGAAGCGGTCACATCCTCGCTCCCCGCTCGGCACGCGCGAGCTGACGGCGCGGTTGGCGGAGTTTCACGCGGCGGCGCTCGATCGGATGGGGACTCGCTACTTCACCGAAGAACGCTTCGACGACTTCTACCCGGGCAAGGGCTCGACCTATCCCGATCTTTCCGGAGCGGTCGGCATCCTGTTCGAACAGTCGAGCGCTCGCGGGGTACGTCAGACCGGAACGCGCGGGACGCGCACGCTCCGCTCGACCGTCCGCAATCAGGTGGCGACGAGCTTCTCGAGTTTCGAGGGGAGCGTGGCGCTGCGGACCGAGCTGCTGGAGAATCTGCGGCGCTCGTATCGCGAGGCCGATCAGGCGGCTCGCGTCGATCCGCTCGCCGCCTATGCGTTCGCGGCGCCGAAGGACGGCGGGCGTTTGGACCGTTTCGCGGAACTGCTCGCTCGTCACGACATCGTCTCACGCCGCCTGATCGAGGCGACCGAGGTCGAGCGGATGGACGGATCGCGGTCGACGTTGCCGGCCGGCACGCTGATCGTCGATGCTCGGCAGCGCGAGAGCCGTCTGCTGCGAGCGATATTCGATCGGCCGACCGACTTCGAGGAGAACGCGTTCTACGACGTGTCGGCCTGGAGTCTGCCGCTGGCGTTCGATCTCGATCAGACCGAGCTGGCGGCGATGCCGAGCGACGATCGACTGGGCGAGGCGCTCGAGTGGGAGCGGCCCGGAGTCGCCGACGGACCGGCGATCGCGTATGTCGTCAGCTGGTCCCCTGCCGAGGCTCCGGCCGAACTGGTCCGTCTGGCGCGAGCCGGAATCCAGGTGCATGCGGCGAGCGAAGCATTCGTGACCGAGATCGACGGCGAGACGCGTCGCTTCGAGCCCGGTGCGCTGGCGGTCTTTCCGGAATCGGATCTCGAAACCGGCAACGTCGACGACGCGACGCTGCGCCAGGTGCTGGCCGCTTCCCCGGTACTGCGCTGGGAGGGAGTTCGATCGGGGATCACGAGCGAAGGGATCGATTTCGGGAGTGGGTCGTGGCTCCCCGTTCCGGCTCCGCGGATCGCCGTGCTGATCGGTGACGGAGTCGATCGTTATGCGGCCGGCGCGGTCCGGCATCGTCTGGATCTCGAACTCGGAACGGCGGCGACGCTGATCGATGTCGGCGATCTCGCCGGAGCGGCTCGGGAGTCGTGGACCGCGATCGTCGTCGCCGGAGGCTCGCCGTCGATCGACGCTGCCGGAATCGCGGCGCTCGAGGGGTGGATCGAGCGAGGCGGGACGCTGGTCGTACTCGGTGATGCCTGCGGTTGGGGAGCGGCTCGCAATTGGTTCGGTCTGATGCCGGCGCCGACGGCCTCCGGAACAGCGTCGAACCCGGAGCGTCGACCGTACGCCGAAGCGGACGACGATCGGGCGCTCGAACGGATCGCCGGAGCGATCGTGGCGTCGGAGATCGATCTGACGCATCCGATCGGCTGGGGACTTGCGGACCCTCACGTGCCGGTCTTTCGCGATCATGCCCTGATGCTCGCGCGATCGGCCTCGGCTTACGCGACTCCCGGAGTCTACGACTCCGAGGCGGTGCTGGCCGGGTATGTCTCGCCGCGTCAGCGGGAGCGATTCGCCGACGCCGCGTCGATCGTCGTCGCCTCGCGCGGCCGAGGCCGGATCGTGGCGATCGCCGAGCAGCCGGTCTACCGAGGCTTCTTTCACGGCTCGGCACGGCTGTTCGACAACGCGGTCCTGTTCGGCCCGCTGATCGAGAATCGCTGAGCGAACCGGTCGGTCGGCCGGTCGGTCGACGGGCTGCGCCGGCAACTCCCCAGGCCGAAGCGCTCGCGATAGAATCGCGACTGACCTCTCGCGCTTCGCCGAACCCCCGCTTCGGCCGCGACGGCCTCGGTCGAATCGATCCGCAGGAAGACGGCGACGGCATGGCGAAACGCTACGTGAATCAGTTGGTCGAAAAGGAAGCGGTCGACGAGGTCTTTCTGGTCAACGAGAAGCAGCTCCGGTCGAACCGCAGCGGCAACCTCTACCTGCAACTCCGCCTGGCCGATCGGACCGGCTCGTTCACCGGGATGCTCTGGAACGCCAACGAGAAGATCGCGGCGACGTTCGGCGGAGGCGACTATGTCCGGATCCAGGGGACGAGTCAGTTCTACAACGGCCAGCTCCAGGTGATCCTGACGCGCGTCGTCAAGGTCGAGGCGGCGGAGGTCGATCCGACCGACTTCGTGGTCCTGGGAACCGAGGAGCTCGACGCGCTGATCGCGAAGCTGCGCGAACGGATCGCGGCGATTCGCGATGTCCACCTGAGATCGCTCGGCGAAGTGCTGTTGGCGGACGAGACGCTGATCGGCAAGCTGCGGACCGCTCCGGCCGGCATCAAGAACCATCACGCCTATCGAGGCGGCTTGCTGGAGCATGTCGTGTCGGTGATCGGCCTGGCCGATCGGACGGCCGATCATTACCCGCGGCTGGACCGCGACCTGCTGATGATCGGGGCGTTGTGGCACGATCTCGGCAAGCTCGACGAGCTGACCTACGACCGCGAGCTCGGCTACAGCGAAGCGGGGCAGCTGTTGGGGCACGTCGTGATCGGCGTCCGGATGCTGGACGAACGGCTGCCGGCCGCGGCACAGCGTTCGGGGATGGAATTTCCGGAAACGCTCGCGAACCGGATCCGCCATCTGATCCTCAGTCATCATGGCGAATACGAGTTCGGAAGCCCGAAGCTGCCGATGATGCCCGAGGCGATGGCGCTCCATCTGATCGACAACCTGGACGCCAAGCTGCATCACTTCTTTCAGCTGATCGACGAGGATCCGAATCCCGAAAGCCCCTGGACCGCCTATCAGCCGGCCCTCGGCCGAAAGATCTACAAGGGGACCGCAGCGGGCTGAGAACCGTTCGGCGAGCGCAGACGCGGGGGTCGATCCCGGTCATGATGCAGGGGTGGTCGGCTCCGGCAGGTAGACCTTGCCGGGAAGCCTCGACGATCACGGGGCGGACCGATTCGGACGCGAGGTTCCGCGGCGAACGCGCCTCGGGAGCCGTCACGCTCTCCGGCGTCGGACCGCCTCGATCGGCGAATCGTGTCGGTCGTCCGGCAGGACCTTCCGACTCGCATCGCCACGAAACCGCCGGCGCGCACCGACAGGATCGGCGCGCCGCGAACGTCGTTCCCTGCGAGACCGCACTCCGGGTGCGTCTCGGTCCGTTCAAGTCCGAAGGAAACTCATGGAATTCGATCTCGACGCGCTCGAACGCCGGTTGCTCGAGTACGTCGCTCGCGACGGTTACCAACCGGTCAAGCCTCGCGTCATCATCAAGAAGTTCGGTCTCGACGACGAAGGCAAGGTCGCCTTTCGCCGTCTGCTCAAGCGGCTGGTGCGCGACGGCAAGCTCGCCTACGGCGCCAATCATCTGGTCCGCAAGGCCGATGCGGTCAAGCCGGCCGACGGACGGATCGTCGGTCGCTTTCGACGCGCCATGCGCGGGCACGGTTACGTCCGCCCCGAATCGCCGGCTCCCAAGGGGATCGTCGGCGACATCTACATTCCGGCAGGCGAGACGGGGGACGCGGCGAACGGCGATCGAGTCGCGGTCCGGTTGTCGCGCCGTCGTCATGGCGGTCCGACCGAACCGGTCGGCGAGATCGTCGAAGTGCTCGATCGACGGACGCTGAAGTTCGTCGGCACCTATCTGGCTCGTGGCGGCGGCGGCTTCGTCCGGATGGACGGCAACCAGTTTCCCGATCCGATTCCGGTCGGCGACCCGGGAGCCAAACAGGTGCGCGACGGCGACAAGGTCGTCGTCGAGATGGTCCGCTTTCCCGACAGCCGCACGACCGGCGAGGCGGTGGTGACGGAGGTGCTGGGGCGCCCCGACGCGGTCGGAGTCGATACCCGCATGATCGTGGCGGAGTACGACCTGCCGACCGAGTTTCCGGACGAGGTGGTCGAGGAGGTGCGCTCCATCGCCGCGGAGTTCGACGAGTCGATCGCTGCGCCGCGGCGCGATCTGACCGGAACGACGATCATCACGATCGATCCGGCGACCGCCCGCGACTTCGACGACGCGATTTCGCTGGAACGGATCGAGAACGGCCACTGGCGTCTGGGCGTTCACATCGCCGACGTCGCGCACTTCGTCCGACCGAATTCGCGGGTCGACGGTGAAGCATTGCGGCGAGGGAACAGCGTCTATCTTCCCGACCTCGTCATCCCGATGCTTCCCGAACTGCTCTCGAACGGCCTGGCGAGTCTGCAGCCCGATCGGGTCCGCTACACGCTGACTGCCTTCGTCGAGTTCGCTCCCGACGGCGTGCCGGTCGCGACCGAACTGTGCGAAAGCGCGATCCGCAGTTGCCGGCGGTTCACCTACGAAGAGATCGACCAGTTCCTGGACGATCCCGACGGCTGGCGCGAGAAGCTGACCGGCGACGTGCATGCGCTGCTCGAGCGGATGCGCGATCTGGCTCGGATCCTGCGCGATCGCCGAATGGCGGCCGTCTCGCTCGACCTGGCGATTCCCGAGGTCGAGATCGATCTCGACGCCGATGGTCGCGTCGTCGGTGCGCACAAGTCGGTCAACACGTTCAGTCATCAGATCATCGAAGAGTTCATGCTGGCGGCGAACGTCGCCGTCGCGCAGCGGATTCACGGTCTCGGATTGCCGCTCGTGCGCCGCGTGCACGAACCGCCCGGACTGATGAAGCTGCGCGAGCTGACCGAGTTCGTCAGAGCGCTCGGCATCCGCTGCTCGGGACTTCACGACCGGTTCGAGATCAAACGCGTGATCGCCGAAGCGGAAGGGCGCCCCGAGCGGGACGCGATCCACTTCGCCGTGCTGCGGGCCATGCAGAAGGCCCGCTATTCGTCCGAAGAACTCGGGCACTACGCGCTCGCCTTCGACGCCTACTGCCATTTCACCTCGCCGATCCGCCGCTATCCCGACCTGATCATCCATCGGATGGTCAAGGCGCTGGCCGCGGGGACGCGCCCGGCGGCCGAAGCGGGGCATCTCGAGAAGCTCGGCGAGCACTGCAGCGAAACGGAGCAGCGCGCCGAGCGAGCGGAGCGGGAGCTCAAGAAGCTCAAGCTGCTCAACTTCCTGAAGGACAAGATCGGCACCGAACTCGATGCCCGTATTACCGGTGTCGAGTCGTTCGGCATCTTCGCGCAGGGGGAGCAGCTTCCCGCCGACGGCTACGTCGCGATCCGCTCCCTCCCTCCCGACCTGTACGACTTCGATTCGGTCGCGCGATCGATCGTCGGGCGACGGTCGGGCGAGACGTATCGTCTGGGGGACTCGGTGGTGGTGAAGGTCGCACGCGTCGATCTTGCGCGCCGCGAACTCGACTTCGAGATCGTCCGCCATCGGAATCGCCCGGTATCGATCCGTCCGGCTTCGAACCGATCGGAGCGGAGCGAGCGAGCGACGGGAGAGGAACGACCGCCTCG
>DMPQ01000180.1 GCA_003455945.1 Planctomycetaceae bacterium
TGGGTTGTTGGCCGATCGCCGGCATGACCAGCTTGGACGTCGATACCCGGTCGAGTCTGGCGACGCTCGAAGCGGCGTTCGACGCGGGGATCAGGCACTTCGATACGGCCTTCTGCTACGGAGCGGCGGGAGAAAGCGAAACGCTGATCGGACGGGCGCTGCGGACTCGACGCGACCGGATCACGATCGCGACCAAGGGAGGGATCCACTGGAATGCTTCGGGCGAACGAGTCCTCGACGGGCGCCCCGCCACGCTGAAGTCCCAATGCGATACGAGCCTTCGGCGTCTCGGTACCGATCGAGTCGATCTGCTCTATCTGCACGCCCCCGATCCGACCATCGAGATCGAACAGTCGGCCGATGCGCTGTATCGACTGCTGCGAGCCGGCAAGACGGCGGCGATCGGCCTGTCGAACGTCGACGTCGAACAGGCGCACCGCTTTGCCGCCGTCTGTCCCGTCGCCGCGATCCAGCCTCACTACAACCTGCTGCAGCGCGAGATCGAACAGGACCTCGTTCCGTTCTGCCTGGAGCGACGGATTTCGCTGATGACCTATTGGCCGCTGATGAAGGGGCTGCTGGCGGGACACCTTCGTCGCGACCATGTCTTCGCGCCGGGAGACGGTCGAGCCAAGTACCCGATGTTTCGCGGCGAGGAGTGGGAGCGGAACCAGGACTTCGTCGATCGGATTCGTGCCGTCGCTACCGACGCCGGCCGCTCGGTCACCGCGACGGTGATCAACTGGACGATCCATCGCCCCGGCATCACTTCGGCACTCTGCGGCGCGAAACGCCCGGAACAGATTCGGGAATCGGCCGAGGCGATGGGGTGGCGACTGACCGACGATCAGCTCGCTGCGATCGATCGGGCGATCGCCGAACGAGGGACGATCGTCTCGAAGAGCGCCGTCTGAATCAGGCGACACGAGGCGAACTTCTCGCGGCGTATCGCGAACAGGACGCTCCGTCAGGTTCGCGAATCGTGCCGCCCGGACGAAACCGAGTCGCTTCGTCCGTCGCAGAAGAACGCTCAGCCCGGGAAGAGATGCTCCAGGCAGATGCGGGACCACGTCTCGAACCGCTCCAGTTCCTGCTTGGCCTGAGCGACCGAGACGAACCCCGCATCGACCAGCTCGGCCTCGCGAGGTCGGACGTCGTCGCTCGCCAGATCGAAGCGATGGACGATCCCCAGATGGACGCGCCCGACGTCGTTCGAATCGTCGTTGATCAGACCGACGCAACCGCCCGTCCAGCTCGTCCCGATGATCAGCTCTTCTTCGAGCTCCCGCCGCAGCCCCGTCTCGAACGGATCGCCGCTATCGTCGTCCTCGCGCGAGATGTGCCCGCCGACGCCGACGCTTCGGAGCCGGTGGAGACGACTCTCCCCCTGCCCTGACCCGCGGGTGTAGGCATAGACGCTGGGCGAACCGGTATCGGCCCCATGCACCAGGACGACGTAGGGAATGAGCTGCTTGAACTCGGGGTCCCGCTCCATCGCCGACCGAGGCTCGAAGCGCAGGAACTGCGGATCGTGCAGCAGCGGCAAGTACGAGTCGACGTCGGCACGGAAGCCCTGAAAGAGCCCGACGCGACGCAGTTCCGCCGTCGGAATGACGAGCACATGCTCTTCGGCCATCGGGGTCCCTGCCGTTGAGTTCGTGAACGGGAAGCTCGACGATCGCGACGCCGCGCTCGTCCCACGAGTCAGGCGAGCAGTCGTCCGCCGACGCGAGACGCGACCTGCTCGACGATCCGGCCGCAGATGCCGTCGACCTCGCCGCCGGTCAGCGTCGCGGTGCGATCGCGCAGTCGGACCGAGAGCAACAGACGCTTGAGGTCCGCACCGTCACGCTCGGGACTGCGGAACGTCTCGCGATACGCCACCTCTTCGATCCGCTCGGCGTCCGCTTCCCGAACGGCTCGTTCGAGGTCGGCCCACCGGACCGACTCGGCGAGCACGAAGTTGAAGTCCCGATCGACGAACGGATAGGGACTCGGCGCACGATGGCGAGGGAGCAGCTCGGCGGCGGCCAACAGCACCGACAGATCGATCTCGCCGGCGGTGGCGCCCGGTTTCAGGCGAAAGCGNNGTACCGAGTTCGCCGACCAGGCCGACCACCTTCCCTCCGACCTCGAGCGTCGCCTGCCGGACTCGATCGAACAACGGATGCGGTTCCGCAGGAACGATGCCGGGCGCAGGAGCTCCGAGTTCGCGACAAAGCGCCTCGACGATCCCCTTGGACCGTCGGAAGTCCCCCGTCGCGATCCACCCCAGACGCCACGGCTCGTCGTGCCGTTCGCCCGAGGCCGGCAGATAGGCTTTGGCGATCTCGAACAGATCGGCGTCGCCGTTCCCGCGATGCTCGTTGATCCGCCGCACTTCGCACAGACTCGGAAGGAGACTGCGGCGGAGCCGATCGACACTTCCTGCGGTCTGACTTCCGCGGTCGAGCACACCTTCCATCGGATGAGCGGTCGCGAGCGGGACCGTTCCGGTCGGCAGCGGACCAAGCAGATCATCCCAGGCGGCGGGAACCAGACTGCAGGTCAGCGCCTCGTCGATCCCCAACGCGCTCATCGCGTGCCGGACTCGCTCGGCACCGCGCTGTGCGTCGCTGCGCGAGGCGACGGCAACTCCGATCGTCCCGGTCTCCGGAATCCGATCGTAGCCGGCGATGCGCGCCAGCTCTTCGATCAGATCGACCTCGCGAGTCAGATCGCGGCGCCAGGTCGGAGGAACGACGCTCAGCTTCCCTCCGCCAGCTCGGCTCACCGTCGCTCCCAACCGAGTCAGGATGCCGAGGCACTCGTCGCCGGTCAGCTCGTAGCCGATCAGCGCGGCGAACCGTTCGATCCGCAGCTCGATCGCCTCGGGCGCAACCGGAGCCCGTCCCCCTTCGACCACTCCCGACTGCAACGCCCCTCCCGCGAACTTGAGGATCAGCTCGCAGCAACGGCGACTCGCCCAATCGACGCCGTGGCGATCGAGCGCTCTCTCGAAGCGATGCGAGGCGTCGGTGCGGAGCTTCAGGGCCCGAGAAGCGTTTCGGACCGCTCCCGGCTCGAACTCCGCCGACTCGATCAGCAGGTCGGTCGTCGTTGCCGAGATCTCCGAATCGGCACCGCCCATGATTCCTGCCAACGCGATCGCTCGCTCGGCATCGGCGATCACGCACATGTCCGATTTCAGGACGTACTCCCGATGATCGATCCCCTGAAGCTTCTCGCCGTCGCGGGCATCGCGGACGACGATCGTCCCGCCGTGAACCGCGCGCAGATCGAACGCATGCAGCGGCTGGCCGCACTCGAACATCACGAAGTTGGTGATGTCGACGATGTTGTTGACCGACGTCGCACCGATCGCTTCGAGTCGCTTGACGAGCCAGGCCGGACTGGGGCCGACCTTCACGCCGCGGATGATCCGCGCGGTGTAGCGAGGCGAGCGCGCCGTTTCGACGCGGACCTGCAGGTCGCGCGAGGTGGGCGGGCCCGATTCGACCGGTTGCGGATCGGGGACTCGCAACGGCTGATCGAAGAGCGTCGCGATCTCGCGGGCGATCCCCAAGTGCCCCAGGCAATCGGGTCGGTTGCTGGTCACCTCGAAGTCGAGCGTCGCGTCATCTCCCCCGATCACCGTCGACTCGTGATTCAGCCCGGCCATGGTGAGCCGATCGGCGAGTCGATCGAGCGAGTCGGGGAGATCGACGTAGTCGGCGAGCCAATTGCGCGAGACGAGCATGGCGTCCTCGTGAGGGCACGAAGCGGAACGGAGCGAGTCGAGCGAGCGTCAGGTCACGAGTCGTGCGGAGCGGAATCGGGAGCGGCGTTCGGGACGAGCGACCGCCCGCGGGCCCCACCCCTCGCAACATCGACTCAGAACTGCCGCAGGAAGCGGACGTCGTTGGTGTACAGATCGCGAATGTCGGTCACGCCGAATCGTCGCATGCAGAGTCGCTCGACGCCGAGTCCGAACGCGAAGCCCGAGACCACATCCGGATCGTAGCCGACCGCACGGAGCACGTTCGGATCGACCATGCCCGCGCCGCCGAACTCCATCCAGCGGCCGTTCCAGAAGAAGTCGACTTCGACGCTCGGCTCGGTGAACGGAAAGAACGACGGTCGGAACCGGACATCGACGTCGGTCCCCAGATAGCTGTCGGCGAAGAGCGCCAGAGTCCGCTTGAGATCGGCCATCGTCACCCCTCGATCGACCATCAGCCCTTCCATCTGATGGAACATCGGGTAGTGCGTCGGATCGGCGGTATCGGGGCGATAGACTCGGCCGAGCGCGATGATCCGGACCGGAGGCTGGCGCCGCTCCATCACCCGAATCTGAACGGTGCTCGTCTGGCTGCGAAGCAGACGCAGCACGCCGCCGGAGCCGCTCAGGTAGAAGTTGTCGAGCGGATCGCGAGCCGGGTGATCGGCCGGAATGTTGAGCGCATCGAAGTTATGCCGCTCGTCCTCGATCTCGGGCCCCTCTTCGAGCGAAAAGCCGAGTCGCCCCATGATGTCGACCAGTTCGCCGATCGTCTGAGTGATCGGATGTCGGCGTCCCAGGCGCGGCGGAGCGGCGGGGAGCGTCGGGTCGAAGGTCGGATCGACCTCTTCGATCACCCCTCGAGCGAGTCGCTCGGTCGCGCGGTCGAATCCGGACTGGATCGCGTCGCGCACCTCGTTCAACCGCTTGCCGGCGAGCGGCTTGTCGGCGGGAGGGATGGTACCGAGCCCCTTCTGGACTGACTTGAAACGGCCGTTCTTGGCGCCGAGGAACTCGATCCGAGCCGCCTCGAGAGCGGCGGCATCGGGAGCGGCATCGAACGCCCCGAGCGCCTCGGCTTCGAGTTCGGTCAGCGATTGGAGGAACGCGTCGATCGCCATGATGTCGTGCCTTGCCGTCGGGGACGAACGAAAAACGGGAGAGCGCGGCGGAGGTCGCCAGTCGCTCTCCCGCAGGATCGCTTCGGTATGGTCGCCCGATCGGAGAGAATCCGTTCGCGGCGGGCGCCCGGAGGCGTCAGACCCCCAACGCCTTCTTGGCGACGGCGACGATCGTATCGAAACCGGCGGCGTCGTGCGACGCGATGGCGGCGAGCGACTTGCGGTCGAGCTCGATGTTCGCCTTCTTCAGCCCGTTGATGAACTGGCTGTAGCGAAGTCCGCGCATCCGGCAGGCGGCGCTGATTCGGACGATCCAGAGCGCCCGGAACTCGCGACGACGGTTGCGTCGGTCGCGAAAGGCATAGACGCCGGCGCGGATCAGAGTTTCCTTGGCCGAGCGAAGCAGACGGCGACGACCGCCGACGAACCCCTTCACCTTGCGGAACAGACGCTTCTTGGCCTGAGTGCGTGCTGCACCCTTACGCGTACGCATCGATCGAACCTCTCGCTGGGGCTTCCCCAAGGCCTCCGTCGATGGACGGATGTTTCATTGCCCGGGCAAGGCCGCGTGAATGGGAACCGGAAGGACGGGCGAGATCAGTAGCTGTAGCCGTTCAGAGCCCGGCGGATCATCTTGTTGATCGG
>DMPQ01000361.1 GCA_003455945.1 Planctomycetaceae bacterium
CCCCCCCCGCCGATACGTTCGTAGAGCCCGAATCGGGTATCCTGTCGCCCGTCGCGTCTCGAAACCTGTCGCCTCGAGGGACTCGCCATGCGCCGTCGTCTGACGTTCGCTCTGCTGTTTGCCGCCAGTTTCGGTAGTCTCATGAATTCACCTGCCGCTCGCTCTCAGGATCGGCCCGCCGACGTTCCGTCCGACGTTCGGATCACGCCTGATCATGATCCGTTCCTTTGGCTCGAAGAGGTGACCGGCGAAACGGCTCTCGACTGGGTCCGCCAGCGGAACGCGACGACTCAGTCGCAGTTCGATGCCGACCCCGAGTTCGTCAAGCTGCGTGATGATCTGCTCGCCATTCTCGACTCGGATGCCCGCATCCCGTCGGTCGGGAAGGAAGGGGACTTCTACTACAACTTCTGGCGCGACAAGCAGCATGTCCGAGGCATCTGGCGCCGCACGACGCTCGAGGAGTATCGCAAGGCGGAACCGCAGTGGGAGACGATCCTGGATCTCGACGCGCTCGCCGAGGCGGAACACGAGAACTGGGTCTGGTCCGGCGCCTCGCCCCTTCGCCCGGATCGCGATCGTTGGCTGATCTCGCTCTCGCGCGGCGGAGCCGATGCGACGGTGACTCGCGAATTCGATCTGCCGTCGCGATCGTTCGTCGAAGGAGGGTTCGAGAGGCCGGAAGCGAAGGGCTCGGTCGGCTGGATCGATCGGGATACCGTCTATGTCGCGACCGACTTCGGCGACGGTTCGATGACCGATTCGGGCTACCCTCGACAGGTCAAGCGATGGAAGCGCGGCACGCCGCTCGAAAGCGCCGAACTGGTGCACGAGGGGCTGAAGACCGACATGCGGATCAGCGCCTATCACGACGATTCGCCCGGCTTCGAACGGGACTTCGTCGTGCGGGCCCGCGCGTTCTACGACAACGAGCTGTATCTGATCGCCGACGACGATCGGCTGATCAAGCTCGACCTGCCGAACTCGGCCGAGAAGGAAGTCTTCCGCGAGTACCTGATGGTCGAGCTGCGCGAGCCGTGGGAAGTCGGCGGAGCGACCTATGCCGCCGGCTCGCTGCTGGTCACCGAGTTCGACGCGTTCATGGCGGGCGAGCGGAAGTTCGATGTCCTGTTCGAACCAACCGAATCGACGTCGCTCGCCGGCTATTCGCCGACGCTCGATCATCTGATCCTGAACGTGATGGAGGACGTCAAGAATCGTCTGTATGTCGTGACGCGCGAAGAGTCGGGCTGGAAGCGCGAGCCGCTGAAGGGGGCTCCGGAGTTCGGCACCGTTCGCGCGTCGGCGGTCGACAGCGATCACTCGAACGCCTACTGGCTGACGGTGACCGATTACCTGACCCCGACGTCGCTGCAGATGGGTGAGATCGGCGGCGAGCCCGAGACGCTGAAGACGATGCCCGCCTTCTTCGATGCCGACGGCCTGAAGATCGAGCAGCATTTCGCGACGAGCGCCGACGGAACGCGAGTTCCGTACTTCCAGGTCGGACGCGAGAACCTGGCGACCGACGGTTCGAATCCGACCCTGCTCTACGGTTACGGCGGCTTCGAGATCTCGCTGACGCCCAGCTACAGCGCGTCGGTGGGGCGAGCCTGGTTGTCGCAAGGAGGCGTCTATGTCGTCGCAAACATCCGCGGCGGCGGCGAGTACGGTCCGCGCTGGCATCAGGCGGCGCTCAAGGCCAATCGCCTGAAGGCCTACGAGGACTTCGCGGCGGTCGCCGAGGATCTGGTGAAGCGCGGAGTGACTTCTCCGTCGCGACTCGGAATCCAGGGAGGCTCGAACGGCGGTCTGCTGGTCGGCAACATGGTCGCTCTGTATCCGAAGCATTTCGCCGCTGCGGTCTGTCAGGTCCCGCTGCTGGACATGTATCGCTACCACAAGCTGCTGGCCGGCGCGAGCTGGATGGCGGAGTACGGCAATCCGGATGATCCGTCGCAGTGGGACTTCATCCGGAACTACTCGCCGTATCAGAACATCGTGTCGACGACCGAATATCCGGCAGTCCTCTTCACGACGTCGACGCGCGACGATCGCGTCCATCCGGGGCACGCCCGCAAGATGATGGCGCTGATGGAAGCGCAGGGGCACGACGTGACCTACTACGAGAACATCGAAGGAGGGCACGGCGGCGCCGCGAACAACGCCCAGTCGGCGTACATGCAGGCGCTCGCCTATCGCTACCTGCAGAAGCGGCTGATGGAGTCGAAGTAGCCTGACGAGCGCGGCGCCGCGCGAACGACGCGGACCGCAGCATCGATGACGGAATCAGGGGAGGCCTCGGCAAGGGGCTTCCCCTTTTTTCGTGCGCTGTGCTTCTCGCGTCGAATCGGCGCGCGTCGCGACAGGCTGAGGAGGCGGGCGCCGGACCGACTCGGCCGCCGCTCAGATCTTGCGGAGCGCCTGGTCGAGATCGTCCCGCAGATCCTCGAATGCCTCGAGCCCGACGCTCAGCCGGACGAGCGAATCGCGAATGCCGTGCTTCAGTCGATCGGCTCGGTCGTAGCTGGCATGGGACATCGAAGCCGGCTGTTCGATCAGACTCTCGACCGCCCCCAGGCTGACCGCGAGCTGGAAGAGCTCGGTCCCTTCGACCACGCGCTTCGCCGCCGCGAAGTCCCCCGCGACCTCGAAGCTGATCATCGCTCCGTAGCCGCCATCCATCTGCCGCGTCGCGATGTCGTGCCCCGGATGCTGCGGCAGTCCCGGATAGAGCGTCCGTTCGATGCGCGGATGCGACGCCAGGAACTCGGCCAGACGCTGCGCGGTCCGACACTGTTCGCGCACGCGCAGTTCGAGCGTCTTGATGCCTCGCTGGATCAGATACGAGTCCCAAGGCCCGAGCACGTTGCCGACCGCGTTCTGCAGGTAATGCAGCCGCCGGTGCAGTTCGGGATCGCGCACGACCAGTATCCCGCCGAGGGCGTCGCTGTGCCCTCCCAGATACTTCGTCGCGGAGTGCATGACGATGTCCGCGCCGAGTTCGAGCGGACGAGTCAGCACGGGCGAAGCGAAGGTGTTGTCGACGCCGACGAGCATCCCGTGCTGATGAGCCCAAGCGACGCAGGGGGCCAGATCGGTGATCGAGAGGAGCGGATTGCCGGGGGATTCGAGCCAGAGGAGCTTCGTTTCGGGACGGCGCGCCGCTTCGAGCGCCTCGGGCGACCGCGTGTCGGCGAGCGTGACCGAGATCCCGGACGAGACGAGCACCTTGTGGAGCAGCCGATACGTGCCGCCGTAGATGTCGGTCCCGGCGATGACGTGATCCCCATGCTTCAGCAGGAGCATCGCGCCGTGAGTCGCAGCCATCCCGGAGGCATAAGCGAGAGCCCCGCAGCCCCCTTCGAGCGACGCGACGGTCGTCTCGAGACGCTGGCGAGTCGGCGTGCCGGTTCGCGAGTAGTCGAACTCCGACGGCTCGCCCGCTCCCGGCAGGACGAAGGTCGATGCGACATGGATCGGAGGGACGATGGCTCCGGTCGCCGGATCGCGCTCGTTTCCGACATGGATCGCGCGGGTCCGAAAGGCATGTCGCTCGCCACTCATCAGATCGCTTTCGTTGAGGTCGGGGGCGCGTTCGATCGATCTCGACGCGTCAGCCTTGCAGAGCCTGCGCCAGGTCGTCGATCAGGTCCTGAGTATCTTCGATGCCGCACGCCAGACGGATCATGTTGTCGGGGATGCCGAATCGCTTGCGATCCTCGACCGGCACCTCGAAGTAGCTCATCACCAGCGGTTGTTCGATCAGCGATTCGACGCCGCCGAGACTCGGAGCGATCCGCGCGATGCGGGCTCGATCGACGACGTCGGCCGTCGCGCGCCAATCGGCATCCTTGACCATGAAGGTGATCAGGCCGCCGAACCCTCGCATCTGCCGCTTCGCGAGTTCGTGCCCCGGATGAGTCGGCAGTCCCGGATAGAGGACCTTCTCGACGCGCGGATGGTTCGCCAGGAACTCGGCGACCGCCTGGCCGTTGCGGTTGTGCCGCTCCATCCGCAGCTCGAACGTCTTGAGACCCCGTTCGAGCAGGTAGAGATTGTGGGCCGAGTTGATGCCGCCGAGGATGCCGCGCAGCTTGCGGACCTCCTGAAGCTTGGCGGCGGAGCCGATGATGGCGCCGGCGAGCAGGTCGTTGTGGCCCCCGAGATACTTGGTCGCGGAGTGCAGGACGTAATCGACTCCGAACGCGAGCGGCCGCAGGTTGTACGGCGTCGCGAGCGTCGCATCGATCAGCGTGTCGACGCCATGCTTCCGCCCGAGGCCGGCAAAGCGTTCGAGATCGACGACGCTCAGATGCGGATTGGTCGGCGATTCCGAGACGAGCAGCTTGGTCTTCGGCCCGATCGCCCGCTCCATCGCGTCGTAGTCGCAAGCGCGGACCTGATGCGTCACGACGCCGTAGCGCGACAGATGCTTGGTGCAGAACTCGCGGCTCCGGTGATAACACTCGTCGAAGAAGACGACCTCGTCTCCGGCGCTCAGCTTCGCCATCAGCAAGCCGACGATCGCCGCCATGCCGCTGGCGTAGACGATCGCCTCCTCGCCTCCTTCGAGCGCCGCGAGCTTCTTCTCGACCGCCCACTCGTTCGGACTTCCGTAGCGGCCGTACTCGCCGCGCCGCTCCTTGTTCCGGATGTAGTCGATCACCGCCTGGGTGTTCGCGAACGAATAGGTCGACGCGCAGACGATCGGATCGGTCAGCGAATGCGTCGGCTTCTGACGATCCTCGCCCGCATGAACCGCGAGGGTCGAGAGGTTGCCGGGGAAGGTGCAGGGAGCGGTACCGGACGAGTCGGAATCGGAGGGGCCGTTCGACGGAGCGGAAGTCATGAGCGAAGAACTCCACCGCAGTTGCGGTAAGGACGGGAAGCGGGTCGAGCGGCGTGACGAGCGGGACGAAGGAGTAACGCCGAGCCGCGCTGACACCGAACCGCTCTGACGCCGAGCCGCAGCGTCAGACGGATCGCGAGCGGGATCGAACGGCCGGTGAGCCGATGCCGAGAGGCCGGCAGCGTCGCGCGAACGGTCTCCGGCCGGTACGGTCGACTCGAGTCGACTCGAAGCGGAATGGACCGTCGCGATCGGCCGCACGGAACTCGACCGGTGGGTCGACTCCGGACGGCTCTGCTCGGCATGCCCCTCGACCGGCGACTCCGGCTTTCGGAGCGGCCTCGGACGGACGTTGCGAGCGACGACGCGGAAGGCTCTTTAGCAGTGGAGGCTGCAAGCGGCCGCAAATCCCTGGAACCGAATCGACTCGCCAAGCATCGCCCGGCGGCGACGAATCCCTGTTGCGGAAACGGAGCCGATCGGGTGCGATGCCGTACGAGCCGAAACTCGGCTCCGCGACGTCGCTCATCCTAGATGCCGCTCGGGTCGGCAACAAGCGACCGCCGAGTCGCCCGGCGCGGAAGGGGCACCTGGCGAACCGGACGGCGACTCGGGAACGCGTCGTCGTTCGTTCGAGCTTCCGCGATCGTCAGACTCGACCGACCTCGCCGACCGGGCTCGGCGGTCCATGTGCGACAGGAGACGTTTCGGATGTCCGATATCGATCTGCTGCAGTTGGCCACCATGCTTGGTCTGGGGATCGGGCTGTCGGCGGCCTGCGGCTTTCGGATCTTCCTGCCGATGCTCGCCTTCGGCTCGGCCGCCAAGGCGGGGCTCTATTCGGTGTCGGAAGGCTGGGAGTGGCTCGCGAGCTGGCCGGCGATCATCGTGCTCGCCGTCGCGACGACGGTCGAGATCGGGGCGTACTTCGTTCCGTGGATCGACAACGCGCTCGACAGCATCGGCACGGTCGCGGCCGTACTCGCCGGGACCGCGCTGATGGCGGCGATGCTCACCGAACTCGATCCGATGTGGCAGTGGTCGCTCGCCGCGATCGCCGGAGGGGGATCGGCCGGAACGATCAAGGGAGGAATGGGGCTGACGCGAGCCGCTTCGACCGCGACGACCGGAGGGATGGCGAACCCGCTCGTCTCGCTCGTCGAGCTGATGATGAGCGGCCTGATGAGTCTGCTCGCGCTGGTCCTGCCGATCGTCGCCGGCATCGTCGCGATCCTGATCGTCGTCGTGATGCTCCGAATCGTCTGGAAGCTCGCGGCACGTCTCGGATCGCTGCGACGCGGTCGTCGCGAAACAGGAAAGGCGATCGAACCGCGAACGAGCGACATCGGCTGAGCAGGGCGCGAGCTGCGAACGACTCGTGCGCCGGAGTCGGGGAACGAGAAAGAGTCGTGAATTCCGCGGTCGGACCGCCGGAACGCGACGCGAGGGACCTACCGGATTCGGCAGGGTCAAGTCATACTCGACCGCTTGAATTCGCCTCTTTCTTCGGCGACCGGGCGGCCCGCGGACGGCCGCGGCCTCGGTCCCGCGAGTTCCCTCAGTCCACGAAAGTAGATCGCTGCCATGGAGCGTACCCTCGTCCTGCTCAAGCCGGATTGCGTCCAGCGTCGTCTGATCGGTCGAGTCCTGTCGCGGTTCGAGGACAAGGGCCTGAACATCGTCGCGATGAAGATGCTTCAGGTGACTCCGGCGCTCGCCAAGCAGCACTACGCCGAGCATGTCTCGAAGCCGTTCTATCCGGGCCTCGAGGCGTTCATCACCGCGTCGCCGATCGTCGCGCTGGTGGTCGAGGGGTTGGAGGTGATCCGCGTCGTGCGCGAGATGCTCGGCGCGACCAACGGTCTCAAGGCGGCTCCCGGCACGCTGCGAGGGGACTTCAGCAGCAGCCGCCAGATGAACCTGGTCCACGCCAGCGACGGCCCCGACGCCTCGGCTCGCGAAATCGCGCTCTACTTCAAGCCGGAAGAGCTGTGCGGTTACGAGCCGTCACTGACCCCCTGGTTCCGCGCCGGCGACGAGTGATCGCTGGTTCGTGGTCGTGCGACCGCCCCCGGTCGCTGCATTGCCGTAGTGCGACTTTGCCGTAGTGCGACCGCCCTCGGTCGCACTGCAATGGCTCCGCCCCGTTGTAGCCCCGGCTCGTCCCGA
>DMPQ01000232.1 GCA_003455945.1 Planctomycetaceae bacterium
ATCCGCTTCGACGGCAACGCCGCGGTGATCATCGACAAGGACGGCAACCCGCGAGGGACCCGCATCTTCGGTGCGGTCGCCCGCGAGCTGCGCGATCGCAACTACATGAAGATCGTCAGCCTCGCCAACGAAGTGCTGTAGGTCGACCGCGGTTCGCGGCCAGGTCCGCGAACCTACTCCAGACAACACACCACTCACGCATACGACAGGCTCCGGTCCATGAAACCGCGACTCCAGGATCACTACCAGCAGCAGATCGTTCCGAAGCTCCGCGAAGAGCTCGGCCGCGATAACCTGCTGTCGCTCCCGCGTCTCGAGAAGATCGTGATCAACATGGGAGTCGGCTCGGCCGTCCAGGACAAGAAGTTCGTGGAAGATGCCGCCGACACCCTCACCGCGCTCGCCGGCCAGAAGTCGGTCGTGACCCGGGCTCGGAAGTCGATCGCCAACTTCCGCCTTCGCGAAGAGATGCCGATCGGAGCCAAGGTGACCCTTCGCGGAGCTCGCATGTACGAGTTCCTCGATCGCCTGATCAACCTGGTTCTCCCTCGCGTCCGCGACTTTCGCGGGATCAGCTACAAGGCGTTCGACGGCCGAGGCAATTACAGCCTCGGTCTGACCGAGCGGCTGGTGTTCCCCGAGGTGAACGCGGACAAGTACACGCGTCCGCAAGGGATGAACGTCGTCATCGTGACGAATGTCGACAGCGACGACGAGTCGCGTCGATTGCTCGAACTGTTCGGCATGCCGTTCCGCAGCAGGACGTCGAAGTCCTCCGGCGCGGCCTGACCCGATGGAACTCGGAACCGCTGGACATAGATAGAACCTGTGGCACGCAAATCGAAGATCGCGAAGGCCGAGCGGACCCCGAAGTTCTCGACCCGTCGAGAGCATCGCTGCCAGATGTGCGGACGCCCCCGGGCGGTCTATCGCAAGTTCGGCATCTGCCGAATCTGCTTCCGCAAGATGGCAGACCAAGGTCTGATCCCCGGTGTCCGCAAGGCTAGCTGGTAAGAGGAATTTTCCGCCATGATGACCGACCCGATTGCCGACATGCTGACCCGCATCCGCAATGTTCTCCGCGTCGAGCGGCCGTACGTCGATCTGACGGTCTCGAAGGTGAAGAAGGGTGTCGCGGACGTGCTCAAGCGCGAAGGCTTCATCTGGGGCTACACCGAGATCGAGGAGCAGCCGGCCGGCCAGCTCCGACTGGAACTGAAGTACGGGCCGAGCGGCGAGCAGGTCATCCGCCATCTGAAGCGGGTCAGCAAGCCGGGACGTCGGGTCTACTCGAGCGCCAAGGATCTGCGCCCCGTCCTGAACGGACAGGGAATCACGATCCTGAGCACCAGCCGCGGCGTGGTGAGCGATCGCGAGGCGCGGCAGCAGAACCTCGGCGGTGAAGTGATCTGCGAAGTCTGGTGATCCCGCCGCTTCGCCCCGTCCCTCTCCCTCGGCTCCGACGGACCCGAACGGGANNGAGGACGAGCGGAGCGGAGCGAACGGAACACTCGGCCGGGCAAGACCGGCCGGAGCGGAACGAGGGGCGACCGACCGAGGTCGACCGCGAGCCGAAGGCAGGGCTAGGAAGATCGAGGCCGTCCGAGCTTCGATCGCGAGCGCAAGACGGATTACGGTAACGAGAGAGAGACGACCATGTCCCGGATTGGAGTCAAGCCGATCACCGTCGTCGACGGCGTGAAGGTCGCGATCGACGGGAGCCGCGTGGCGGTCGAAGGCCCGCTCGGCAAGCTCGAGTATCGGATGCGACCCGAGATCTCGGCGCAGCTGACCGACGGCGAAGTCGTCGTCTCGCGAAACGGCGACAGCCGTGCGGCGAAGTCCTACCACGGATTGACCCGCTCGCTGATCAACAACATGATTCTCGGCGTCAAGACCGGCTACGAGAAGAAGCTCGAAGTCGTCGGCGTCGGTTACGTCGTCTCGCTCAAGGGGAACGTCCTCTCGCTCNNCTCGTCGGCCAGTTCGCCGCCGAGGTCCGGTCGGCTCGGAAGCCCGAACCCTACAAGGGGAAGGGCGTGCGATATCAGGGCGAGGTCGTCCGGCTCAAGCCGGGCAAGGCGGCCAGCAAGTGATCCGGCGACGGAGTCGCGCGGGCGAACGCCGCGAGATTCCGTCGGTAGCGCGGAGCGGGTGACGCGAGGCCGAGTTCGGTCGCGTCGACCCGAGCGGTTCCGCTGCGGCAGTCATCGAGAGGAACGGGACGGTGAAGCGTCAACTGGTCAAGCAGGTCCGCCGGACGCGGCGTCGGTATCGGGTCCGGAACGTTCTCCGGGGGAACCTGAATCGCCCGCGGCTGAGCGTCTTCCGCAGCCACAAGCACATCTACGCCCAGATCGTCGACGACGAGAAGGGGGTCACCTTGGCGTCGGCCAGCACGCGCGACAAGGGGATCGCGGGCGAAGTCGGTTACGGCGGGAACGTCGAGGCGGCCAAGAAGATCGGCCAGCTCCTCGCCGAACGAGCCCTCGCCGCCGGCATCAAGCAGGTCCAGTTCGATCGCGGTCACTACCGCTACCATGGGCGCGTCGCCGAGCTTGCCGAGGCAGCTCGCGCCGGCGGCCTCGAGTTCTGATCCGGAGGGATCGATTCGCGGCGACCTCACGTCGACCGACGAACCGATCCCCCTCCCGACGCTCCGGCTCCGAGTCGGCGCGACGGATGCCTTCACCTACTCCGTATGGAGCGACCGAGACGTGTCCAACGATTCCCGCAACGAACTGATCGAGCGCGTCGTCCGCATCAAGCGATGCGCCGCGGTGGTCAAGGGTGGTCGTCGCTTCAGCTTCGCTGCCATGGCCGTCGTCGGCGACGGTAAGGGCAAGGTCGGCTGGGGCTACGGCAAGGCCAACGAAGTTCCCCCCAGCGTCGAGAAGGCCAACAAGCAGGCCTCTCGGAGCCTGGTGAAGGTCAACCTGGTCGACGGCACCATCCCGCACGTCGTCAAGGGACACTACGGAGCCGCCCGAGTCATTCTCGTGCCGGCCGGACCCGGTACCGGCGTGATCGCCGGAGCCGCGGTGCGTGCGGTCTGCGAGGCGGCCGGCATCACCAACATCCTGACCAAGAGTTTCGGCAGCTCGAACTCGGTGACGCTCGTCAAGGCGACCATCGACGCGCTTCAGCAGCTGCGGACGAACCAGGACGTCGAACGTCTGCGAGGGGTTAGCCTGTCATGAAGCTGCACGACATTCATCAGGACGTCGAGACGCACCGCGCCCGGAAGCGGCTCGGTCGCGGTCCCGGCTCCGGAACCGGCAAGACCGCCGGCCAGGGCCATAAGGGTTCGCAGTCCCGAGCCGGCAACTCGCAGCAGGTGACGTTCCAGGGCGGTATGATGCCGGTCGTCCGGCGCGTGCCGAAGCGCGGTTTCAACAACCGCTTCGCCCTCGATGTCATCGCGGTCAACGTCGGCGATCTCGAACTCTGGTTCGAATCGGGAGCCGAGATCTGCCCGAAGGTGCTCAAGGAAAAGGGGCTCGTGAAGCGTCGTCATGACGTCTTCAAGGTCCTCGGCGACGGCGATCTGACCAAGAAGTTCAAGATCCACGCCCACCGCTTCAGCGCCTCGGCCAAGGAAAAGATCGAGGCGGTCGGAGGGGAATGCGTGATCCTGCCGGGCAAGGCTCCGGTGGTCAAGAACCCCCAAAAGTCGGCTCGCAAGAAGTGATTTCCGATCCGGTCCGAGAGCCCCCTCTCGGACCGGATTCGTTTTCCCGTTCGGCCGATCGCAGCGCCTCGCGCTCCCTCGGCCGATCGGTCGGGCCCTCGCCTCGCACCCCAGCGTGCCGAACGGCGATTCCCGCCCCCCTCCTGCTCGCTCGCCCTCGGGCGTACCGCTCGCTCGCCCACTGGCGACACCGCGTGCGGACCGCTGTTTACCGCTCGCCCCGAATCGGGCAGAATACGCCGGCGGCCGTGGGGTCCTCGGGACGTCCGGCGGTGCCGTGACCCTCTCGATGGATCGCCGAGATGCTCGAAAAGCTGCGCGTCGTCTTCACCATTCCCGAACTGCGGCAGAAGATCCTTCTGACCCTCTTTCTGCTCGCGGTCTATCGCGTCGGTTACCTGATCCCGATGCCGATGGTCGACGCGAACCAGATCCAGATCCTCAGCCAGTCCAACACCGGCGGGCTCGCGGGGCTGATCGCCAAGGCGACCGTCTTCAGCGCCAGTCAGCTCGACAAGGCGACGATCTTCGGTCTGGGCATCATGCCGTACATCACGGCGTCGATCATTCTGCAGCTGCTCGGAACCGTCTATCCGCCGCTGATGGAGCTGCGGAAGGAAGGTGAGGCGGGGCGCAAGAAGATCAACGAGTACACCCGCTACCTGACCGTCGCCCTCTGCCTGGTCCAGAGCGTCGCGTACGTCTGGTACTACCTGATGCCGACGCCCAACGACGGTCCGAACCTGATCGCCGACGAGTTCGAAAACGCCGACGGCACCATGATGCTCGGCTGGCAGATCGTCGCCGTGCTGATCATGACCGGCGGCACCATCTTCCTGATGTGGCTCGGCGAACAGATCACCAGCCGCGGGATCGGCAACGGTGTCTCGCTGATCATCATGGCGGGCATTCTCGCGCAGCTTCCGCGCAGCTTTGCCCAGATGTTCACGCAGGTTCGCGAAGGATCGATGGGCGGCGGCAC
>DMPQ01000031.1 GCA_003455945.1 Planctomycetaceae bacterium
GCATCGCGTATTCTGACGCTCTCGTCATCGCTCCGCGACTGGCGAACGCCAAGGACCGCTCCGCGAGCGAGAACCTGTCGCTCACTCGTCGCCGGAGTTGCCGACGACGCCGCGGAGCGTCCCGCGCGGGACCAGAGAGCCGAGATCGATCGGCAACGGCGAGACGGCATGGCCGAGATTGCCGGCGCGATCCTTCACTTCGACTCGCAGATACAGCCGCCGCGGCAGCGACGGGACGATCGTCCAGGCGTAGTGACCGGTGTTCGGCAGGCTCGCCGCAAACGTCTCCCAAGGTCCGTCGAGCGTCTCGGCGTACTGCAGCGTCACCGGCCGCTTCCCCAGATGCTCGTCGCTCGCTTCCCAGCGGATCAGAACACGACCGTGGTCGTCGCCGCTTCCCAGCGGCGCCTCGATCAGTCGTACCTCGGGAACGGTCCGGTCGACCGTCACCCACATATCCGCCTCTTGCCCCGGACTCGGTGCTTCCCCGGCCAGACCGTTGCGAGCCGTCACGACCAGGTGGAAGCCGAACGTCCCCTCCCCCGGCAACTCGACGTCGATCGGACTCTCGCAGTCGGGATCCTCGGTCGACGGATGCCAGGAGGTACCACCGTCCTCGGTGATCCAGAGCTGGACCTTCGCGACACCGGCGCGACCGACCGAATCGACGTCGTAGGCCAGACGAAAGCGCCGCTCGCCGGTCAGCTGAGTCATTCCATCGGGGCGGAACGAGTCGTTCGGACGCGAACTCCCGTGATTGATCGACTCGAACGACGATCCTCCTCGCCCTTCGGACCGAGACGGCGTCGCGACGTCGTGCTCGTCGAGCGGAGGGGGCAATTCCTCGACTGCAGGCTCCAGCGGACTCGGCGCCGGCGGAGTCGCAGCGGGAGGGGTCGGCGAGAATCGCTCCGCGACCGGCCGAGCGGGAACGGAGCCGGTCCCGCTGGTATCCGCGATCGAGGACGATTCCGTCGGCGGGATCGGCGGAAGCGGCACCGGATCCGAGGTCGCAGCAGGCCCCGTGCGAGGCACGGTGGTCCCCCACGAGCCGCTGCGATCCGAGCCGGCGTAACCGGGCGGAGGTGCCGGCGGACCGGCGACGGGAGCTGGGCGAACCCCCTCGTCCCGAATCGTCTCTCCTCGCAACGCCCCTTCGCCGTTTCCGACCCAAGGAACGTTGCGAGGGCCTTGAAGCTCCTGAGCCGCAGCCTGACGCGTGGTCGTTCCGGCATCCGCTTCCGGGACGCCGGTCGGGTTCCGATTCGCTCCGGCGTCGGCGACCCAAGGGAACGTCACCTCGCGTTCGATCGACGTCACGTTGCCGGCCCGATCCGCGACGGACAATCGGACCTCGATCACGCGCTGACTCGTCTCGGGCCAGACCTGAATCGTCCGCTGGAGCGGATCCTCGCCGGGAGTAGCCGGAGGGGGCACCGTCAACGGGAGCCAGCGAGCCTGAGGCCCGATCGCCACCTTGGCTCGATACTCGAGCGTCATCGTCGCCGGATCGAGATGCGAGTCGCGCACCGCATAGCGAATGCCGACTCCTCCACCCGCTCCCGGAAACGCCTCGGCATCGAGCACCGGGCGCTGCGAGTCGATCAATAGGCGAAGCGCCGGAACGAACTCGAACGGCGCCTCCTGCGATGCGTTGGCCGACGTGATCGTGTGCAGCGCGAACCAGTACTCGCCGTCCTGAGGCGCCTCGAACGAGAGCGAGCGGACATCGGGACGCGACCGACTGTGCAGATTCCAGCTCTGCCTNNGGCCGACACGAAGAGTCGAAGTTCGAGAGCGTCCCGATCGTGAACCGTCACCGGCATCGAGAACGAACGCTTCGGAAAGAAGCTGACCGGAGATGCTTCGACCGGCTGCGCGGCCGGTTGCCCGACCGGAGGTCGGCGAAAGTACGGATCGTCCTGAGCCGGCGCCGCAGCGGCTGCGCAGCCGATCAGAACGAGCGACATTCGCAGGCCGAACGACATCCGTGCACCGCGCAGTCCGATGAAACGACGCTCCGACCTCCCTGCCGCAGCGTTCCGTTGTTCCTTCGGCCTGAGTCCCATGAAGGCTTGAGCCGATCGGAACGTTCGGATCGGGGAGAAGAGCCGAACGAGAGCAACTGAGAAAGCCAGCGAGACTGGCGAAACATCGGACCGCGGAACGTTGCGGCCCGCAGACAACCGAAACCTCTCAGTCGACCGCAGTCCCGCGATACCCCGCCTCGAACATCAAGCGCAGCGAAACTCGTCGCGGCGTCCCTCAGCGGCCGTCGTCTCGATCGAACAGCGGTTCGAGCTCCGACATTCCCGAGTCGGCTCTGACACGCACCACTTGGCCGTCGACTCTTCCGACCCACAGATCGGTANNTTTCGGGCCGGCCGCCGTTCCGATCGCCGTGGAACTCGGAAGGCCGGCGATGAAGGCATTCCGATCGAGGTCCTTCGGTTCGAGCCAATGGACTCCGGAATCGGGAACCTGCACGACGAGCGCCGTCCGCTCGGCCCCATCGATCGCATCGAAAGCGGCTCGTGCGCCATCGGGAGGGAACATCGTTCGTTCGCCGACCACGACCATGAATCCGGTGTGGTGCAGATCGGCCCCCAGCGACGGCGGACTCGGCTGAAAGGCCGGCATCGGGAGGGTCTGGAAGCGGAGATTTTCGGGGGCATCCCAGGGGAGAGAGTAGTCGTAGTCGGCGAAACTCCCGGCGTCATCCAGATAAGGGATCAGCAAGGCGCGCCAACCGTAGAGCGGTCGGCCGTTCGGATCGCGGACGACCGCCGGCGGGTAAGTGCCGTGATCGGCGTGATATTGCGCCAGCGCTGCGAGGACTCGTTCCAGCCGGGCTCGATCCTGCAGGCGTCGCTCCCCTTCCGTATCGAGTTCGAGAGCCGGCAGCAGGACGGCCAACACGAACCAACCGCCGACCGCCAAGCCGACCGTCAGGCCGAGTGCGATCGCGATCGCGAGCAACGGTCCCTTCCAGCGGTCTCGCGGTACTCGGAAATGCGATTCGATCTCCCAGGGGAGCCTCTCGGCGCTCGCATCGTCGCCGGCCGCTCCCGCCGGTTCCGAGGGCTCGACGAGCGAATCGCGATCGATCGTGACCTCTCGGCCGCAGTCGGCGCACGGCCCGGAGCGACCGACGAGCGAGCGGTCGATTCGAGTCAGCGCACCGCAGTGGGGACAGCGGAAGATCGCTCGTTCGCGACGTCTCATCGTCGTCCCCCCATCGATCGATGATCAGCGCTGCCGAGTCGGCGTTCGGACCGCTGGACGACGCGACCGGATGGTCCTTTCCCGCGACTCAATCGATCGCCGCTCGAAACTCGCGAGCGCGGCGCACGATGGCGTCTCGGTCGCGTCGTTCGATCCAGCTCTTCTCGACCAGGGAGCTGCCGGCGCCAAGCGCACAGGCGCCGGCGTCGAGAAACGCCTTGGCCGTCGCCACGGTGACTCCACCCGTCGGCATCAGGCGGACCTGGGGGAGCGGGCCCTTGAGCGCCTTGAGGTAGGCGGGGCCGAAGGTGTCGGCGGGGAAGATCTTGACGACGTCGGCGCCGGCCTGCCACGCGCGAACCGTCTCGGTCGGCGTCAGGGCGCCGGCCATTACCGGGACCGAATAGCGTCGGCAGAGTTCGATGATCCGTTCGTCGGTATGCGGACTGACGACATACCGGGCTCCGGCCAGGATGGCGATCCGAGCCGTTTCGGGGTCGAGTACCGTGCCGGCTCCCAGACAGATCCGATCGCCGAGTCGATCGGCGACCTGTTCGATGATCTGCGGCGCCTTGGGGACCGTGAACGTCACCTCGATCGCCTCGACTCCCCCTTCGAGCAGCGCTTCGGCGGTCTCGAGCAGCGCTTCCCCCGAATCGGTCCGCAGCACGGCGATCAGCCGGGTGTCCAACAGGCGCGACAGCAGATCGTTCATCGAGAGGACTCCGAACTTCAGTCCGATTTCGGGAAGCGAGCCGAATGACGGCAAACCTCCGAGGCGGCGGAAGCGTACCGGAGGGTACGAATTGTAGACGGAACCGCGGAGGGGTGCATAATGAGGCGCGAGGGAAGAGTCGGTCGAGACGAGTCGTTCGGCGCGAACGCCGATTGCTCGCCCGCTCGCACCGATTCGGTCGTCGAGAGCCTCGTCCGCGATGCGTTCCGAACCGTCGTTGGTCGCCGCGAACTCGGTCTTCGGGATTCCCGAAGTGCGGATCGTCGTCGGGGTCGCGTCGGTTCTCGCCCTGGTGGCGGTGCTCGTCTACGCCGTCGCCTGGCTCCGCGATCGCCTGTTGGGGGCGCCGGATCGGAGCGAGGTGGAACATCTCGAGCAGTTCAGGGACCTGGCTCGTGAAGGTACGATCGGTCAGGACGAATTCCTCAAGGTCCGATCGGCGATCGCGACCCTGGTGAAGGAGCGGCACGCTCCGTCGGTCGATCGAACCCGATCTCTCGGACAACTCCCCGCGGTCCTTCGGCCCGACTCGAACGAGTCGGCAGACCGAGACGATCCGGTCGGGGAAACCGACTCCGCAAGGGATGCGGACGGGCGGTCGTGGACCGGTCCTGCGAACTGATTTGGCTGTGTGCGTGGCGCCGCAACGCCCCGGTCGAGTGCAGATCGGCGGACCTCGGCGGCGACAATACGATCTGTGAAACGGCTCGAGGATAGCGGGCAGGGAAGTACCCACTAGCCGGACGACGCCCGAGCGCGTCGAACGGTGTTTCGAGTTGCACCTGGGATGGGTTCTTCGAACAGCGATAAAGGAGTGCTGCATGCCCGCGGGTAACGACTCTGGCAACACGCGTCGGACGGGTGCCACCAAGAAGAACGCGTTCTGTTCCTTCTGTCGCAAGAGCTATCGCGACGTCGGGCCGCTCGTCGAGGGCCCCGGCGACGTCTATATCTGCGGCGAGTGCGTCGAGCTCTGCGAATCGATTCTGGAACAGGAACAGCGGCGGCACAGCCCGACCAAGAAGCTGTTCAACAAGATCCCGACGCCGCGCGACATCGTCGGCAAGCTGGACGAGTACGTCATCGGCCAGCCCTTCGCCAAGAAGGTGCTCGCCGTCGCGGTCCACAATCACTACAAGCGACTGACGGCATCGTGGGAGGGGAGCGACGTCGAGATCGACAAGTCGAACATCCTCCTGATCGGCCCCACCGGCTCGGGCAAGACGCTGCTCGCTCGGACCCTGGCGCGAATCCTCAACGTCCCCTTCGCCATCGGCGATGCGACGACGCTGACCGAGG
>DMPQ01000155.1 GCA_003455945.1 Planctomycetaceae bacterium
CGTGGCCGACGAACTCGAGACGCTCGACGACGGCCACCACGATCTCGCGGCGATCGAACGGATGCTCGCGAACTTCGCTCTGGCGCGGTACGACCAGGCGACTCGGGAACTCGAGACGCTCCTCGCCCGAGTCGATCGTCTCGGGCCGCTTGCGCCGCGCGTCCGTCTGTACGGTGCGATGATCAATCGGCAGCTGGAAGGGGACTCGGCCGATCGACGCCGGACGATCGAAGCTTCGCTCGCGTCCGGGCAGCTCGGTCCCGGCGACGTGGCGCTCGCTCGGGTGCAGCTGACGGATGACGTGAACCGGGCGCTCCGGATTCTGGACGAGGGGCTGGTTGCCGATCCGAACCATCGGCTGCTTCGAGTCATCCGCTGCCAGACGCTCGCTTATGTCGGCGATCTCGATCTCGCCGAGCGCGAGATGGCGATCACCGCTGCTCTCTTTCCCGATGATCCGGCGATCGTCGAATGTCGCGGATCGATCGCGATGCGGCGACGGGACTTCGACTTTCCCGATCGGTACGAAGCCGAACTCCGCGAACGTTTTGATCCCGACACCGCCGAGCGGTTGGTCCGGATCATGCGGACGAATTTCCGACTGGCCGAGCTCTTCGATCGTCTCTTCATGGCCGTCATGGAAGGAGACATGCAACAGGCTCAGCAGGTGCAGCGCCAGGCGCTTCTGACGCTCCCCGAGCATCTGTCGCTCGTGTCGGCCAATCGGACCGACCTGTCGGCGTCGCTCCCTTATCTGCTGTCGGCTCGCGAACTCTTCGCGACGCTCAGCTCGGGCCTGCTCGGAACCGACCGAGGGCTCGAGTCGGCAGCGGCACTTTCGGTCCGGACCGGGACGGTCGAACCGCTGTTGCTGACCTACACGCAAGGGCTCTACGTCCGCTCGCTCTTCAAGCCGGGTTTCCGCTCGCTCGAACGCCACGAACGTTGGCTCGATCAGGGAACCGGCCTCGCGTGCACGTTCCCGGCAGCCGACCTGCTCTGCACCAAGCTTCATCTGACGGTCGCTTCGCAATTGCTGCTCGAAGGTCACCCGCTGTCGGACGAGCGGCGTCAGGAGCTGATCCGAGCGGCGTCGCGCGACATCGAGCGGTTGCTCGGCGATCCGCGTGTCGGCAGTCTGACTCGCTCGCAATGCCTGATGCTGTCCACCGCGATCGGGACCGATCCGCGTCGACTGAGAACCGCCATCGATCGGCAGCGCGCCGAGTATCCCGCCGTCGTCGATTTGGCGCTGCTGGCGGCGGCGGTCGAGTATCGGCTGGGCAACCTCCGCACTTCGGCCGAACTGCTCGAGACCGAAGTCGATCGAAGCAAGCTCCCCAAGGCACTCGTGCAGCTGGCTGACGACCTGCAGCAGCGATTGGACCAGGAGACAGGTTCGCCGGTCGCGCGCGACGAAGTGATCGGTTCGCCCCGCGACGAACTCGATCGATTGCTTCGCGCCTACGTCTCGGCTCGACGCGTCGACGAGACGAAGGGAATGGCCGCGGCGATGGCGGCGTTGCTGGCGAGCGGACACGGCTCGGCCGGAGTCGGCGCGGGGGGCGTCCGATCGGCTGAGGCGCTGGCTCGTTGGCGAGCGGGGGATCGGACGGGAGCGGCCGAGGCGATGCTCGCGGCGATCCGGACGGACCCCGACGATGTGCTCCTGCGGCTCAAGGGAGCTTCTCTCCTGCTGATGGTCGGGCGGACTCAGGACTACGAAACGCTCCGTCGCGATTCGGTCGAGCGGTTCGAGGCGACCGAAACGCCCGAGGTCGCGGAGCGAGTCGCGAAGCTCGCGTCGCTGAGACCGTACCCGGATGACGAGTTTGCCCAGCGAGTCGCGATGCTTGCCGATCGTGCGGTCGAACTCGGCAAGGACTCCCCGTATCGACATTACTTCGTCCGCACCGCCGCTTTCGTCGCCGCTCGGCGCGCCCGTTACGACGACGCGATGCGTACGGCACTGTCGGCCGAGTTCGATTCGACTTCCCCCTGGTCCGTGACGGCACTGCTGATCGATGCGCTCGGATCGATCGAACGTGAGGAACGCGTGCGAGCCGAGTCGGCGTTGTCGCGCGTTGCCGTCTTCGTCGGGCGATTCGATCCGACCTTCGACGCCGATGACCACGATCGGCAATACGATCGGATCCTGGCCGACGAGTTGGCGGAACGACTGGGACTCGTCGAACGGATCGCCCGGCAACGCGATCCTCAGTGGTACGCGGTCGAAGCGGCACGAGCCGTCGCGTCGGACGGTTCGACTTGGGAGGCGACCGACGGGATGCTGCAGCACCTGGAAGCGATTCCGACGGACGATCCGACGCTCGTGTTCGATCTGATTCCGGCAGCCGGTCGCGAACTTGCGGCGGTGAGGATCGAGCTTCTGTCTCAGGCGTCGCTACCGCATCGCGGACCGGGGCGCCGCGCGTCGGACGGTCGAGCCGCGATTCGCGGAGTCGTCCTGCAGCGCGTCTCGACGGAAGGAACGACGCTCGAAGAGTTGCCGATCCGGTTCGCCGCCTCGAACGAATGGAGCCGTTCCACGTCGGCGCCGCAGTACGCGATCGACGACGACCGGTCGAACGCATGGATCCCGTTCGCCGATGCGCCGCTGGGGACGACGATGGACGGCGCGTTCGTCCTGGAGCGACCGGTTTCGTTCGACTCGGAAAGCGAACGGCTGAGAGTGATCATCGAACCGGTCGACGCCGATGCCGCTCCGGCCGTCATCCGGTTCGGCGTGTCGTTCGGTCCGAGTCACGGAGAGGCTGAGTGAGACACGGTGGGGACGGAGGCACTGCTCGGAATTCTCTCGCGGAGGCACTGGGGCGGATGAGGCACTGGGAGTTCTTCGACAAAAAGAAACTCCGACCCGTGCCTCCGAGGCCTCGGCGACTCCGTGATAGAAATTCCGTCCAGTGCCTCCGTCCACCCAGTGTCTCTCAGCGCCTCCGTGCCTCTTCCCCTCCGAGTCGACTCGTTCCCGTGGCCGAAGTCACGTCAGGTTCGTTAGACTCTCGAACCGAACCTTGTCGAGCCGACTTCTGAAGCCTTGTCCGCGGAGCGAAATCGCGATGTCGTTTCAACCGAGTCACAATCCCTATTCGTCGCCGATGAACGCTCCGACCTACGCGGGAGGGCCTCAAGCGGCTCGCGGCAAGCTGATGCCGGTCGGCATCGCGCTGCTGGTGGTCGGGATCTTCGGCGTCCTGTTCGGGACCGGCTACTTCATCCTGACGCTGATCGGTCTGCAGATGAATCCGGAGCTCGAGGCGCAGCGGCAGGCGATGGGAGAAGAAGAGAAGGTCGGCTTCTACATCGGCTACTACGGCATGCTCGCCTGGCTAGCCTTCCAGCCGGTCGGGAGTCTGATCGTCTCGCTCGGCAGCATCTCGTTCCTGCGCCAGAAGGGGCGCGGGCTGGCGATGTTCACCGCGATCCTCGCCGTCATTCCCTGCTGCACGTCCCCGTTGTGCGGCCTCGGCCTGCCGTTCGGCATCTGGGCCCTCGTCGTCCTGGCCGACCCGAACGTCAAGGCTCAGATGCGGTAACGCGTCGTACGACAACCCCGCGCCTTCCAGCCCGCAGCGTCAGCAAGG
>DMPQ01000038.1 GCA_003455945.1 Planctomycetaceae bacterium
CGGAAGTTCTACGGCATCTCGCTGTCGCGCCCGATGGGCTCGCCGATGATGATGGGAGGCGTCTACGCTCCGAACTGGCTCGGCGGCTGGAACACCGCCTACGGTCTCCCGGGCCAGTACCCGACTCAGTATCTGAACTACCAGTATCGCTGAGCGGCTTGCGGCCTCGCCCGCGAATCGCGCATCGCCGACGACACTCCGACGGAGTCCCGAGCCGAAGTTCGCNNCCGAGGCGCGGAGGGCCCCTGCGTGGGCCCGGCCACTCCGTGGCCGAGGCGAGGTTTCGTGTCGCTGCCGTACCAGCGCCGTTGCGCGAACGGAGTCAAAGCGAACCCGACCTCGGGCTCGTCCCGAGCTGAGGGAGTGCGGCTGAGACACGGATCGAACCTTCCGACATTAAGAACCATCGGTGTCGCACGGCCGCGCGTCGGGGACGACGCGGGCCCACGCCGGGGCGACGCCGTTCACGTGGGCCCGGCCACTCCGTGGCCGAGGCGAGGTTTCGTGTCGCTGCCGAACGNNTGCTGACGCGGCGGGCTGGCGGATTCGGCGGGTTCGCACGTCTTGCGGTGACACGGAGCGGGGGACAATATTCCGCCCGGTTCGGCGAACCCCAATGGTCGATCGCCGATCGTTCGATGACGATCAGGCAAGTTGCGTCCGAGGTGCTTCCGGTCGATCGGCGGCTCACGAGGCACGCCATCGACGACCCCTCAGCGACGGTGCTCGGTTCTCATCGAGGATCCTTTCATGGCGGCGATCATCTCGGCTTGCGGACTGGTCAAACGCTACGGCGACCGGGTCGCGGTCGACCATCTCGACCTGTCGATCGAGGCGGGGGAAGCGTTCGGGCTGCTCGGGCCCAATGGAGCCGGCAAGACGACGACGTTGTCGATGCTCGTCGGGCTGCTCGCTCCCGATGCCGGAACGATCGCGATCGAGGGGCATGGAGCGCCGACCGATCCCGACGTTCGACGGACGATCGGCATCGCGCCGCAGTCTCTCGCGCTCTACGACGAACTGACGGCCGAAGAGAATCTCGAGTTCTTCGCCGGCATCTACGGACTCTCGGGGGCGGTTCGGCGGGAGCGGGTGGCGTGGGGACTGGAGCTGGCCGAACTGCAGGACCGGCGAAGGCACCGAGTCGGTTCGTTCTCGGGAGGAATGAAGCGACGTCTGAATCTGGCGGTCGCGATGGTCCACGACCCGAAGATCGTGCTGCTCGACGAGCCGACNNATTCCTGACGACGCACTACATGGAAGAGGCGTCGAAGCTGTGCGATCGGGTCGGGATCATGGACCGCGGGAAGATCCTGGAGATCGATCGGACGAACGAGCTGGTGCGACGGCATGGCGGCGGGTTGCGGATCGAGGCGCGATTCGAAGCGGGGCTGCCCGCCGTCTGGAACGGTCCCGGCGAGCTGCGGGACGAACGACTGAGCGTCGTGACCGAACGGCCGCTCGACACGCTCCGCGAACTGCTCGACGGAGCGCATCGGTTTGCCGCGATCGAGATGCGCCCGGCCGATCTCGAGACCGTCTTTCTGAACCTGACCGGTCGAACGCTTCGCGACTGAGCGACGATCGGCGAGAGCGCGAGGGGATCGAGCCGAGGCGCGACGTGCGCCTCTCCGTCAACTCGCCGACCGACGCGAAACGCATGGATCGGGCGATCCGAGCGCGAACGACCGACCGAACGAAACGAGGAGTAGCGACGTGCGGGGAATGTGGCTGCTGGCGCTGAAGGACCTGAGACTGGCGCTTCGCGATCGCGCGGGGCTCTTCTTCATGGCCGGGCTGCCGATCGCGATGGGGCTCTTCTTCGGCGCGATCAACGGCGGGCTCGGCAAACGCGAGATGCGGTTGTCGCTGGCGATCGTCGACGAGGATCGCTCCGAGCGGTCCGCCGAGTTCGTCGAGCGGATTCGCGCCGGAAACCAAGCGATCGACCTGGTCGAGACCGACCGACCGACGGCGCTCGCTCAGGTGCGGCGCGGCGCACGAGCGGGAGCGATCCTGATTCCCGACGGCTTCGGCGACTCCCAGGCGCTCTTCGGCGGCGGGGCGCCGCCGGTCGTCGAAACGGCGGTCGATCCGAGTCGCGCGGCCGAAGCGGGAATGCTTCAGGGAGTGCTGCTGCAGGCGGCGGGCGAGACGACGTTCGGCGCGTTCGCCGACCCGGATCGGCTGAGACCGTTGCTCGATCGTTCGCGCCGATCGCTGCGCGAGTCGGAGGGGCTGTCGATGCCGACGCGTCTGGCGCTCGAGGCGATGTACGGCAGTCTCGGAGTCGTCGCCGATCGCCTGGAAGCGGACCGAGCCGCAGAGGAGGGAACGGCGACCGAATCGACCGATCAGGCCGGCCCCCAGTTCCGGCTGCTCGACATTCGTCCGCTTCCGCTGACTCGCCCCTCATCGACCGCCGATCGGTTGCGGAGCGGCTGGGACCTGAGCATTCCGGCGGCAAGTCTCTGGGCGGTCCTCGGTTGCACCGCGACCTTTGCCGTCTCGCTGGTCCGCGAACGGACTCGCGGCACGCTGGTGCGTCTGCAGGTCGCTCCGCTCGGCGGTCGGGAACTGCTCGGCGGCAAGGCGCTCGCTTGCTGGATCATGGCGGTCGCGGTGATGGGGCTGCTGCTGACGATCGGCATCGGCCTCGGGATGCGCCCCAAGGATCCGCTGCAGCTGGCGGTCGCCGTCGGCGCGACGGCGTTCGGTTTCGTCGGCGTGATGATGGCGATGTCGACGATCGGCCGGACCGAAGAAGCGGTCGGAGGCGCCGGGTGGGGAGCGAACGTGCTGATGGCGATGTTCGGCGGGGGCATGGTGCCGCTCGCCTTTCTCCCCGGCTGGATGCAGACGGCGAGTCATCTGAGTCCGGTGAAGTGGGGCGTGCTGGCGCTCGAGGGAGCGGTCTGGCGCGAGTTCACGTGGGCCGAAGCGCTGGTTCCCTGGAGCGTGCTGCTCGGTATCGGAGCGGTCGGCTTTCTGATCGGCGTGATCCGCCTGGGGCGCCTGCAGCGCAGCACGAGCTGAGACGGGCTCGAGTGAGCGGCGTCGCCCCCGGCGTGGGCCCGCGTCGTCCCCGACGCGCGGCCGTGAGACACCGTCTAGTTCTCGAATCCGGAAGGTTCGATCGGTGTCCTAGTCAGCCCCTCGGCTCGGGACGAGCCGGGGCTACGCAGGGGCGACGTCCATTCAGTGCGACCGGGGTCGGTCGCACGA
>DMPQ01000287.1 GCA_003455945.1 Planctomycetaceae bacterium
GTGCCGACCGTGTCTCCCAGCCCGAAGCGCTAAGCGCAGGGGCTCTCTGTGACCTCAATCGGAAAACGCCTGCGACCGGGGTTGGTCGCACTACGACAACGCGCTGCGACCGAGGTCGGTCGCACGACGGTGGCCGGGCCCGCGTCAGACGTCCTATGACAGACCGACCAGAGCGGCGCTGACTTGGCGAGCGGTCGGGCGGTCGACCGGATCGGAACGGAGCATCGACAGACAGGCTTTCGGGAAACGACCGGCGAGACGTTCCGAAGCGCGGCGGACCAGATCCGACTCGCGCAACACCTCCAGGATCTCGACGACACTCCGTTCATCGAGCAGGCGGCGCCCCGAGAGCATTTCGGCGAGCACCAATCCGAGCGAAAAGATGTCGCTCGCGGCGGTCGGCGAAAGGCCGGTCGCCTGCTCCGGACTCATGTAGGCGACGGTGCCGACGACCGAACCGGCCATCGTCTCGAGCTCGTCGGGACGCCCTTCGGTGAATCGAGCGACTCCGAAATCGAGGATCTTCGGGGCGCCCGCCGTCGTGATCAGGATGTTCGCCGGCTTCAGATCGCGATGGACCACTCCCTTGCGATGCGCCTGAGCGACCCCTTCGGCGATCCGCGCGACCAGCTCGACGACGGCGCGCGTGTCGAGGCGCCGCTCGTCGCGGAACGACAGCAGGTCGGCCCCCTCGACCAACTCCATCGCCGCGTAGCGTCGATCCCCTTCCGACGTGAAGAGCGTACCGTGCTCGTAGAGAGTCGCGATCGCGGGGTGAGAGAACTGCGCCAGGATCCGCGTCTCCCAGTCGAACCGCCGGATCGCCTCGTCGGTCGGCAGACGCGGAATCTTCAGCGCGACGCGACGACCGACGTCGTCCTGGTAGGCGTCGTACACCTCGCCCATCCCGCCGCGGCCGAGCACGCCGTCGATGCGGAACTTGCCGAGACGGCGCGGAGCTGATGGTTCGGTCGAACTACTGTCCGGAAAGGTCGACGCGTCGGCGGTCATCGCGACCGTGGTCCGGTCTTCGGATTCCCCGTCCATCGTTCTCGAGACTCCCGATGCGTGCTCGTCAGCCGAGAGACGTTCTATTTAACACGAAAGAGTGGACGAGGCAGAGGCGCAGGGGCGCTGAGTGAGACACTGAGTGAACGGAGGCACTGCTCGGATTTTTTCTCACGGAGGCACTGGGGCGGATGAGGCACCGAGAGTTCTTCGTCAGAAAAAAATGCAACCCGTGTCTCCGAGGCCTCAGCGTCTCCGTGAGAAAANNTTCCGGCCAGTGCCTCCGTCCCCTTTGTGTGCTCTCAGCGCCTCCGTGCCTCACTTCCGGCCGGTTCAGCGGCGCGAGGGCTCGGGGAGGTCGAGCAGCAGCGAGTTCGAGACCGAGTTGCCGAAATCGTCGTAGCGGTCGAAGGTCCAGATCACCTTGCCGCTCGACGGGTCGTACTCGATCAGTAGCGGCTGGCCCGGGCCGGCGTGACAGTTGCCGATCATCCAGTGACCGTTCGCCAGCACCTCGATCGTCGTCACCCAAGCGAGCACGATGCCGGNNGCCGTGTCCGTTGCCGGTTCCGATCAGCGTGTTGCCGTCGGCCAGACGGACCGCCGAGAAGAGCTTGTTGCCGTACGCCTCGGGACCGTGACCGCCGCGCGGTTCCTCGCCGAACAGCGGCACCTCGAAACTCCAGACCACCTTGCCGCTTTCGCCGTCATACTCGCGAACGACTCCATCCGCCTCGTGACAGACCAGGTAGTTGCCGTCGGCGAGCTTTCGGACCAGGCGCGTGTCGGTGTGCGGATCGGGGTGGTCGACCGTCAGCCGAATCTCCTTGCGGAGCGTCCCGTCGCGATCGATCTCGATGATCCGAGCCGGTCCCGACTCGGCGATCATCAGCCCGCCGTCGGCCAGCGGCTGGAACGCATGCACCTCGACTCGCTTATAANNACTCGCTTCCCTTCGTTGCCGTTCGAACGTGCCGCGTCGTAACTCCAGACGACCTGCTTGGTCGCCGGATCGATTTCGGCGATCGTCGCACTCCCCTGCTGCACGAGCAGGTGGCCGTTCTCCAGGCGATGAACATCGTGGATCCCTCCCCAAGGCATCTCCCACTCGATCGAGCCGTCGGGAGCGACGATCGCCAAGCGGTCGTTCCCCTGCAGCAGGACTCGATGGGGCTGAGCCGTAGCGGTCGAGACGAAGCCGAGGAACGGGACGAAGGGGAGGATCACGGCCAGAAACGAGCGCAGCATGTCGCGGGTTCTCGACGACGAGGAGTGAGGTAAGGGGGGGGCGAGCGACGGTCGCGATGCCCCTCTGGTTCTACCACGACGCCGCCGAAGTCGCTCGCAGGACCTGGTGAGCGGGCGCCGTCGCCGCACCGACGAGACGCGACCGAGAGGCGTTCGCGAGGTCGTCTAGGTGCCGAGGGGAGCCGAGAAATCGCACGCCTTTCGCGAAAATCCCCCGCATCGCGCGATTCCTCGATCGCCTCGCTTCCGTATAAGGTCTCTCCTCCAGTGTCTTGATCGAACGGAGTCTTCGGAAGTCATGTCGCGCCAACGGATCGGAATAGTCGGAGCCGGTCCGGGAGGGCTGCTGACCGCCTATCTGCTCGAAGGACTCTGCGGCGAATCGGTGTCGATCGAGCTGTTCGAGAAGAGCTCGCGCGTCGGCGGAAAGATCCTGACGCCGACCTTTTCGAAGGCGCCGGTATCGTACGAGGCGGGGGCGGCGGAGTTCTACGACTACTCGCCGGCCGGCGAGGATCCGCTCCGCGAGCTGATCGTCTCGCTCGGCTTGCCGATCTCGACGATGGGCGGCTCGGCGGTCGTGCTGCGCGAAGGGACGATCGCGTCGCTCGACGACCTGGCGGCTCGTCTGGGCGAGAGCGCGGCGGCCGAGGTGCGGGAGTTCGATCGGCGGGNNTCCGCCTCCTGAGTTCTACGCGGCGGACGAGCGCGGCATCGACGGTCCGGCCGATCGCGCCGGCGAGTTCGCGCGGCTGCTCGATCGGGAACTGACCGGAGCAGGGCGGCGATATGTCGAAACGATGATCCACAGCGATCTGGCGACCGAGCCGTCGCGGACTTCGATCACGTACGGCCTGCAGAACTATCTGATGAACGACGGCGCCTATCTGCGTCTGTACGGCATCGTCGGCGGGAATCGTCGTCTGATCGACGAACTTGCCTTGCGTCTGGCGGCGCGAATCCGTCTCGAGACTCCGGTAACCGCGATCGGCACCGACTCGGGGCGCCCGCTGCTGGAGTACGTCGCGAACGGATCGACTCGGCGCGAGTCGTTCGATGCGATCGTCGTTGCGCTGCCGCACGATGCGCTCGGCGAGGTCGAGTTCCGCGGCGAGCGACTGGCGTCCGCGATGCGGACTCATCGCGCCCGGTACGATCACCCCGCGCACTACCTGCGGATCACGCTGCTGTTCGACCGGCCGTTCTGGAGCGGTCGGCTGCTCGATTCGTACTGCATGCTCGAGGCGTTCGGCGGCTGTTGCCTGTACGACGAGTCGTCTCGCATTCCCGAATCGCGTTACGGCGTGCTCGGTTGGCTCCTGGGAGGAGACGCTGCGCTGACGCGAGTCGATGCATCGGATCAGGAGCTGATCGCGGCGGCACTCGCTTCGTTGCCCAGCGACTGGCCCGACGGGTCGCACCATCTGCTCGAAGGACGCGTGCATCGCTGGATCGGCGCCGTGAATGCGTTGCCGGGAGGCGAGCAGCCGCAGTCGCTCGACCTCCGACATCGCCCGGAGCCGATCGAACATCCGCGTCTGTTCGTCGTCGGCGATTATCTGTTCGATTCGACCCTCAACGGCGTACTCGACTCGGCCGAGTACGTCGCGGGTTGGATCGCTTCGCTCGTTTCGGACCTGGTGAGTCAACCGTGATGATGCTTGGAACGATGAACTCCTGGATCGATCTTCAGCACGGCCGTCGACCGACGCCGACCGGGCTCCCGCCGGAAACGCTTCGCTTTCGTTTGAGGTTCGTCAGCGCCAACGCAGGGACCGCGAACGTCGTCTGGCGTTCGGCTCCGCTGCTGGCTGCGGCGGCGATCACCGTCGAATCGGACGAGGCGTACGATGTCGAATTGCTGCTGATTCCGGCGGAGCTGCCTCTGTCGTCGTCGTCGAGCGAGGCGACGGTGACGACCGGTTCGTCTCTCGGCGATCCGTTCGCTGCGGCGATGCTGTGGGTCGAAGGGGGCGAGGCAAGCGAGCCGGTCCGGCGACTGACGCTGTACGGAACCGAGATCGCTTGGACGCATCGCCGGATCGCGATCCGGAGCGAACGGGAGCGACTGGCGCGGATCGCGACAGGGGCGATCGAGTTCGTTCGCCACGAGTCGCGGTTGTCGGCGATCGAGACGCGGTTGGGGGAGCGTTGGAGCGAGCTGGAAGCCGACTCGGGCAAGGCCTTCGAGGCGGATGATCGTTCGCTCGCCGAGCGCCGGCGTCTGGGAGAGCGGTTTCGCGAGACGGTGGCGATGCGCGCCGAACTCGCTCGTCTCGACCCGTACCTGACCGGCCCCTCGGCTCATCCTCCGACCGCCGCGGAGCAGTTGGCCGAGCGGATGCGCGAACGGCTGCGTGTCGAGCATCGGGTCGAGGTGCTGGCGGAGCAGCTGGAGCTGTTCGAGCGGGTCTATGAAGGATGCGGCCAGCGNNGATGACTCGCTCGAGCAACGCGCTCGAGTGGGTCATCATCCTGCTCCTGTTGGCTCAGACGGCGATGGCGACAGTCGAGCTGCTCGGCCGCAGCGGAAGCGGAAGCTGACCCGATGCGCTACCCGTCGATCGACATCCTGAGAACGTTCGCGATCGTCCTGATGGTGTTGGTCCATTTTTCGGAGAACCTGTCGGGCAAGACGTGGGCGTTCGCCGGTTTCGGTGCGCCGATGTTCGCGTTCCTCTCGGGGATCAGCTACCGCCTGTGGCTCGATTCGCGCGAGCGGCGCGGCGCGAGCGACGACGCGATCTCGCTCGCCACGATCCGCCGAGGGTTGTTCCTGTTCTTCTTGGGGTTCGTCTTCAACGTCCTCGTCTGGTTGCCTCAGGACACCTTCAACTGGGACGTGCTGACGTTCATCGGAGTCGCGACGTTGGGGCTGAACGTCGCGCGGAAGCTTCCCGAGCCGGTGGTGCTGACGGCGATCGGCTTGGCGTTGTTCCTGGGGCCGGTCCTGAGGCTCGAGTCCGACTATGCGAGCTACTGGAACGACGGCAGTTACGACTACGATCCGAACGTCACCGATGTGCTGCTCGGCTTTCTGGCGAACGGTTACTTTCCGATCTTCCCTTGGGTCGCGTATCCGCTGGCCGGATTCCTGACGGCGCAGCGCGTCTTCGCGCCGCCCCCCGACGAGTTGCCTCGCTGGCGCGGCGCGGCGCTGCTCGGCGGGACGCTGCTCCTGCTTTCGTTCGTGCCGGGGGCGCTGACCGCGACAGGACTCGAAAGCGAGCGCTGGTTGCCGAGTCGCTGGACGATGTTTCCGCCGTCGCTGACGTACGTACTGCGGACCTTCGGTGTCTGTCTGACGACGTTCTCGCTCGGTCACCGCTGGCTCGATCGGAATCGTCGCTGGTCGCTCGGACCTCGGATCGGCGAGTTCTTCGGCACCTTCAGTCGCCGCTCGCTGTCGATCTATCTGCTGCACCATCTGCTCCACATTTGGCCGTTGTGGATCTGGACGGCGCTGCAGGGGATGGAACCGACGGCGCTGTGGCGCAAGGCGTTGCCGATCGAGACGGCGGTACCGCTGGCGATCGTCGGCTTGGCAGTCTGCTGGGGAGTCGCCCGGCTGATGGAAGTCCGCCGCATCGACGGCGTCGAAGGGTGGATGAGACGCCTGTGCGACTGAGCCGGCGAAGGCGCCCGGGGGGCAGCGTTCGCGGTCTCTCCGCGCCCTCCCAGCCCGTAGCGCAAAGCGCAGGGGTCCTTAGTGACCTTCCTCCGTGCCTCGCCAGCCCGCCGCGTCAGCAAGGGGGCCCCCGTGCCCGGATTCGAAAGACGCTCCGACCGAGGTCGCACCCACGTGGCCCCGGGCTCTCCGAGCCCGAGGTCGGGTTGACGTCGACACCGTTCACGCTGCGAAGCGATTTCGGTGTCGGCACGAAACCATGCCTCGGCCACG
>DMPQ01000018.1 GCA_003455945.1 Planctomycetaceae bacterium
CGGTGCGACCGGGGGCGGTCGCACGACGACAGCACGACGGCAGAACGGCGACTCTGCCCTTGTGAAGAGCGGCCGGGGGCGGGATCCTGGTCGGCTTCGGACCGCGAACCTCCTCGCGGGTTCGAGTCACTGGCGTTCGAGGGGGACGGAACGGGCCATGGGGACGATGATGTGTCGCGGAGTCCGCGGCGCGACGACGGTCGAGGCGAACGATCGCGCTCAGATCCTGCAGGCGACGCGACAGTTGCTGGCTCTGATGATTCGCGCCAACGGCATCGACCGCGAGGATGTCGGCTGCGCGTCGTTTACGGTCACCAAGGATCTCGACGCCGAGTTCCCGGCACTCGCCGCTCGACAGTTGGGGTGGCTCGACGTCCCGCTGCTCTGCTCCTACGAGATCAGTGTCCCCGGCTCGCTCGGCCGCTGCATCCGGATCCTGATCCACTGGAATACCGAGAAGAGCCAGTCCGAGGTGCGGCACGTCTATCTGAAGGATGCCCAGCGACTCCGCCCCGACCTCTGCAAGCTCCCGCCGGTCGACTTCGACGAGCTCGAAGGGTGGATTGCCGAACAGATGCGACAACTCGAGCTGTAGCCGCTCGAACGTCCGACTCTCGATCGTCCCGCCGCTCGCGGCTTCGGCAATCGCCGTATCCCATCGCCAGCCTTGCCGTCGTCACTCGCTCGGCTGGCGCGCCCTCGACGATTCCTGGGAGTCCCCTTCTCCGGTCGCCGTACTGCTGCCGTCGCCGGTCCGTTCGCCGCGGCGCCGCTCGAGCGCCGCTTGCTCGATCCGCTTCAGTTCGTCGATCAGCCCGCGCGTCGCATGCCGGACCCCTTCGTCATGCCGCTTGAAATGCCGCCGAGTCGCTCGAAGGTCGAGCAGCGCGAAGATCGGGATCGTCGCCAGCAGCAGGAACATCGCGGCGAGAATCAGCGCATCGAGCAGCGGCACGCGACTCGCCTCGATCCCCATCACCGCCAGGCCGACGAGACCGATCAGCGTCGTCGCGATGCTTCGCCGCGCGTACTGCTCGACCAGAAACCGCCGCTCCGCAGCATCGTCGGTCCCGTCCGCCAACCGATCGCGACGGCGATGGTGGAGCCACAGGGCCAAGCAGGCTCCGATCACGATCACCGCGCCGACCAGCAGGTTCGTCACGTCGTCTCCTCGATGCGTTCGCGCGGCCGAGCCTCGATCGCTCAGCGCTGTCGAGCCAGCCAGTGAAGCAGCGTTCGGCCGACCTTGCCGAGCGAATCGGCCGAGCAGTTCTCCGGCACGTCCGCCTCGGTGTGCCAGTACGATTCGCGGGCGCCGACTCGAGGGTAATCGAAATCGACGATGTCGATCGTCGGAATGCGGGCGATCTCGTTCAGCGGCAGGTGGTCGTCGCGGATCTCGTGTCGCGGTCGCGGCATGAACTCGCGGATCCGCAGTCGATCGGCCGACCGCCAGACGTCGCGAGCCAGATCGGGAGCGTACTTCAGACTGTTCTTCTCGAAATAGAGTTCGAGCTTCGCGTCGGCGACCATGTCGACCAGGATCCCGTGCCGATACTCCCAGCTCCGCTGACCGGCCGAGTCGCGGTGCAGTTCGGCGAAGCGGGTCGAGCCGACGAACAGCGGATCCCGGCGCGGCACCAGCACCAGCTCCTCGGCGTCGAACAGGACCAGATCGACCCCGAGTCCCGGAGGAGTCCGGTCGAGGTGCCGAGCCAGTTCGAGCAGCAACGCCACGCCGCTCGCTCCGTCGTTCGCCCCCACGAATCGCCCCTGAGGCCGGACCGGATCGCGATCCGGAAAGGGACGGGTGTCGTAGTGCGCCGCGAACAACAGCCGCTCGTTCGCTTCGGGGCGGAATCGCGCGATCAGATTCACCACCTCGACCGGCTCCTCGAACCCCTCGTGCCGATGCTCGAAACGCTGTTCGAGCACCTCGAGTCCCGCTTCGCGAAACCGTTCGACGAGCCAGGCTTGCTGGTCGCGCATCGCCTGCGAACCGGTCGGGCGAGGGCCGAAGGCGACGATCCGTTCGAGATCGGCAAAAGCCCGCCGCGCATCGAACGCCTCCGCTGCCTCGATCGCTTGGCGTTCGAATTGTGCCGGCGGAGGGGGCTCCTGGGAGGCGACCTTGCCCGAAAGAGGCGGCAGTGCGATCAGCCACGGTGTGGAGAGCCACGCCAGAGCGAAGGTGGCGAGCGGTGCGCCGAACCGCGTCGACCGAGTCTCGAGACGGTTCACGCGCCGGTTCCTTCCGCGAAAGGGGATCGCTCCCGAACCTCGTCCGATCGCGTTTCGACTCGACCGAACGGCCCGAAATCCAGCGTATCTGCATTCTTCGCGATCGACTATAGTGACCGGCCCGTCCCGTTCGGGGTTTGCCGACCGTCGGCTCGCCGTCGCCGCCCCCTCGGGCGCTCGGTCGCGCTCCCTCGGCCGGACGGCGCAGCGGACCGGGGAACGGCAGCGGCTTTCGCGATCGCGATCTTCCGTCGCAGCCGC
>DMPQ01000284.1 GCA_003455945.1 Planctomycetaceae bacterium
GTCGTTCGCATGTCGTCGGTCGTCGGCAGAAAGGACTTCGAATCGGGCACGCGACAGGATCCACAGGGAGCACCGACGGGGGACGCCGGATCGTTCGAGACTGGTTGCGGGAGCCGTCCCCTGGTATACGTGGTCGAAAGTCATCCGCCGAGAGGCCTGGACTCCGATGAAGCTCGAACGGACTTGGGACATGAAGCTGCCGACGGCGATCCTCGGGATCGACNNTCTTCCCGGCGGCCCGGTGATCGCCGCCTGTTTCGACGGGGTTCGTCGCGTCGACATCGACGCCAAGGCCCAGTCGCTCGTCGGCACGCATCGCAGCTACGCCAGCGGAGTCCGGCATCTGCAGGACGGCCGATTCGTCACCGCCGGCTATGACGGCGCACTCGTCTGGCGTTCGCTCGATCAGGAAGCTCCCGAACGGGAAACTCCGGCGCATCGTTTCTGGTCGTGGGATCTCGCCCGGTCCCCCGACGGGCTTCGGCTGGCGAGCGTCACCGGCCAGTACCTCGCCGGTTCGTACCGCTACGATCCGGCGCCGTCGGCCGAGCCGTGCGTCAAGGTGCTCGAAGCGGCCACCGGTCGGACGGTCGCCGAGTTCGAGATGCTCCCGAGCGTCCACTGCGTCGCCTTCTCGCCCGACTCGCGATTCGTCGCCGCCGGCAATCTGATGGGCGAGGCGGGGGTGTGGGAGATCGAGACCGGAACGCGCGTCGCGACGCTTTCGACCGCCGACTTCACGAGTTGGGGGAAGATCAAGAGTCACTGCTACATCGGCGGCATCCACGCGATCGCCTTTTCCCCGGACGGCTCGCGACTGATCGTTGCCGGCATGGGACCGATGGACGATCCGATGGCGGGAAACGGGAAACAGCGCTGGCAGGAGTTCGACTGGCGCGCTCCCGAGGGGCCGATGACGCGCGCGTCGAAGGACGATCAGTGCGGCGAAGGGCTGATCGAGGCACTCGCGTTCGACGCCGCGGGGACGCACTTCCTGATGGCGGGGCGGCTGCGCGGAGGGAACTGGAACGCGGCCCTGTTCGACTACGCGACCGGCGATCGAGTCGCGGCCGCCTCGACCGGCTACCGGATCACCGAGGTGCTCTGGGATGCGGAGCTCGGCGAATGGTGGGTCGCCGGAACGCAAGGGCAGCCGNNGTGAAGGGAACTTCCCTGACTTCGGTCGCCTGGAACGCTGGAAGGTGGTCGCCGACTGACGCCGATCGCTCACTCGGCGACGGCGATGAAGCGATCGAACCCGCGACTCTTCCGGACCACCGGCCGGTCGTCGACCAGCGTCACGAAGAGCACCTCGATCCCGTCGTGGGCCTCGGCCCAAGCGACTCCGGCATCCGGTCCTATGACGCTGAGCGCCGGGGCGACCGCATCGGCCGTGACGCCGTCATCGGCGATCACCGTCACGCTCGATCGCCCTTCCAGCGGTTCGCCGGTCCGCGGATCGATCAGGTGCGAGTAGCGGCGACCGTCGATCTCGACGAACTGGAACGCATCGCCGCTGGTCGACACCGAACCGCCGGTCATCGCCAGCCGCACGCCCGGCGCGCCGGAGGGATCGAGCGGCGCGACACCGACCTGCCAGGCCGGCTGATCGGGCGGAGGATTCCCCAGCCGAACGTCGCCGCTGGCGTCGATCAGACAGCGGTCGATGCCGTGCGACCGCAGGATCGTGAGCATCTCGTCCGCCGCGTATCCCTGAGCGATACCGCCGAAGTCGAGTCCCATGCCGGCAGCGGCCAATCGAACGCGGTCCACCTCGGCCGCGATCTCGATCTTCTCCCAGCCGACCGATTGCCGAGCCGCGGCGAGCGCTGCGGCATCGGGGCGAACGCCGCTCCGCCGGGCCGGCCGCCAAAGACGGGTGAGAGGCCCGACGGTCAGATCGAACGCGCCATCGGTCTCGCGCGACCAGCGGATTCCCTCGCGCAGCATGACCGCCAGCTCGGGCGAGATGTCGATCGGCGCGGCGGCCGGATCGGCGGTGAAGCGAGCCGCCAGGCGCGAGGCTTCGCTCTCGGGGTCGTAGTCCGAGAGGATGTCGTTCAACCGATCGACGCGCGCGAACGCCTCGGTCACGGCGCGGCGAGCGGTCGTCTCGTCCGACGCGTAACCGACGATGACGAACTCGACGCCCATCGCTCGGTGCGAGGCTTCGAATCGTTCGAGCGGCGCGGCGGCCGGCTCCTGTGCCGTTGGCGTCGACGGCAGCTCGGCCGCCGGTCGCATCGCGGCTTCGGTTGACGGTTGGCTCGTTTCGGTCGGCGACGAATCGAGCGGCGTTCCCTCGAGAGTCGGCACCGTGATCGGCCGCGAATCGAAGCTCGACGGATCGAACGCTTCGGGAGCGCGACCGAAGGTGCCGGCCACTGCCGCTCCCGCCGCCAACGACGCGATCATCATCAGCAGAGGAGGGAGCCCTCGCCCGCGGCGACAGGCGTTACCGAATCGGCGCGATCGGAAAGGTCGCGGCGAATTCGCCCCCCTTGGTCGGTCGTCGNNTGATTGATCCTCGCCTACGGCAGGGTTATTCTGACGATCGTTCGGAGCCTGCGGACCGATCCGGCTCGGCGACGCTCGGGAGAGTCGATTTCTCGTTGCGTCGCGGGCGGATCCGACGATCGGATCGTCGTCCCGTCGGCCCACCGATGCCGGCCTCCGCCTTCCCGCGGGTTCGACTCGGGCGCCCTGCTCGAACGATACGCCTCTTCCCGGCGCATGTCGCGGGGGGAGCGGGACAGGGGCCGGACACCCCGCCTCTCCATCCCTACGGATTCACGCCCAACGATTCTCAGGAGTGCGCAAGCATGAGTGCCTCGGACACCCCCTCGACCCCCGGCGGCTCCTCCAAGTCCCGCCGCGAGTTCATCCGGACCGGTTCGTCGTGGCTGGTCGCCGGCGGCGTCGCCGGTTCGCTCGTCGGCGGCAAGCTCGATGTCGCCCGAGCCGCTCATGCGTCGGGGAGCGACGAGATCAAGGTCGGCCTCGTCGGCTGCGGCGGTCGCGGTACGGGAGCGGCGGTGCAGGCGCTCAACACGACCAGCGGTCCGGTCCGTCTGACGGCGATCGGCGATGTCTTCGAAGACCGCGTCCAGACCGCGTACCGTGCGATCAAGAGTCAGCATGGGGACAAGTGCGATGTCCCCGAGGATCAGCGCCATGTCGGCTTCGATGCCTTCCGCAAGGTGATCGCGGCCGACGTCGACCTGGTCATCCTCGCGACTCCTCCCGGATTCCGTCCGCTCCATTTCGAGGCGGCGGTCGAGGCGGGGAAGCATGTCTTCATGGAGAAGCCGGTGGCGGTCGACGCGCCGGGCGTGCGGCGAGTGCTCGCGGCTTGCGAAAAGGCGAAGGCCAAGGGGCTCTCGGTTTCCGTCGGTCTGCAGCGTCATCACGAGGTGGCGTACAAGGAGACGGTGCAGCAGCTGCATGACGGGGCGATCGGCGACATCAACTTCTGTCGCGCCTACTGGAACGGCGGCGGCGTCTGGGTCCGCCCGCGTCAGGAAGGGCAGACCGAGCTCGAGTACCAGATGCGGAACTGGTACTACTTCAACTGGCTGTGCGGCGACCACATCAACGAACAGCACATCCACAACATCGACGTCATCAACTGGGTCAAGCAGGGCTACCCGGTGAAGTGCCAGGGCCAGGGAGGACGCGAAGTCCGCAAGGGGAAGGACTTCGGTCAGATCTACGACCACCACTTCGTCGAGTACACCTACGCCGACGGCTCGGTCATGCTCAGCCAGTGCCGGCATATCGCCGACTGCTGGAATGCCGTGTCGGAGTTCGCTCACGGCAGCCAGGGGTACTGCGACATCAGCGGCGCCAAGATCTACGACAACAAGGGAAATCGGACCTGGATGAGCAAGGGAGAGCGGGACGGGTGGCAGCAGGAGCACCACGACCTGTTCGCCGACCTCCGCAAGGGGATCATCTATGCCGAAGGCGAGTACGGGGCCTACAGCACGCTAACGGCGATCATGGGGCGGATGGCGACCTACTCGGGAGTCGAGCTGACCTGGGAACAGGCGCTCAACTCGACCCTGTCGCTCGGCGATGTCGACGCGATGAAGACGCTCGACGATGCCGCACCGCTCTCGCCGGACGCCAACGGCGACTACTACGTGGCGGTCCCGGGCCAGTCGAAGGACTTCAACAAGATCTTCTGATTGCCGAACCGGCCGGCACGTCGCTCCGTTTCGCGTGCGACAGCGCCGGCAACGAGTCCTCCGTCGAAGCCCCGTCGAGCGAAGTTCGTTCGGCGGGGCTTTCTCGTCGACCGACCTTAGGGTCCGCTGACGTATCCCGACGACCACGCGACACTGACGAGACGCACGATGTCCGTTCCGTTCCGAACCAAGATCTGCGGCGTCATCGATCCGGAGGGGATCGAGGCGATCGCGGCGTCGGGGGTCGAGGCGATCGGCCTGAACTTCGCGCCGGCCAGTCGTCGGCGAGTCGATCAGGTGACCGCTCGCGCCATCGCGTCTCGACTGCCGTCGCACGTCGCGAAGGTCGGCGTCTTTGTCGATGCGCCGCTTTGCGAGATGCTCGATCGATTCGAAGCGGTTCCCCTCGACTTCATCCAGCTCCACGGTCGCGAGTCGTTCGAGACGTACGCCGAGCTGGCCGAGGTGATCGGTGCCGAACGGATCATCCGCGCCCTGCCGTGGCGATCGGAATCGAGCGAGGGGGAGCGAGCGGGTCGAGACCTTGCCGCGACGTCGCTCGTTCCGGCAGCGATTCGCGAGTTTCTGGCGCAAGCGGCTGAGCGGCAGCTGCTCCCCGCCGCCCTGTTGATCGACTCGGCGGTCGGCGGGCAGTTCGGCGGGACCGGCACGCCGGTAGCGTGGAACGAGGTCGGGGCGCGCCGGCCGGACGAGATCCCGGTACCGCTATTGCTCGCCGGCGGATTGACGGCGGAGAACGTCGCCGCCGCGATCGATGCGGCTCGTCCGGCGGGAGTCGACGTGGCGGGCGGAGTCGAGGTATCGGCCGGGATCAAGGCTCCCNNGCACTCGATCGGTCACGGTGATTCGGGAAACGAACTCGATTTCCCGGAATCGCGACCGGATGGGGAAATCCGAGTGAAGTCGCCGGAGCGCGGCCGGTTGGACGGCGAGTGCGATTGCATTAGGATGTGCGGTCGCGTGGCGGGGGAACGCTTCCCCCCCTCGGGTCCCCAGACGTCGGTTGACGAGGAGGTGGGACCGCGAGTCCGGGTTCCGCAGTCGAGAAGGGGTTTTTCC
>DMPQ01000099.1 GCA_003455945.1 Planctomycetaceae bacterium
TGCCTCCCCCTTCGAGGCGAACGATCGAAGACCATCGCCGGTCGGTTCGGACTCACCTGCCGGACGGTTCGCCGGCGTCGCGGCTGTCGCGATCGTCATGATCGCTGCGCATGGTCGTTCCCCGATCGCTGGCCGATGGTCGGTCGTTCGGGAAATCGGTATTCTGGCGGGCGTCGAATTCGGCGGCCGAAGAGGGGTCGGTCGCGACGCCGGAATCGGCCGTACAGCCTCCCCCTTCCGCCCGGCAAGCCCGTCGCATCGTTCGGGTCGCGGACGCGACGCCCCGAGTTCGTCATGGCGACCGTCGACTTGTCGACGCCGCTCGCCCGGCCCTGATCCGGCTCTTGTCGATCGCGAGGACTTCTGGGATGGACCTGACCGACTTCGAGTGGCGTCTGACTCGGCCGGCGCGGATGAAGGCGAACGAGTTCGAGCGCGAGGGGCGTCTGAAGCACGTCATCTTCGCTCAGCAGTTCACGCGTCAGCTGCTCGACAAGCTCTGCGTGATGGCCGACATGATCCGCGAGCTGTCGCGGTCGAAGCAGGGGAGCGACGATCTCCGCCGCCTGCTGTCGCACAAGCGGGCGATGCTCTACTTCACCCAACCGTCGACGCGCACCTTCCTGTCGTTCATGGCGGCCTGCCAGATCCTGGGCATCACCTGCAACGAGGTGCGGGATCCGAGCACGTCGAGCGAGATGAAGCGCGAGAGCCCGCTCGATTCGATCCGGATGTTCAGCAGCTACTTCGACGTGATCATCATGCGGAGCAAGCTGCCCGACTTCGCCGAGTGCTGCGCGTATCTGATGAACGAACTGGAGCGTCAGGAGCGGCGTTCGGTCCCGATCGTCAACGGCGGAGCGGGGACCGACCAACATCCGACTCAGGCGTTGCTGGACATCTACACGATCCAGCGGACGTTCCAGTTCGATCACCGCGAGCATGCGCCGCGAAGCCGCTTTCACGACCTGCGCCGCCGCTACACCGATCTGTCGCTCGGACCGGACCGAAAGGTCTATGCGTTCTGCGGCGACCTCGGTCGCGGGCGGACCGTCCGGTCGCTCGTCGAGTTGCTCAGCCTGTTCGAGGACGTGACGCTCTACTTCATCGCTCCGGAACACGAGACGCTGAAGTTGGACGTCGACGTACGGGCCCGGTTGGTCAAGGCGGGGGTCGACCTGCACGAGTTCGATTCGCTCGACGCGACGATCGACGGCGTGCCGATCCTCGAGAAGATCGACTGCCTGTACATGACTCGGATCCAGCGCGAGCACAACTCGGCGCAGCAGGAGAGCGAGATCGCGGCGCTCGATCTCAGTCACTTCCGGCTGACGACCGATCGGGTCGCTCGGATGAAGTCGTACGCTCCGATCCTGCATCCCTTCCCGCGGGACAGCGTCGTGCAGGAGATCCCGACCGAGATCGATCAGGATCCGCGAGCGATGTACTTCCGTCAGGCGCGCAACGGCATGTGGGCGCGGGCCGCGCTGCTCGTCCATCTGTTCGACGTCGTCGACGATCTCTACCTCCTGTACGACCGCGCCTTCAAGGAGCACGGCGAGCCGAGCCCTCGCGGTCGATGATGATCCGCACGTGACGATCCGTCGGAGACGACCGTTCGTCCGATCGGCCTCGCAAGGGATCGGCACGACGTCGGCCGCACCGCTCCGCCTTTCCCACGACGAGCCCTGCCGATGAAACTCGCGACGGTCTGGGCGGCGTTCGTCGTGCGGCGATGGAAGACGGTCCTCGGGCTTTGGATCGGCACTCTCCTGCTCGTGCGACTCGTCGCGCCGGCCTGGGATTCGGTCACCGAAGACGGGGACTTCCAGTACCTCCCCGAGCGCTGTGCGAGCGTCGCCGGCCAGCGTCTGCTCGATTCCCGATTCGGCGGGCTCGGTTCGCGCAGCCATGTCGTCGCGGNNGACTGGCTCGTCGACTGGAGCGGATGGCGGCCGACTCGCTGCTGATGCGGGCGACCGACGCCGAGGATGGCGAGCGGCGTCGCGAACTGGCCGAACGGGCGCTGGAGCGTTATGCCGCCGCGATCGACTTCACTCAGTCGCTCTACGAACGCCCTCCCGCCGGAGCGTCGCTCGAACCTCCCTGGTTCGACGACTCGGACCACGCGCCGCTGGCCGTCGCGCTGATCGGTCGAGCCCGAGCGCTCGAACTGCTCGATCGCAAGGACGAGGCGCAACAGGCGCGAACGACGGCCGAAGCGATCGATCCGAAGATCGGCGAGCTGCCGGCGCCGAATCGAAGCAGCGCGCCGTCGGCGCTGCCGATCGAAAAGGTCTGGACCTGGAAGACCGACGGCATCGGGTCGGCCCTGATGGACCTGCGAGGGAACGAAGCGGTCGCACGGCTGGTCGTACTCCACCTGAGCACCGAGTTCCTGGCGGTCGAGAATGTCGAGACGTTCGAACGGGTCCGAGCCGAACTCGAGGCGGTCCGGCGCTGGGCCGCCGCTCATTCCGAGCATCCGCCCGAAATCGGCCTCTCCGGCTCCGCGGCGGTCGGGAGCGATCTGCTCGTCGCCAGCGCCGAAGCGGTCGGGAACACCGAATGGGCGACGCTGATCTGCGTCACGATCATCCTGGCGTTCGTCTATCGCGCACCGCTGCTGATCCTGATCCCGATGGTGACGATCGGCGTCGCGCTGCAGATCTCGCTCGGCCTGCTCGCGAGCGCGACTCGCGTCGATCTCTGGACCGGTTGGGAATGGTGGACCTTCGGCGTCTTCAAGACGACTCGGATCTTCGTGGTGGTGATCCTGTTCGGAGCCGGGACCGACTTCTGTCTGTTCCTGATCGCGCGGATGCGCGAGAACCTGGCCGAAGGTCTCGATCGATGCGCAGCCCTCGAACAGTCGCTCGTGCAGGTCGCTCCGGCGCTCGCCGCCAGCGCCCTGACGACGATTCTGGGGCTCGGCATGATGGCCTTCGCCGAGTTCGGCAAGCTGGCTCACAGCGGTCCGGCGATCGGCATCGCGCTCGCCGTGACGCTCCTGGCCTGCCTGACTCTGACGCCGGCGCTGCTGGTCGCGCTCGGCGGACTGCCGTTCGGTCTCGGACTGCGCGGCGAAACGCCTCGATCCGATACCGCGACGCCGTGGCGCGAACGATTCTGGGAGCGACTCGGCGAGTTCGTGGTGCGCCGGCCGAGTCTGATCCTGACGGTAAGCGTTCTTGCCATGCTGCCGCTGGCGATTCTCGGTTGGGATCGGCAGCATCACGTCACCTATGACCTGCTGGCCGGACTCGATCGGACCCGTCCGAGTCGCGCGGGGACCGATCTGCTTCGACGGCATTTCCCGGTCGGCGAAAGCGGTCCCGTCGTGCTGCTCGCGCGACTTCCCGTCGGTCATCCGGCGTGGATGGACGGCGAACCGACGGTCGCGGCAAGCGATGGGGCAGGGGGGCTCGCGGCAGCGATCGAATCGCTCCCCGGAGTCGACTATGTCCGCAGTCTCGACGCGCCCCTCGGCCATCGCGGGCGTCCGGGAGGGACGTCGCAACAGATGGTCCGCGCGTTCCCGCAGGTCCGCGCGATCTTCCTGGCCGAACCGGTCGATCCGTCGAGCGTCTCGGCATCGACCGAACCCTCCCGAGCGCCCCCACGCAATCTCGCCGCGGACGGAGGCGTGCTGCGATTCGACGTCGTGCTCGAGCAGGATCCGTTTTCGATCGCCGCAACCGACACGGTGGGAGCGATCCTCGCGCTCGCCGCTTCGCGCGCCGACCAGGATCGATTCTGGACGGACGCCGAGTTCTCGGTCGCCGGAACGACGGCGGCCGTGCGCGACCTTCGGCAGGTGACCGTGTCGGACACGCGGCGAATCGAACTGCTCGTGATCGCCGCGGTCTATCTGGTGCTCGTCGCGATCCTGCGACACCCGATCGTCTGCGCCTACATGATCCTCTCGGTCGTCTTCAGCTACCTGGTGACGGTCNNGGTCGGCCTCTCGGATCTCGTCTTCGCCTATGCCTACGGCGACGATTACCGCGGGCTGGAATGGAAGGTCCCGCTCTTCCTGTTCGTGATCCTGGTAGCGGTGGGCGAGGACTACAACGTCTACTTGGCATCGCGCGTCTTCGAGGAACAGGAACGACTCGGTCCGTTCGCGGGGCTCCGTCGCGCGATCGCCAAGACCGGCGGCATCATTTCGAGCTGCGGAGCGATCATGGCCGGAACCTTCGTTTCGATGACCGCTCCGGTCTGGTACCTCGCGATCCCCGAGTTCTTCGGGCCTTTGCGCGGTTGGGCGACGCCCGAAGGGGGCTCGCTGCAAGGAATGATCCAGATGGGCTTTGCCCTGACGATCGGCGTCCTGCTCGATACGTTCGTCGTCCGCCCCGTGCTGCTCCCGGCGTTCCTGGCGATCACGGCCAGGTACCAGGTGATGCGACGGCGCTGAGATCCGCACCGGCCCCCGTCGAGCCGTCGTCAGACGAGCAGCCGACGTTCGGTCCCGCGCCGCAGGACGGCCGGCATTGCCGAGCCGCTAGGCTCGTTCCCAGGGAAACGCCCAGACCTGGTCGATCGACTGCGCACCGAGCGCGACCATGACCGCCCGATCGACGCCGAGCGCGACCCCGGCACAGGAAGGCATTCGAGGAAGCGCCTCGAGAAGACGACTCGTTTCCGGAAGCGGCGGCTTTCCGTCCGCCGCCCGCTCGGCGTTGACTCGCCGATTGCGGCGAGCCAGCTCGGCCGCATCCCGCAATTCGTGATATCCGTTGGCCAACTCGATTCCGTCGACGAACAGCTCGAATCGCTCCGCCACCGTCCCGTAATCCCGCTCGGTCGCGATCGCCAGCGCCGACTGGTCGCCCGGATAATCGACGACGATTGCCGCCCCCTGAGACGTCAGAAACGGAACGACTCGGGCCTCGAACAGCAGTTCGAGCAGGAACTGACGATCGGGTTCGCGGTTCGCGGTCCTTCCTTCGAGCACGCCGCGATCCCACAGTCGGCACAACGAGTCGTCGGGCAGTTGCCGGCGAGCCGCCGGGTCATCGTAGAACCGCGGCTCGAACGGATCGACGCCGGCCGCTTCGACGAACAGATCCCGGTACGAAACGACACGGACCTTCCGTTCGGACTCGGTCGATCTGACGCGAGGGAACATCGCCTCGGTCAAGCGAGACAGGCGATCGATCCCGGCGCGATAGTCGTCGCCGACCCGATACCATTCGGCCATCGTGAACTCGACGTTATGTCGGTCCCCGCGCTCGCCGGCGCGAAACGCCCTGCCGATCTGGAAGATCGCCGGCAGCTCGAGCGACAACAGTCGCTTCATCGCGAACTCGGGAGAGGTCTGCAGGAACATCGTCGCGCCCGGCGGATGTCCCGGCATGATGCCGGCGACGGGAACCGGAATCGGATCGAGATGTCGATCGACGACCGTGTCCCAAGAGAGTATCGGCGTTTCGACCTCCACGAACCCTTCGTCGCGAAACCAGGCTCGCAGTCGCGCGATCCAGTCGGCGCGGGCCACGAGTCGTTCGGGGAGCGCCGTCGGCCCGATGTCGTCGCGCGGCGAAACAGGAACCGAGACGTCCGACATGGTCTCTCGCGATCGGCAAAAGGAAACGCGAATCGAGACGCGACTCGCAGCAGCGATTCGGCTCGTCAGCTCCCTGTGGTGCGATCCCAGGGGAGCGCCGACAGATCGACGTTGCCGCCGCTGATGATTAACCCGACTCGACGGAATCCCGCCTGTCGAAACGCAGGTTCGAGCGCCGCCGCGACGACCGTCGCCGAACTCGGTTCGATCACCAGCTTCATCCGCTCCCAGACCCACCGCATCGCTTCGGCGATCCGATCGTCGTCCACCATCATCACCCGAGCGACACGATCGCGAACGAACGGCCAGGTCAGTTCGCCGATACCGGCGAGCAGGCCGTCGGCAATGCTGCTCGGCCGCTCGAGCGACAGCCGCACTCCCGACTCCTTGGAACGGAATGCGTCGTCGGCGCCGCTCGGTTCGACCCCCCAGACCGCCGTCGAAGCGCCGCTCGCTTCGACCGCCAGACAGCTCCCCGAGATCAGGCCCCCTCCGCCGATCGGCACGAGCAGCACGTCGAGATCGGGGACCTCGTCGAGCAGTTCGAGGGCTGCCGTCCCTTGCCCCGCGATCACGTCCGGATCGTCGAACGGATGGACCAGAGTCGCCCCGGTCTCGGCGACGACTCGCGCCGCAGTCGCTTCGCGATCGGCATGAGTCGGTTCGCAGTCGATGATCGTGGCGCCATAACCTTCGACCGCCCGTCGTTTCGCGCGCGACGCGTTACGAGGCATGACGACGTAGGCCGGAGCGTCGTGGAGTGCCGCGGCGAGCGCCACCGCCGCGGCATGATTGCCCGAGCTGTGCGTCGCGATCCCCGCCGCACGACGTTCTGCCGGCAGCTTCATCACGGCATGACAGGCGCCGCGGAACTTGAAGGCGCCGATCCGCTGGAACGATTCGCACTTCAGGAACAGTTCGGCTCCCGCCCGACCATCGAGCGTGCGTGATCGATGGACGGGCGTCCGATGGACTCGATCGGCAAGCAAGGCCGCGGCCGAGCGGACATCCGAAGCAGTGGGGATCGGACGGGACATGCGTCGGGTCGTCTTTCCGAAAGGCAGGGGAGCGGAGCGAGTTGCTCGTCCGACTGGGACCAGCATCGTGCTTCGCGAACGAGGCGTCGGAGCGGCGACGTTCGATCAGAACTGGACGCCGACCGAGGGCGTCAGCGGAAAGTCGGCTTGCCCCTGACGCAGATAGGCGGTGTGCTCGCCGAGCTCCGCCGTATCGCCGCGGCGATAGACGACGATCTTGGCGTTCCCCTTCGGTCCGCGAACATCGAAGACCGCCGGCGCCCCTCCGGTGTCCTTCTCGTTCCAGGTCGACAGCGCGTCGTAGGAGATCGAGTCGATACCGCCGATCGCCTCGACCACCTGAGGCGACGTCGCATACGTCGTTCGCACCTCGTCCTGGAACGACGGGCTGATCGACAGGAGCAACCAGCCGCCGATGCCGCAGAAGAGACCGGCGACGACGAAGATGCCGGCGACGATCCCGATGAGCATGCCGGTCGACGGTCCACGAGGTGTGGGGACGGTCGACATCGCTTGCGGAGACTGCCCCGGGGAATCGGACAACGGTGCGCTCATCGATCGGCCTCCCTCGTTGTGCTGCCGCGGAAAGCGGCCTCGGATCGTCGGACGTCGAACCGAGGCATCGCGATTCCGCTCGTCCGACACACGTTCTTCGGAAGATTGTAGTGACCGAACGCCGGGAGTTCCGTGACCGCGGGGCAGAACGATCCGACGGATGGAAAACGGAGAGGGAAGCCGAAACGCCGTCGTGCGACTGACCCCGGTCGCAGAACGGTTCGATGAGGGGACGGGGGCCCCTGCGCTTTGAGCTTCGGGCTGGGGAGGCACGGGGAGTTCGGCGTTTCGCAGAGTCGTGCGTCCTGACCGACCCGACCAGCCCGAAGCGAAGAGCCGGGATCAGCCCCGTCAACAGCGTTGACACGTGAACGGTGCCGTCGCGGCGC
>DMPQ01000421.1:0-504 GCA_003455945.1 Planctomycetaceae bacterium
CCAGCCCGAAGCGAAGCGCCGGGATCTCGGTGACCTCCAGCCCGCCGCGTCAGCAAGGGGTACCTCCGTGCCCTCCCACGTGGCCCCGGGCTCTCCGAGCCCGAGGTCGGGTTCGCTCCGCCACCGCGCACGCCTCCCGGCGTGAACGGGACGCGCCGTCGTCGACGGGGCTGATCCCGGCGCTGCGCTTCGGGCTGGTTGGGTCGTCGACGGGTTCGCACCTGACGTGGGCCCGCGTCGTCCCCGACGCGCGGCCGTGCGACATCGGTCCTTTTCGAAGCCGGAGGGTGCGATCGGTGTCGAGACGAACCCAGGCCTCGGCCAAGGAGTAGCCGGGCCCACGCCAACATACGACTCTTGTTTCCGGTTTCCGAAATCCCTATGATCCTCGGGCCGCGGCGGGCTCGCTCTTCGAAACGGCCGGCGGCCTTGGTCGATCGGGGGGACCATACCGACCTCGGCGGATCGAGCCGACTCGATTAGGATGAGCGGCTTGTCGGCGGT
>DMPQ01000421.1:513-3295 GCA_003455945.1 Planctomycetaceae bacterium
TCGGCAAGGACTCGTCGGTCATGGTCCAGTTGGCCCTCAAGGCCTTCTACCCGGCCAAGCCCCCCTTCCCGCTCCTGCACGTCGACACGACGTACAAGTTCCCCGAGATGTACGAGTTCCGCGCCAACTACGCGCAGAAGGAACTCGGGCTCGAAGTCCTGGTCCACATCAACCAGGAAGGGCTGAAACTCGGTCTCGATCCGGCCAAGTCGAGCGGCAAGCACACGCACGTGATGAAAACCGAGGGGCTCAAGCAGGCCCTCGACAAGTACGGCTTCGACGCNNCAGCGCCCCGAGCTCTGGAACCTCTACAACACCCGCGTCAACAAGGGTGAGAGCATCCGCGTCTTTCCGTTGAGCAACTGGACCGAGCTGGACGTCTGGCAGTACATCCACCTCGAAAGGATCCCGATCGTCCCGCTCTACTTCGCCGCCGAGCGGCCGGTGATCACGCGCGACGGCGTGATGATCATGAAGGTCGACGATCGACTGAAGCTGAAGCCGGGGGAGGAGCCGGTGATGAAGCGGGTCCGCTTCCGCACGCTCGGCTGCTACCCGCTGACCGGCGCGGTCGAGTCGAACGCGACGACGCTCCCCGAGATCATCCAGGAGATGCTGCTGGCCACGACCTCGGAGCGTCAGGGGCGCGTGATCGACAACGACGACGAAGGGAGCATGGAAGAGAAGAAGAAGGAAGGGTACTTCTGACCCGATCCGACCTCCTCGGTTCCCGTCCGCCGATCGCTCGCCCGGCGTCTCGGCCCCTTCCGCTCCCGTAAGACCTCCGATTCGAGAAGTTCTCAGCCATGTCGCATCATTCCGACCTGATCGCCACCGACATCGATGCCTATCTGGCGCAGCATGAGCGGAAGGAGTTGCTCCGCTTCATCACCTGCGGGAGCGTCGACGACGGCAAGAGCACGCTGATNNGACGGCAAGAGCACCCTGATCGGCCGGCTGCTGTACGACTCGAAGATGATCTACGAGGACACGCTCAAGGCGATCGAAAAGGCGTCGGCGGTGCACGGAACGACCGGCGGCGGCTTCGATCCGGCGCTGCTGACCGACGGCCTGAAGGCGGAGCGGGAGCAGGGGATCACGATCGACGTCGCCTATCGCTACTTCTCGACCGCCAAGCGCAAGTTCATCATCGCCGACACGCCGGGGCACGTGCAGTACACGCGCAACATGGCGACCGGCGCCTCGACCGCCGACCTGGCCGTCATCCTGATCGACGCCCGCTACGGCGTGCTCGAACAGACCAAGCGCCACTCGTTCATCGTGTCGCTGCTCGGCATCAAGCACATCCTGGTCGCGATCAACAAGATGGACCTCTGCGGCTTCTCGGCCGAGCGGTTCGACGAGATCCGTCGCGACTATCTCGAGTTCTCCTCGCGACTCGACATCCCCGATCTCCATTTCCTGCCGATCGCGGCTCTGCACGGCGACAACGTCGTCGACCCGAGTCCGAACATGCCGTGGTACGACGGCCCGACGCTGATGGGCTTCCTCGAGTCGGTCTACATCGGCTCGGACCGCAACCTCGAGGATTTCCGTTTCCCGGTCCAGCTGGTGAACCGGCCGAACCTGGACTATCGCGGGTTCTGCGGCACCGTCGCCTCGGGCATCGTCCGTCGCGGCGACGAGATCATGGTCCTCCCCAGTCGCAAGACGAGCCGCGTGAAGTCGATCGTGACGTTCGACGGCGAACTGGACGAGGCGCATGCGCCGCAGAGCGTGACGCTGACGTTCGAGGACGAGATCGACTGCAGTCGCGGCGACATGATCATCCGGCCGGGCAACGCTCCCAAGCTCGACTCGAAGTTCGACGCGATGCTCGTCTGGATGAGCGAAGAGCCGATGGTGCCGGGGAAGCAGTACCTGATCAAGCAGACGAGCAATCTGGTCACCGGCCGGGTCCAGCGACTGAAGTATCAGGTCGACGTCAACTCGCTCCATCGCCAGGAACAGCCGACGCTCAAGCTCAACGAGATCGGTCGCGTCTCGATCGCGCTCGAGAAGCCGATCGCATTCGACGACTATCGCCGCAATCGGACGACCGGCGCGTTCATCATGATCGACCGCCTGACCAACGCGACGGTCGGTGCGGGGATGATCACCGAGCGGCGCACCGGCGACCAGCGTCAGGATCACTGGGACGACGTCCCGCAGATCGATTCGCTCGACACCAAGCCGAGCGGCGTGTCGGCGGACGAACGAGCCGCTCGATTCGGACAGCAGCCCGTGACGATCCTGCTGACCGGTCTGCCGGGATCGGGCAAGACGTCGACCGGCCAGGGGCTGGAGCGCCGCCTGTTCGATCGCGGTCAGGCGGTAGCGCTGCTCGACGGCCAGAACCTTCGCCTGGGGATCAGTCGCGATCTCGGCTTCAGCGACGAGGAGCGGAGCGAGAACCTGCGCCGCGCCTCGGAAGTCGCCAAGGTCGTCAACGACGCGGGGCTGATCTGTCTGTTGTCGATGGTCGCGCCCAAGGAAGAAATCCGACGCAAGGCGGCCGAAGTGATCGGCGCCGAGCGGACGATCGTCGTCCATCTGGACGCTCCGGAAGCGGTCTGCCGACAGCGTGACGCGGAAGGACATTACGGCGAAGGTCGAGCCGCTCTCGGTTACGAACCGCCGACGGCGCCGGATCTGCGTCTCGACACCTCGAAGCTGACGATCGACGAAACGGTCACCGCGATCGTGAATCTGCTCGAGCAGCGAGGGATCATCGCGAAGTGACGCCGTGCGACCGACCCCGGTCGCACCGCTTCGTCGTAGT
>DMPQ01000421.1:3416-7391 GCA_003455945.1 Planctomycetaceae bacterium
TGCGACCGACCACGGTCGCACCGGCGGTCTCCGACCGTCTCCTCCGGCTTTTCTTCCATCTTCTCTTCTGCTGCGGCGCCGTTCCGGCGAAGAACGGGTACTTATCGATTGGGCCCTCCGCCGACTCATCCAGCGGATCTCATCGAAATGGTCGCCGAGTACTTCAATCTCGACTTTCCGCCAGGGGTGAAGGGATTCGATGTCGAACAGCCGATCGATGCTTCTCGTGGCGTGCTGCCCCATCTCAGGCAACTCGGAGCGACCTACTTCGTGACGATCCGATTGGGCGACTCGTTGCCCCGATCGTTCGTCGAGCGTCTGCAGCGAATGAAGTCCGAATGGCAACTGACTCATCCGGAGCCGCGCAGCGACCTTCAACGGCGTGCGTTCGAGCGAGTCGTTCAACGGCGGATCGACCGGTGGTGCGATCGCGGCTACGGCGCCAGTTGGATGGCCGAGCGGCAGTGGAGCGATGTCGTCGCCGAAGTCCTTCAAGAGACCGACGATCGAGGCTCTCGCATCGGTTGTTGGTCGATCATGCCGAATCACCTTCATCTGGTGATGACGCCTGGACCGGATCGTTCACTCGATCGAGAAATGGGAACGATCAAATCGATCTCGGCTCGTCGTATTCGTCGCGGCACGGCGACTCGGGGGGAGCTCTGGTATCGCGAGGGATACGACCGGATCATCCGCAGTCCTAAGCATCTGGCTCAGGTCGTTCGGTACATCGGCCTTAACCCGAGCAAGGCAGGGCTCGGACACGAATCGGAGTGGCGAAACCATCTCTCACCGGCCTGGATCGAGGCGGGGTGGAGATTTTTCTGACAACCCAGTGCGACCAAGGGCGGTCGCACTACGACAACCCAGTGCGACCGGGGGCGGTCGCACTACGACAACCCAGTGCGACCGGAGGCGGTCGCACTACGATGGTCCCACGACGATCGCGTCCCCTTACCCGTCGATGATGCCGCGGACGATGCGGCCGTAGACGTCGGTCAGTCGATAGTCGCGGCCGGCGAAGCGGTAGGTCAGGCGCTCGTGGTCGATCCCCAGTTGATGCAGGATCGTCGCGTGCAGGTCGTGCATGTGCACCGCGTCGCGGATCGCGTGATAGCCGAACTCGTCCGTCTCGCCCCACGTCATCCCCGGTTTCACCCCTCCGCCCGCGAGCCAAACGGTAAAGCCGTTCGGGTTGTGGTCGCGCCCCGTTCCGTTCTTCTCGGCGTACGGAGTCCGGCCGAATTCGCCTCCCCACCAGACCAACGTGTCGTCGAGCAGGCCGCGCTCCGCCAGATCGCTCAGCAGCGCCGCCACCGGCCGATCGACCGCTCGGGCATGCGTCGCGTGCTTCGGCAGATCCGAGTGTTGATCCCAGGCCGGATTCGCCGAGTTGTCGCCGTAGTTCACCTGCACGAATCGGACTCCCGCTTCGCACAATCGCCTCGCCAACAGACAACGCCGTCCGTAGGCGGCCGTTTCGGGGCGATCGATTCCGTACTTCGCCAGAGTCGCCGGCGTCTCGCGTTCCAGGTCGAACACTTCGCCTGCCGCGCCGCGCATCCGCTCGGCCAGATCCAGACTCGCCGCCGCTCCGGCGAGTTCGTCATCCGCGCCGCGCCGCTCCTGTTGCTCGCGATCGAGCTGCCGGATCAGCTCGATGCGCCGGCGACTGGCCGACACCTCGCGTCCGTCCGACAGATGGCGGATGTTCAGGTCCGTTCCGTCGCTCCCCGCCGCGCCGATCGCCGTCCCCTGTACGGCCGCGGGGAGAAACGCGGAGCCGTAGTTGCGGGCGCCGCCGTTGCCGATCGACGGCGAGATCGATACGAAACCGGGGAGATCCTCGTTTTCGGAACCCAGGCCGTACGTCACCCAAGCGCCGACCGACGGGCGGATCGCGTTGGTCGCACCGCAATGCAGAAAGAGAGTCGCCGGCCCATGAGCGACGCCGTCGGTATGCATCGAGCGGATGACGCACAATCGATCCGCATGAGCCCCGATCTCGGGAAACAGGTCCGACACCTCCAGGCCGCTCTCGCCGTACCGCCGAAATCCCCACGGCCCCTTGAACAGTCGCTGTAGGCCGCCGCGCGCTCCGGTGTTCGCCAGCGCCCGCGCGTCGTCGAACGGAGCCTGCTCGCCGTCGCGCCGCTCCAGCTCGGGTTTCCGATCGAAGCTGTCGACCTGACTCACCCCTCCTTGCATGAACAGGAAGATGACTCGCTTNNCCCCTTCGCGTTTCCCGCTCCCGCCAGAGCGGCCGCTGCCAGCGCTCCGAAGCCGCAGGCGCCCTGAGTCAGCCAGCGGCGCCGCGCCGCGATGCTCGCCGCCGCGCGATCCGCTTCGCGCCGCAGCGTCGCCGCGAGCGACGATTCGGTTTCGGTCTCTCGAGCTCGCATCGCGTCTCTACTCCAGATAGCGAAAGTCGATCGCCGTCCACCAGGCGAGCACCAGTTCGGTCAGCCCCTCGATCCGCGCCGCCTCGTCGGTACCGAGTTCCGCATCGGCCTGCTCGAGAAAGTCGAGCGCGAGCTGCCGCTCTCGCTCCGTCGCGACTCGGGCGTAACAGGCGATGCTCATCCGGTCGATCAGCGCCGCGCGATCGACCTCCCCCTCGGCATCCCGCGGCGCCTCGGTCAGCCAGCGACGAGCCGCGGCCGCCGCACGCTCCCTGACCCACGGGTCGTTGAGCAGCACGAGCGACTGGGGAGGGACGGNNCGTTAAGCAGCACGAGCGACTGCGGAGGGACGGTGCTGCGGTTGCGGCGGCCGACCGTCACGCTCGGATCGGCGACATCGAACGCGGTGAGCAGATCGGGAATCGCGTTCCGTAAGACCGGCAGCAGGACGGTCCGCCGCGGCTCGGTCGGCGCCCGCCCGTAGTCTTCCTTGATTTCGGCCGGGATCGGTCGAGGCCGATGATCGCCGGCCAACTCGCCCGAGAGCTGCAGCATCGAATCGCGCAGCGCCTCGGCCGTCGCGCGTCGTCGCTCGCCGCGCCACCACGACCGATTCTCGGGATCGTTCTCGAACCCGCGCCGCTCCCCAACGTCCGCGGTGACTTCCTCGGTGACGTCCCCGCTCGAGCGCCGCGCATACGCGTCGGTCAGGACCAGCTGCCGAACCAATCGTTTGGTGCCGGTCTCGCCGCGACGCAACTCCGCGACCAGATGATCCAGCAGCGCCCCGTCGGTCGGCTCGTCGCCGGTCGTGCCGAAGTTGTCGACCGAGCGGACGATCCCTCCCCCCAGCAGCCAGTGCGTCAGTCGATTGACCCAGACGCGATGCGTCAGCGGCTGATCGGGATGCGTCAGCCAGAGCGCAAGTTCGATCCGGCCGCTCGCGTCGGTCGAAGCGGGGGCGGGCTGAGCCACCGAGACGCAGCGCAGAAAGCCGCGAGGGACGACCGAGCCGAGATGATGGACGCTGCCGCGAACGTGGATCGGCAGATCGCTCCCCTCCCCTTTTTCGATCACGCCGTGCGTCTTGGGGAGAGCCGCGAGAGCGGCGTCGATCTCCTTGCGGCGTTGCTCGAGCGAGCGGCGTTCGGCCTCGATCGCCTGCTCCGGCTCGTCCGTCGACGCTCGCTCCCCCGCCCCCTGCGATTCGTTCGCCACCGAGTTCGCGTCGTCGACCGGCAGGAACTGCACGGCATCGGCGATCACATGAGCGTCGGCGCCGGCGTTCGAGACGATGACGTGCTTCTGCCCTCCCGATTCGAACCGAAACCGCCCGAGCGAGACCCAGCGGCGATCGATCGGGCCGGCGGCGCGCTGGTCGACGCGCACCTCCTGCTCCCCCGCCGCACTGAAGACGATGACCAGGGCGTTCGAGGCACGGTTGTCGCCGGGGGTATAGGCGAAGCGGAGTTCGTACTCGCCGGCGGGGAGCTCCGCCGGTTCGAACGTCAGCGTCTTGCCGCCGCGCCCGGTGGCGCCGTCGTGACGATAGCCGGAACCGATGTGATCGGGA
>DMPQ01000371.1 GCA_003455945.1 Planctomycetaceae bacterium
TCGGTGAGCTTGCCGTGGTCCATGACCTGCAGGAGGATGTTGTAGAGGTCGGGGTGGGCCTTCTCGATCTCGTCGAAGAGCACCACGCGGTAGGGGCGCCGGCGCACGGCCTCGGTCAGCTGACCGCCTTCCTCGTACCCGACGTAGCCCGGAGGCGCTCCGACGAGCCGGGCGACCGAGTGCCGCTCCATGAACTCGCTCATGTCGATCCGGACCATCGCGTTCTCGTCGTCGAACAGCGTTTCGGCGAGCGCCTTGCAGAGCTCGGTCTTGCCGACGCCGGTCGGGCCGAGGAACAGGAACGAGCCGATCGGGCGATTCGGATCCTGCAGCCCGCTCCGACTGCGCCGGACCGCATCGCTGACCGCCGTCACCGCTTCGTCCTGGCCGATGACGCGCAGATGCAGCCGCTCCTCGAGCACCAGCAGCTTGGCTCGCTCGGTCTCGAGCATGCGAGAGACCGGCACGCCGGTCCAGACGCTGACCACTTCCGCGATCTCGTCCTCGGTCACCTGCTCGCGCAACAGCCGCCGGCGTCCCGACTCTTCCTTGCTCTCCTTCGGCACCTCCTGCTCGATCCGCTGCATCAGTTGGCGCCGGCGCGTGTCGAGCTGGTACAGACGCTGGTAGTCCGCTTCGGGAACCGGCGTGCCGCTCGACAGCTTCCCCTTGACGTCGTTGTCCAGCTGCTGGAACTGATGTTCCACGTCGGCCAGTTCGCGCCGCACTTCGCGCACGTCACCGCCGCCGAGCTTTTCCGCTTCCCACTGTTCGCGCAGGCTCGCGAGCTTGCGACGCTGTTCCTCGGCTTCCTCCTCGATCTCGTCCAGTCGCTCGCGCGCACTCTCCTCGTGCTCTTCGGCCAACTGCCGAGCCGCGAGTTCGAGCTGCGTCAGGCGCCGCTGCACGACGTCGATCTCTCCCGGCACGCTGTCCCGTTCCATCGCCAGGCGGCTGGCCGCTTCGTCGACCAGGTCGATCGCCTTGTCGGGCAGAAAACGTCCGGTGATGTAGCGGTCAGAGAGCTTGGTCGCCGCTTCAAGGGACTTGTCGGAGAAGATCGCCTTGTGGTGATCCTCGTACTTGCCACGGATTCCCTTGAGGATGGTGATGGTATCTTCGACCGATGGGGGCTCGACCTTGACCGACTGAAAACGACGATCGAGGGCGGAGTCCTTTTCGATGTACTTGCGGTATTCGTTGAGCGTGGTCGCTCCAATGCACTGGAGTTCACCGCGAGACAGCGCAGGCTTGAAGATATTGGAAGCATCCATGGCGCCTTCGGCGGCGCCAGCGCCCACGATCGTGTGCATCTCATCGATGAACAGAATGATGTTCTTGGCGCGGCGGATTTCGTCCATGACCGCTTTGATACGCTCTTCAAACTGGCCGCGGTACTTGGTGCCGGCCACCATAAGAGCGAGATCGAGCGTGATCACCTTCTTGTCGAAGAGGATCTCAGGAACGATGCCACTGGAGATTTCCTGAGCGAGACCTTCCACGATAGCGGTCTTGCCCACACCCGCTTCACCGATCAGCACCGGATTGTTCTTGGTGCGACGGCAGAGGATCTGGATGACCCGGCGGATTTCGTTTTTGCGGCCGACCACGGGATCGAGCTCTCCCTTGCGGGCGAGCTCAGTCAAATCCCGACCAAATGCCTTGAGGGCGGGCGTCTTGACTTCCTTCTTGCCGTCCTCGGTCGAGCCACCGCGAGCGGAAGGCGCGGCCGCCTCTTCGCCACCTGGAGGATTTTCCGAAGATCCGGAGAACTGAGGATCGAGTTCGCGAAGGATCTCGTTGCGCGTGCGTTCGATATCGACATCGAGCGACTTGAGAACGCGTGCCGCTACACCCTCACCTTCACGGAGAAGGCCGAGCAGAATGTGCTCGGTGCCAACGTAGGAGTGATTGAGCGCCTTGGCTTCCTTACCAGCGAGTGCGAGCACTTTCTTCACGCGAGGCGTGTAAGGAATGCTGCCTTGGGTCTTGGTTTCCGTCCCGGTGCCCACCTGCTTTTCGACCGCATTGCGTACGGTCTCGAGGTCGAGCCCCATCTTTTGTAAGACGGAAACAGCCACGCCCTGACCGAGCTTGATCAGGCCGAGAAGGATGTGCTCTGTCCCCACGTAGTTGTGGTGGAAGCGATCGGCTTCCTTGCGAGCCAGGGCCAGCACTTGCTGGGCACGCGGCGTGAAGTTGTTCATCGGTTCAGACATGATGTGTAAAATTACTGACCGTTGGGTTGTTTAGTTTTTGCCGTTTGCTGTGAAAGTCGGAGTGGGAAACTTCGCGAACTCCTCGCGAAGGCGGGTGGCTCTGGAACAATCGCGTTCTCCCGCCTCTAGGTCGTGTTTCAAGGCGTATTGGATATGTCCCGGTTGAGCCTCGATGAAGAGACGGTCGATCACTGGGCGGGTTTCTTCGGGAAACACCTGAAGATCGATGCCCAAACGAAGGAGCGAGAGCAGGTTCATCGCTTCCGCAGAATTCACCACATGCGAGTTCTGCAAGATACCATAAGCGCGACCAATCTTGTCGTGGAGCTTGCGTGCATCTGCCTCCAACAGCTTCTGCCGAGCGTTGAGTTCATGTTCGATGATCGACTGAAGCACGCTCTGTAGGCGCTTGATAATGTCCTCTTCGGATTCACCCAGCGTCGTCTGATTGGAGATTTGGAAGATACTGCCCGATGCATCTGAGCCCTCTCCGGAGAGACCGCGCACTACCATCCCCAGTTGGTTG
>DMPQ01000462.1:0-175 GCA_003455945.1 Planctomycetaceae bacterium
CTCGTCCCGAGCCGAGGGCGTGTAATGCGGACACCGAACGAGCTGCGCAGCGTCAGTAACGTCCGGTGTCGCTCGGCCGCGCGTCGGGGACGACGCGGGCCCACAGCATGACGCCGTTTTCGTCGTGCGACCGCCCTGGGTCGCAGCATTTATCGACAGGGCCGATCCCGGCGCT
>DMPQ01000462.1:257-4496 GCA_003455945.1 Planctomycetaceae bacterium
TCGGGGACGACGCGGGCCCACAGAACGACTCCGTTTTCGTCGTGCGACCGCCCTGGGTCGCAGCATTTATCGACAGGGCCGATCCCGGAGCTGCGCTTCGGGCTGGATGGGTCGTCGACAGGTTCGGCGCGGGCGTGGCCCCGGCTCGTCCCGANNCCCTTGCTGACGCGGCGGGGTGGCGGGACGACTCAGCCGAACCAGCCCTTCTTGTCGAAGCTGGCGATCGCCGACTCTTCGTCCTTCTGGATGTTCAGGACCTTGTGGAGGCGCATCAGGTTGAAGACCTCCATCACCCCCTTGGTGATCTCGCAGATCCGCAAGTCGATCCCCGCCTCCTTCGCCTTCTTGTTCAGCTGGACGATCTTGCCGATCATCGCCGACGACATGAACGCGACCGTGCCGAGGTTCAGCAGCATCCGATTCGACGTGACCTTCGGAACCGTCTGGAGCAGTTCGTATCCGATCTGCTCGATCTGACTCTGGTCGAGAATCTTCGGGTCGTTGAGCTTGACGATATAGACGTCGCCCACTTCGCGCGTGGAAATCGAAGGCACGCCATCTTCCTTTCGCAGAGAGAGCAGAAGCCTCGGAGCGAGCGATTATAAGCCGGACGGACCCCCGAAAAAGCCCTGCGCTCCGGGAAACTCCCGCCCCCAGTCCCCGCCACCGAGATGCGGTCCCGTCGAGCCGATTCGGGGGACCTGAACGACGACGTCGTGCCTTCGGGAAAGGAGTCGAGACCGGGAAAACCCGACGCTCAGACGTCGTTCGTCGCCCCTCGCTCGTTCTCGGTCGTCGACGCGGTGCTCCTGTCGTTCGCCGCCGCGGCGGCNNGACGGAGAAACTTCGCGGCCGCTCCGACATACTCGGCTCCCGACCAGAGCGTCGTGAGCAGGGCGCTCCAGCTGGCGAGTCCGAGCACGACCAGGATCCAGACCGGGACCGCCTCCGTCGGCTCGGGAAGCAGACCGTCGCTCCCGATCGAGTCGTGCCGAGCGATCAGCGCGACGAACGCCGCACCGATCGCGATGCACTGCAGGAGCATCTTTACCTTGGCGACGAACTTCGCCGAAAAGTCGCCCCCCGCCTGCTCGATGAAGCTCCGCAGCGCCGTCACCAGCATTTCGCGCCCCATCACCACGACCGCCATCCATCCGGTGATCGAGGCGTACCACGGAAAGTCGCGCATCTCGACCGCCAGGCAGATGTAGGCGCCGCAGACGATCATCTTGTCGCAGAACGGATCGAGGATCCGACCGAGCTGCGTGACCTGATCGAATCGTCGGGCCCACCAGCCGTCGATCCAATCGGTCGCCGCCGCGATCACGAACAGGACGAAACCGAGTCGCAGCCAGCCGGAAGGGATCGCCGCGACGACGACGAGCGCCATCACCAGACGGATCGCGCTCAGCACGTTCGGGACGTTCCAGATCCGATTCGATACCTGACGGGGCTTGTCCATCCGCCTCTCCGCTGCCGACACGATCGATCCGATTCGCCGAACGGTCCGAAGCTCGAACTCGATGGAACGAGCCGCTCGGCGCCCCGCGATCCGCCTCGGCAGTCCGAAGCGACGCTTGCCGAGCGATGCCGATCAACGCCTGCAACATCGCGACGCACCGACGGCAGCCGAGCTCAGGTGCCGTTCAGTTCGCGACGCCGATCAGGTCGTAATCCTTCGTCGCCACGATCTCGACGTCGACGATCGAACCGGCCGAGAGCTTCCGTCCCGCTTCGGTAACGAAGACCAGCGCGTCGACATCGGGAGCGTCGGCCGTGCTGCGACCGACCCACGCATGCTTCTGTCCCGGCACGCGCCGATCGAGCATCACGCGGCGGACCGAGCCGACTTGAGCGTCAGCCCACGCGAAACTCGACTCCTGCTGCGCCAGCATCAGTCGCTCGCGCCGTTCTTCCTTCACCTCTTCCGGCAGATGCCCTTCCAGACGGGCCGCCGGAGTGTCCGGTTCGAACGAGTAGGTGAAGACGCCCGCTCGCTCGAAGCGATGCCGCCGCACGAATCGTTCGAGCGTCTCGAACTGCTCGTCCGTCTCGCCGGGGAAACCGGTGATGAAGGTGGTCCGCAGCGTCAGCCCGGGGATCTTCTCGCGCAATCGTTCGAGCAGCTTTTCCGTCTCGGCCGCCGTGACTCGCCGCGCCATCCGGCGGAGCATCACGTCATCGGCGTGCTGCAGCGGCATGTCGATGTACGGAACGATCGTCCGCGCGCCGGCGATCACGTCGAGCAGCCGGTCGTCGATGTACATCGGATAGAAGTACATCAGCCGGAGCCACTCGAGTCCGGCGACCTGATCGAGACGTTCGAGCAGCTCCGCCAATCGCGGCTCGCCGTATTGATCGATGCCGTAGTAGGTCGTGTCCTGCGCGACGACGATCAGCTCGCGGGCCCCTTGAGCCACCAGCTGTTCCGCCTCGGCCACCACCGCCTCGATCGGCTTCGTCGCGTGCTTGCCTCGCATCTTCGGGATCGCGCAGAAGGTGCACAGACGGTCGCACCCTTCCGAGATCTTCAGATAGGCGAAATGCTGCGGAGTGATCCGCAGTCGATCGGTGTCGGGGAGCGCTCGGATCGGCGCGGGCTGAAAGACGGTCCGTTGCTCGACCAGATCGCCGACCAGCCGATCGGCCACCTTGGTGATGTGCTCGCGACCGAAGACGCCGACGAGCGAATCGATCTCGGGCCGCTCCTCGAGGAGCTGTTCCTTCTGTCGCTCGGCCAGGCAGCCCGAGACGATGACTCCCTTGATCTTCCCCGCCTTCTTCAGCGCGATCATCTCGTCGATCGCCGCGAACGACTCGGTCCGCGCCCGCTCGATGAAGCCGCAGGTGTTGACGATGACGAAGTCGCTCTGAGCCGGTTCGCGGACCAGACGATAGCCGTCGAGCTGCAGCAGACCGAGCATCCGCTCGCTGTCGACCGTGTTCTTGGGACAGCCGAGGCTGACGAAGGCGTAGGAACCCTTCGGACGGTCGGCGGCAGGGGGCGAGGCGTACGAGTCGCTCAACGGTGAACTCCGGCGATCGAGCGCGTCCGGCTCGTCCGATGGGACGAGGACGCGGCGGCGGGAGTCCGTTCGCGCACCGGCGGCGACCTGCTCCCCACGAACCCTCCAGGGTATAACAACGCTCGACCGATGACGAGGGCCGAGCGGACGGTCCCGAGCCGTCCTGCGGCCCCCTTTTCCGTGACCGCTCGCCCCAATCTTCCGAGTCGCCGGACCATGCCGCTCGATTACCGCTTCGATCGAACCCGAGTCGCCGCCAGCGCCTGGATCGCCTCGTCGGCCGACGTCATGGGGGATGTCCGGATCGGCGAGCGGAGTTCGGTCTGGTTCGGAGCGGTCGCGCGGGGGGACGGCGAATCGATCGCCATCGGCGACGACACGAACGTGCAGGATGGAGCGATCCTGCACGCCGATCCCGGTCTTCCCTGTCGTTTGGGAGACCGGGTGACGGTCGGTCACGGAGCGATCGTGCATGGAGCGATCGTCGAAGCCGACTCGCTGATCGGCATTCGTGCGACCGTTCTCAACGGCGCGACGATCGGTGCGGGGAGTCTGATCGCGGCAGGGGCGCTCGTCCCGGAACGGACCGTCATCCCTCCCGGCAGTCTGGCGATGGGAGTGCCGGCCAAGGTGGTCCGTCCCGTGACCGAGGCCGATCGGGAGCGGATCGGCCGCGCCTGGAAACACTATGTCCAGGCGGCTCGCGAGGCTCGCGAATCGCTCGGCGACGGTCGCTACGCCGGCTGATCGATGGCGACCGCCGCCGAACGCTTCTCGACTCGCTCGCCGTTTCGACAGCAACCGCATTCGGCACTCGAATTGCATCCCACCGGTGGTTTCCGGAACCGATCCTGCCAGCGACCGCGGACCCCCGATTCCGCCGGTCGCGACCGCCGCGGCCGATGTCCGTCGCGGCGACAGGTTCGAGGCGACGGGAACCCGACACCATGATCGATCGAAGAGCCATGGAAGACGACTTCTACAAGATCCTGGGCGTTTCGCGTTCGGCCTCGCAAAAGGAGGTGCAGAAGGCGTATCGGACGCTCGCGCGGAAATACCATCCGGACCGCGTTTCGGACGAGGAGAAGGAACAGGCGAAGACCCGGTTCCAGAAGATCCAGGAGGCGTACGACGTCCTGGGTGATCCCGAGAAGCGAAAGCTCTACGACCAGTTCGGCTCGGCCTATCGACAAGCCGGCTCGGCGGGCGGGGA
>DMPQ01000093.1 GCA_003455945.1 Planctomycetaceae bacterium
CGCCGAAGAGCATCATCGCCCCTTCGCGACGGGCATCGGCGATCGGCATGAAGCGGACCGAGACCGGTGCGTCCTGCGCGACTCGCTTCCGGACATCGACTTCGATCGACTCGAGGATTTCCGGCGCGATCTGCTCGCGCTGCCGGAAGTCGAACCGGAACTGATCCGGCTCGACCTTCGACCCGCGCTGCTGAGCCTGCTCGCCCAGATGCGATTGAAGGGCGTGGTGGAGCAGATGCGTCGCGGAGTGGGCTCGGCGCAAGGCATCGCGGCGTTCGGAATCGACCTCGGCCTTGACCGTCGCGCCGACCGTCAGCGTTCCCGACACCAGCCGAGNNCCGCCCGACTCGCCGTAGAACGGACTCCGATCGAGCACGATCGTCGCTTCGGTTCCCGGCCCGTCGAGCGCGTCGACGCTCCGGTTCTCGACCACGATCCCTCGCACCGTCGCGTCGACGACCGACGCGTCGTAACCGAGGAACTCGGTCCGCTGAACCGCCGCCTTGATCGACTCGATCGCCCCGGTCTTGAACAGCTCGATCTGCTGCCCGCCCGAGATCTCGCCGTGCCGAGTCATCGCGGCTCGGTAGCCTTCCCAGTCGAACGTGTATCCGCTCTCGGCGGCGATCTGCTGGAAGAGCTCCGGCGGGACGCCGAACGTCGTGTAGAGATCGGCCGCTTCGTCTCCCGACACGACCTTGCGACCGGCGGACGCCATCGCGTCGAAGACCTGCCTGACGCGAGCCATCCCTCCTTCAATCGTGCCGAGGAAGGTCCGCTCTTCGAGTCGGATCTCGTCGGCGACTCGCGACGCGGTCTGAGCGAGTTCGGGGTAGGGCCCCTTCATCGCCTCGACGACCGCGCCGACCAGCTGATGCAGGAACGGCTCGCGCATCCCCATCTGATGACCGTCGAGCACCGCGCGGCGCAGGAGGCGACGGATGACGTAGCCCTGCTTCTTCGAGTCGGGTTCGACGTTCTCGTGAATCGCGAAGGTCGCGGCGCGGACATGGTCGGTGATGCGGCGCAAACGACGCCCGTCCTCGCTGGTCGGCTCGTAGGTCCGGCCGACGACCTGGGCCGCCGCTTCGACGATCGGGCGGAGCGAGTCGATGTGGTAGTTGGTGGTCACCCCCTGCATCACGCTCGCGATCCGTTCGAGCCCCATGCCGGTGTCGATNNACGAGGTTCCAGATCTCGACGTCGACTCCCTTGTCGTCGTGATAGAAGATCTCGCTGCAGGGACCACAGACGCCGTCCGGGCCGTTGGTCGGCGCGCCGGCCGGCCAGAAGTTGTCGTCTTCGCCCATCCGCGTGATGCGGGACAGCGGGAGGCCGATCTCGCGGTGCCAGATCTCCGCCGCCTCGTCGTCATCCAGAAAGACGGTGACCTTCAGACGCTCGGGGTCGATGCCGAGCCACTTCGGCGAGGTCAGGAATTCCCAAGCCCAGGTGATCGCTTCGCGCTTGAAATAGTCGCCGAAGCTGANNGCATCTCGAAGAAGGTGTGGTGGAACGCGGTCCGGCCGACGTTGTCGATGTCGCCGGTGCGCAGACACTTCTGACAGGTGGTCGCTCGGGTGAAGTCGAGCTTGACCTTGCCGAGGAAGTGATCCTTGAACTGATTCATGCCGGCCGGAGTGAACAGCACGGACGGATCGCCGTGAGGGACGAGCACGTCGCTGGCGCGCCGCGCGTGCCCCTTGCTGACGAAGAACTCCAGGTACTTCTCGCGAATCTCGTCGGTCTTCATCTTCCGTTGGCCTTCCGGTTCCTGCCGTGCGTCCTCGTCCGCTGCCGCAACAAAAAAAGCGGCCCGGGCCGCGATCGAAGCCGTCTACGATCCCCTTTTTTCATGGCGAACACAAGATCCGTTCAGACGAGGCTCGAGGCAGGGGGAGGAAGCGAGGCGCGAGCGACTCGGCCAGCCGCTCCGCTGCAGCATCGATCGGCGCGGCGATCGATCGCACGGCGATCTGCGGCTCGCCGGAAGAGGGCTCAGTCGTCGAGACCGAACCAGCGGCGCGCCACCTCGGTCGGAAGGCGAACCGGTCGAGTCGCCGAGTCGCTTTCGGTCAGCAGCTCGAACGTCACGTCGCTCCCGGCAGCGGCAAGAAGATCGACCAGATCGCTCGGCATCTCCGGTACCTGACCGTCGATCGCGACGATCCAGCGCCCCGGCTCGAGCTCGCCGGTCGATCCGGCCGAGCCGCCTCGACGCGAGGCGATCCAGAGGCCGGTCGCCTCGGGTAGACGCTCCGCCACTTCGGAGAAGCGGGGCGAGGCGGTCCCCCAATCGACTTCGAGCCGCGGGAACGACTCGGTTTCGGTCGCTTCCGTCTCGGGCACGTCGTTTTCGGGCCCCTCCGGTACCGGGTCGACTCCGCCTGCGGAAACGTTCCGCGCCGCATCGGAACGCGTCGTCGAATCGGTACGGCCGGCCGCGAAGCCGTAGCGGAACGCCCCTTCGGCAGACGCTTCCCCGGGGACCGGCGTCTCGGGACGTTTGGCCAGCCGAACGCGCCGGACGATGCGCATCGGTCGATCGGTCAGCACGCCGCGTTGCCACTCGATCTCGAGTTCGCTTCCCGGAGCGCGCGACGCGACCAGATAGAGCAGTCGGTTGCCGTCGTCGATCGGTTCGCCGTCCAGGTGCGTGATCAGATCGCCGAAGCGGAGCCCGGCGCGCCAGGCCGGGGTCGCTCGGGGAACGTCGTAGACACTGACGCCGCGAAAGCCGCGAGCCGTCACCTGGTCGCTCGCCGGGCGCGGCCGGATACCGAGGAAGCCGAACTCCGGGCGTTTCCCCGCGACCAGGTCCAGCCAGAGTCGCATCGGCTCGGCCTCGATCGGAACGGCCCAGATGCTCCCTCGCTTGCCGAGCGGATTCGCCGGGTCGAGTCCGGCTTCGACGTTTCCTTCCCACTCGGTCGCCCAGCCGACCCACCCTCCGGCTCGATCGAAGAGCGGTCCCGCGGACCATCGCTCGGTCGTCTCGATCCGACGGAATCCACCGAACTCGTTCCATCGCTCGGCCGCATCGACGATCGGATTGTCCGCCTGTCTCAGGCCGGTCCGCTCGGAGCGCCAGACTCCTCGCCAACCGACCGGATCGGTTTCGAACAGCCATGCGTCCGGAGTCGGCAGGCCCTGCACTTCATCGCCGTCCGCGAGCGACGGTCGGTACGAGACGAGTTCGGCGGCCGAGGGGCGAGCGACGATCGGCGCGGCGTCGCTCCCCCAAGATCGCATCGCTTCGGGATCCGGTTCGAGCACGCCCCAGTCGGACCACGGATCGCAGGCGATCACGCGAGCCGCGAAGCGGACCCAGCCGCCGTCGACCGTCGGCGCCGCGACCAGACGCGGAAGTTCGCGATCGACGAGCAGCGATCCGGCCGGCACGAGCACGCGGCGCGTCGACGAATCGAGCAGCACGCCCCAGGTGCGACGACGGACTGACAGAGGCGTCTCGTCCGCGTCAGGCAGATCGGCGACCGCACTGACGATCACGGCTCCGGCCGGCAGGGACTGAGCGGCGGCGGTCGCGATCGGCAGCACACCGAGCGAATGGACGGCGACGATCAGCGCGAGCTCCAGCCGAAAGCGTCTCGCAGGAAGACGATGGGCCGAGGCGTGTGCGCCGTCGTGATCGGTACCGAAGAACGACACGAGCTTACCTGGGATTGGAGGCCGACCGCTGATCGGTGGTACGTCGCGCTGCCGGGCTGCCGGGCTGCCGACGACTGACGGACGATCTTCGCGCGCCGAAGCCGCTCGCGACAGATCGCATTCTCGAAGGGGACGTCATCAAAGGGCCAATCGCGCGCGATGAGTTCGCATGGTGCAACGGGGCTCGCCTTCCGAGATCGCGTTGCCTGAGATCGCTTCACCCGAGATCGCGGGGCGGGGCGATGGCGAGCTCCGATTCGGGACGGCCGACCNNCTGGCCAGGCGCCCCGGCAAGAGAACGGCCCCTTCCGCGCGCCCGCCTCCGGTCGGAACCGCTACGATAGCGACGTCGGGTTCCACGAATCGTTCCGTTTCCGCTCCCGAGCCGTGAAGGCGTGCATGGTCCGGGGCAACCCCCTCGGAGCTCGCGACGGAAGCTCCGTACCTCGACATCCGAGTCGTCGAAACGGCTCNNGGCTCGGCAGTTTTTTCATTCTTGGTCGTGACCGAAGGTGTCTCACTCTCCCTCGATAACTCCTCCAGCGATCGGGAAACGAATCCGGGCTTGCGATTCGGCCTCTCGATCCCCTATGGTGTTCCGATGTCCACTAGTCCGTCGGCCGCGATCGACAGGCCGACGACGCCTCTGGGCGGACACGGGAATGGCTGGTCAGTAGGTCAGAAGGGCAACGTCGAGCGGCGACTCGGATCGCGGAAGGATCCGATCGCAGGCTCGCAACCGAGGAAAGGGACGAACCGATGGTCGCTCAGCTGGTGGACAAGGGGATGGCGAAGAAGGACCGGGACGCGAAGGTAAAGGGAGATCGCGGGGAGAAGGGAACCCCGATGGATCAGATCTACCGGGACAACGCGGAGCTCAAGAACGCGGTCGCGCAGATCGAGAAGGCGTTCGGCA
>DMPQ01000466.1 GCA_003455945.1 Planctomycetaceae bacterium
CCTTTCGCCTCGATCATGGCGACTGGATGCCGACACCTCACAATCCGCAGCTCTTCGTCGCTCCGAGCGGACCGGCGATCGCCGGAGAAGCGAATCGGACGACGATCGACGCGAGCGAGACGATCGCTCGTTCCGAAACGACGGTCGAAATGAGGAACGAATCGCGCCCGCACGAGACGATGGCGAGCCTCGCACCGCAGATCGCCACCTCGCCGATCGTCGTCGCTTCGCGAGGTGACGTGCGCGGCGAAGAGCATCGCGCGGCCGCTTCCTCGGCGCCGGCTTCGACCGCGACCAAAGCGAGCGAGGCGATCGCTCCGCGCCCCGCCTGGGAGGTCGACGACTTCCGGTGGCCGACGCTGACGACCGAGCTGCTGCTCAGCCAAGGGACGATCTTCGATCGGCTGCTCAAGGCGTTGCGGGAACGGAACGATTCGGCCAAGGTGCTCGGCGTCACCGGTTCGCGATCGGGAGACGGTCGCAGCACGTTGGCGATCTGCCTGGCGCGCTGGTCGGCGTCTCAGGGGCATCGGACCTTGCTGGTCGACGGCGATCTGCTTCGCGGATCGTTGGCGTTCGCGGCAGGAGTCGACTTCGATCGGGGCTGGTCCGATCTGGAAGGGCAGGGGCTGCCGGTCGGCGAAGGATTGATCCGAAGTGCCGCCACGCCGCTGACCCTTCTGCCGCTCGATCCGCGACGGCTGGACGAAGGGGAGTATCATCGGAGCGCGCGACGTCTCGATACCTTGCTCGCCGAGCTTCGTCCGCACTTCGATTGGATCGTCGTCGACTCGGGAACGGCCGAGGAGCTCGCTCGGTTCCATCTCGACGCGATCCCGTCGCTCGATGCGGCGGTCGTCGTCCGCAACCTGCAGGTGACGACCCCTCAGGAACTCGAAGCGGCTCAGCGGCATCTGGTCGGGATCGGCATCCGCCAGCTTGCGGTCGCCGAGAACTTCGGCCGCCGCAAGGCAGGCTGATCCGCACGAAGCTGCCCGACGGCGGTTCGACCGAAACGCGATCGCTCGAGGAGACGAACCGATGCCGATCGGTGTCGAGCGATTGCGGATCGGGATCGCCTGGATCGGAATCCTGCTCTTCGTCGCGATCGGCATCGGTCTGCGCCGGGAGCATCTCGACGAACCGCTTTGGCTCGACGAACGTCATTCCGAGTGGACGGTCGCGGCGAGTTGGAGCGAGTTACCGGCGCGAGCCGCCCTCGGCAACCAATCGGCGCTCCCGTTCGTTCCCATTCGCCTCGCCGTTGCGCTCTTCGGCGATTCGCCGACGGTGCTTCGATCGACCGGCCTGATCGCCGGTCTGCTGCTGATGGCCGGTGCGCCGATCGTCCTGCTGTTCGCGACGCGCAAGGCTTCGCCGCCGATCGTCGCGGCGGCGATCCTGGCGATCGATCCGGACCTGATCTACTACGCGGTCGAGTGTCGACCGTATGCGCCGATGGTCCTCGTCGCGGCCTTACAGGCGTGGTCGACGGCGGCGCGCTGGGGGATCGCCGGTCTCGGTTCCGCGACTCGCCCTCGACCGGCGACTCGCATCGCCTTCGTCGTCTCGACGATCCTGCTCGTTCGCCTGCACTACGTCGCGCTGCTGTTGGTGGCGGCCGAGGGGATCGTCGTGTTGCTGCAGTCGCTGATCGACCCTCGGCGTCGGCACGAGCGATGGCGCTCCGATCGTCGCGGAGTCGATGCCGCGATCGATCTCGGCCTGATCGCCCTCGGCCTGCTGTCGTTGCTCGCTCCGCTGACTCGCATCGCGGCTCATCGACGGGACTGGAGTCGCTTCGTGACGGGGAGTGCCGAGCAGACCGCGCCGCTGATCGAACTGGCGATCTGGGGCCTGCTCGTTCCGCTGACGGCTCTCGCGCTCGAACGCCTGGTTAGCCGAGTCGTCGGGGCGTTCGGTGCCGATCGCGAGCGATTCGCCGAAGGGTCGAATGAAGCGGGCCGAACTCCGGCGTCGCCGCGCCTCTTCGACTCGATCGGCGGCGCCTGTTTCTTCGGCGGCTGTGCGGCGGCGGCATGGCTACTGGCCGCGCTGGCGACTCGGTTCGGCAGCACGCCGGTCCTGCTCGATCGCTACCTGATCGGAACCTGGGGGTGGGTCGCGATCGCGGCAGCGCTGGCCGTCGCCTCGCTCCGGAATGCCTGGTGGCGGCCGGCGATCGCGTTGACGATCGTCGCGGCTTGGTCGGGAAACGGCGAGGCGCGATGGTGGTTCGAGACGGGACGCTGGCCCGGGCATCGGATCGAGGATTGGGCTGCCGCGACGCGCGATCTCGACGACTCGGAATCGTCGGAGCTGCCGATCGTCAGCTTTGCCGGTCTGATCGAGGACGCGCGCCTGGTGGAGCAGGGGAATCGCGAGGAGCTCGAGTACCTGAAGTTTCCGCTCGTCGGCCTGCGGCAACCGGAGCGGATCATCCCGGCAGGGAGCTATCCCCAGCCGGCTTGGCCGAGCGGTCTGGACGAGCGGATCGAACGAACCGGCGGCATCGCGGTCGTCGTGCGAGACGATCCCTCGCGGCGCGAGCTGTTGCAACGGATCGAGCGGGAACTGCGTCAGCGTCTGAAACGTCTCGGCGGATCGTTCGCGATCGACGAGCGAGCGTACGGCGCGGTGTTCGTCGTCGAGGCGCGACGGAACGAGCCCTGAGTGGCGAGCAGCCATGCGTCGCGGCGGCCGGCGTAGTGCGACCGACCCCGGTCGCAGCGGCTCGTCAACGACTTCACCCCAGCCGAATCCCCAGTCCCGATAGGGACGACAGAGAATAGCCCACCGATTTATCGGTGGGTCGGCGTCGTTCGTCACGCATTATCGAGTCCCGCCAGGGACGACAGAGCCTTGCCGTAGGCCGATTTGCAGTGATGTTCTGTCGTCCCTGGCGGGACT
>DMPQ01000314.1 GCA_003455945.1 Planctomycetaceae bacterium
GACAATACGGTGGGCGCGGAGACCCCTGCGCTTTGCGCTTCGGGCAGGGGAGGGCGCGGAGACCCCTCGCTGACGCGTCGGGCTCACTGGCCGGGAGGGACGAACGAGCCGCCGCCGGGGCCGCCGGGGGCAGGGGCTCCGCGGAAACCGCCTCCGCCGGCCGGGCCCATGACTCGGTGCGCCCGATGGCAGGCTTGGCATTGTCCCGAAAGCGACTGATGAGCCGAGTTCGCTTCGGTCGCGTTCTGCGATTCGGCCGCTGACTTCAGTCGATTGGCCGCTGCGAGAAAGTCTCCCGAGAACGTCGCCCAACTCGACGGATCCCCGATCGGCGGCGTCAGCTCCGACGTCTTCTTCGCCAGGTCCGCATACTCGGTGCTCATCGCCAGGATCGATGCCCAATCCGGCTCCGCCGCGGCGATCGCANNGCGAGCCATCGCGATCCCCATCTCGGTCGGCTCGCCGTTCGACGGCGGCTCGGGAGTCATGCCGGGACCGCCGGGCGCCATCGTCCCTCCGCCACCGGCCGGCGTCTGTTCTGTCGGCGCGACCGACACGTCGCCCGAACCTGCTCCCGAATCCGATCCGCAGCCGACCAACGAACCGCTGCCGATCCCCAGAGCCAGCACCAGTCCGAACCGAACCCCGAACGATCGCATCTCCGACTCCTCCCCAAAAAGCGAATTCCCGCCCGATCTCATCGCGACGTTGCGACGACGATCGGGCGGGAACGCGAAGACAGTCGGTATTGGGACCCTTCGGACAGGCCGTGTCAACTCAGCCCGGTCAGGATCCCGTCGCCGCAGTAGTCGGGATTGCCGAACGAGTCGACGGGATGTCCCATCGCCGCACACAGGGTCATCAACAGGCGGTTATGAGGCGTTCCGCCGAAGCGATGCGCCACGCCCGTCTTCCAGCCGAGTCCGCCGCCGACGAAGACGAACGGGATGTCCTCGCGCGTGTGCGAGTTCCCCTTCCCGAGCTCGTTCGTCCACAGGATCGTCGTGTGGTCGAGCATCGATCCGTCCGCCCCCGGCTCCGGCGTTTCGCTCAGACGCTTCGCCAGATGCGCGATCTGCTCGGCGTACCAGGTGTTGATCCGGATCAGCTTCTCGTACGCCGGTTCGTTGTCGTCCGGCTCGTGCGACAGTTCGTGATGCCCCTCTTCGATGTCGAGCCACTTCATGCGCGGCTGGCCGACGCTGTTGGTGATCTGATACGTCGCGATCCGAGTGAAGTCGGCCGCCATCGCATTCACCATCAGCTCGACCTGCATGCGGCTGATCTGAGGCATGTTGTCGTTGTCTTCGCGGACGTTCGGCGGGAGCTCGGGGACCGCGTGATCGGCCGCTCGTTCGCTGCCGAGTCGCCGCTCGTCCTGCAGTTCCTTTTCGACCTGACGGACCATCGCCAGGTGATCCTCGAGCAGACGGCGGTCTTCCGAGCCGAGCATCCGCTCGACCTTGGCGAAGTCCTCGGTCAGCTCGTCGAGCACGCTCGCCAGCAGCTCGCGATTCTTCGCCTGGCCGTAGAGCTTCTCGAACATCCGATACGGGTTGTCGATCGGCGCGACCGGCTGGTTCGGCCCCGAGTACGACATCCGCGTCCAGGTGNNCTCCCGAAGCGAGTCTGCGTCGCGGGATCGGCCTGAAAGCGGTTCTTCAGGAACTGGTCGACCGAGATCCCCTGCGACCAACCGGCCGGCGTGTCGGAGCCACCCTGAATGTCGCCCGGGAAGAGTTCGATGCCGGTGAGCAGACAGCCGATGCCGCGCATGTGGCCGTCGCCGTCCCCCTTGATCCGATTGCCGAGTCCCTGCATCGTCACGACCTTGTCGCGGAACGGCGCGAGCGGCTCCAGAATCCGCTTCAGCTGCAGTTCGCCGTTCTCCTGAGCCTCGGGCCAGAAGTGATCGGGAATGACGCCGTTGGGGCTGAAGACGATCACCAGCCGCTGCTTGGGACGAGGCCTCTCGTCGGCGCTGACGCGCCGCGCCAGACTCGGCAGGTGCAGGACCAGGTTCGCGGCGCCGGCGCTGATGCCCGCATTGACCAACCAATCGCGTCGGGAAACGAGCGAACTCATCGCGAAACTCCTGCTTGGGTGATCTCGACCGGCTGCGAAGCCGCCACGACGGCGATCTCGACCAGCAGTTGCGGAATGTCGCCGCCGCTGGCGGTGAAACCGGCCACCAGGCGATCGGTCGTCTCGGGACCGAAGGCCGCCGGCGGCTGCTTCACGAAATGTTGGAACGCTCGCACCACGAACGCGCGGCGCGCGTCGGGACTGTCGGCCAGATAGTCGGCCAATCCGGTGAAGCCGTCGAGCGTCGCTCGCTCGTCGGCCAGCGAGACGTAACCTCCCGAGGCGTCGATCGTCTTGCCGCGCTCCTCGCTACGGAATCGACCGACCGCGTCGAAGTTCTCCAGCGTGAACCCGAGCGCGTTGATCTTCGCGTGGCAACTCTGACAGCTCTCTCCCGCCGTCTGCAGCTCGACTCGCTCGCGAGTCGTCAGGTCGGGATGAAGCGAGGGGGGCAGCGGAATCGGCGCCTCGGCCGGCGTCTTGAGCGATCTTCCGAAGACGAAGCGATTCAGGAAGATCCCGCGATGGATCGGCGACGACGTCTCGGCATAGGCATTGGCGCTCATCAGCAGCGGATGCGTGAGCACGCCGCGGCGCGACTCACCGGCCGGAGCAGTCCGATGGAGTCCATCGCCGACCGGCTCGATCCCTTCCCAGCTCGGCCCGTAGAACGCCGCCAGTCGCTCGGTGGTGAACGCTCGATCCTCGGTGAACAGACGGCCGAACTTCCGCTCCTCACCCCAGACCACATCGTCCAGCAGCGCATCGAGCGAGCGGCGCAGATCGGCGACGAGCGCCGCATCGAAGTCGGGGAACTCTTCGCTGTTCTTGGTCAGCGTCTGGGTCGGCGAGAGGTTGAGCCAGCCGTACATCAGCTCGCGCGTCTTGGCTCGCGTTCGCGGATCCTCGACCATCCACCACGCCGCTTCGCGCACCTGAGCCTCGTCGACCAGCCGGTTCTGATCGATCGCTTCGATCAGACGCTTGTCGGCCGGAATCGAATCCCACAGGACGAGCGCCAGACGATCCGCGCCGCGAGCCGACACGCTCCGCTCGGCATCGGCCAGACGATACAGGAACCGAGGGTTCTTCAGCGTCAGCAGCACGACGTGACGAATCGCATCGGCATCATCCTCGGTCGCGTCGACGACCCGATCGATCCACCGAGCCCGCTGCTCGTCGGTCGGCGCGACCGCATAGGCGATCCGCACCAGGTCGGTCAGGAAACCGCGGAGCTTGGCTCGGTTTTCGTCCGAGTCGTCCTTGTGGTTGCGGCGCCAAGCGGGCCAGAGTTCGTCGATCGCGATCTGAGCGAACTCGAGCGCCGCGGCAGTCGTCGCCTCGTCCCATTCGCGGCTGACCGAAATCCCTCGCTCGAAACCGTAGCTGCGATCGTCCGGAGGCAGGACCGTCTGCAGCGCGAAGGCAGGGGGGCGCCATCCCGGAATCAGATTCGACGACGGGACGATCGCTTCGACGCCTCCGGGCGGGATCCACGAGAACGAGAACTTCGCCGGCGGGCGATCGGTCGAGCGGGCTCGCTGACGAAAATCGACCTTGAACGGATAGGTTCGGCCGGCCGTCAGATACATCCGCTGACGGAACTCGGTCTTGTCCCCCGACTGCACATGATTGTCGATCAGCTGTCGTCCGTCGCGACCGAAATCCATGACGAACGAACAGGTGCTTCGCACGACCAGTTCGTACTCGCCGGTGACGTCGACTCGCAGGCCGCCGACCCAGTGGACGTAGAACGAGTCGGGCTTGATCGACTCGTCCGGAGAGCCTTCGCCCCAGTCGAAGTCGAGCGTCGCATCGGTGCGCTCGAGCTTCTTGGCGTCGTCCTTCCAGTGCTCGCCTTCGAAGTAGACCCCCTTCACGCCGCGCTCGTCGGTCTTCCAGTCGGGCCCTTCGAAGCCGGCGTACAGATCCGAGATCGCCTGACGGAACTGGTTGCCGGTCAGTCGAGACAGCTCGATGCGCGGCGGCTTGTTGCGGAGCCGCGCCGCCTCGCTGTAGAAGGCGTAGTGGATGTAGGCGGCGACCGCTTCGGCATCCTCGCCGACGCAGCTCGACGGATCCTCTTCCGGCATCGTCTCGGTGATGACCCGAGTCAGTTCGCCGATGGTGTCGTCGCCGGCGAGCACATCGGCATAGCCGTGCTCCGAGCCTTGCCCCTGCGAACCGTGACAGTCGGCGCAGAGCTTGCGGAAGATCTCGGCGCCGCGCACCAGCTTCGGGTCGTCTCCGGGATCGATCGACGTGACGTCGTCGGCGACGGACGTTCGACCTGCGACGCACGTCAGCACGATCGCGAAGAGCCACGAGAGCGACCGCGGTACCGAACGGCAAAACGACGAAGCGGTCCGGACCGGCACGGGGAAACGAATCGAGACGAACCTGCGGAAGGACATCGGACGCCTCCGAGGATGGCCATCGCCCGGCGACCGTGGGAGCTGGCCGCGAGAGCGACGGGAAGCGAAAGCGGACTCCCGGATTATAGGGAGCCGGCCCGCGCGTCTCAAACCCCGGACCCGCTTCCGAACCGGGGGAATCGACAATAGGGGGGAGGGCCGGCGCCCTTTGCTTCGCGACCGTCGATCAGCTCCGCCGGCTGCCGAGCGTCATCACGGTGATCAGGCCGATCGGGAGCGCTCCCAGGTGCATCGGCGCGGCGGCCAGGAATCTCACGCCGGGGCCGGGGCTCGGCGAGNNCATCGCCCAGGACAGAAGCGACCCGCCGACCGTCAGGTGCACGAACAGCATCGCCAACGTCGACAGCAGCACGACCCGCCGCTGCGTCTCGGAGGGACCCTGCGCGTCGCCGGTCGGACGTTCCGCCGGGACCGTGTCTCCGGGACGGAGCGACCGGAGCGGGTTGGGAAGCAGCTCCTCCGCCGTTTCGCGCCACCGGTTCAGGCCGAGCGAACCGAGCGGCGCGACGTTCCGCTCGTAACTGCCGATCAGCAGCAGGACGATCGCGATCGCGACGACCAGGTCGACGATGCCGATCACCGCCAACGGCCCGCGCCAGCGCGCGGCGGTCGAGCGAACGTTCGAACGCACGAAGGGCCGACCGCCGTCGGACGAGCGATCGTGATCCGGTCCGTCCGCCGCGCCGGACTGTTCCGGCGAGCGGTCGGTCGTTGCGTCCGGCGAGACAATAGCGACTCGCGGCGGTATCTCGATGCCGGTACGACGCAGCCCCACGATCGGCCCCGCCATCGCGCCCGTTTCGGCACCCGTTCGGTCCTCGCGAACAGGACTTGCTCGAAACAGGTTCGCACCATGCGGACCGATGGGCACCTCGTCCGGTCGAGGCGGCGCCTGCTTGGCAGGGCGAGAGGCCGGCGAGGACGACGCCGTCGGCTCGCCGAAACCTCCCGCGGCCGTCAGTTCCTCTTCCGGAATGAAGTGACGAAAGTCGCTTCGCGTTCCGGTCAGCAGATGGGCCGCGAGGGCGACGGCAAAGGGGAGCGTGAGGAGCGCCGGAATGCCGATCGGCACCATCGCCAACAAGGCGCCGGCCAGACAGATTTCCCATTGCAGGCGACGCGCGGCGAGCAGCCCGGCGGCGACTGCACCGATCGCCCCCGGAATGCTCAGGACGAACGCGATCGGCATCTCGGTGTCGTCGTCGATCTGCGGGCCGATCGCCAGCACCGCCACGTTCATCCAGAGGGCGAAAAGTCCGGCGACGGTGGTCGCGATCGCGGCGCCGCGCAGCCGCCGCTCGGTCTCGCGAAAACGTCGATCGGTCGTCACGTCGGGAAGGCCGAGCAGCCGGCTCCAGAAACTCCGCCGTCGCGTTGCGGCCTCGTGATACGCGCCGACCATCGCGGGGCGATCCCATGCGAGATCCATCAGCCCGACGATCAGGCCGATCGGCCAGAACAGCGACAGGGGAACGAACTGAGCGATCGATCCGAAGTGAGCCAGGAACATCGACGCCCGCGTCATGCGACTCCAGCCGCCGATCAGGCCGAGTGTTCCTTGAATGAAGCAGACGATCGACGTGTATTCCGGCAGCAGCTTGTCGTGCCCCCACGCCGAGAAGCCGGCAGCGGTCATCAGCAGCAGCGACTGGACGACCATCATCAGGCCGATCCGGTCGATTCCCGCCAGCGCCTCGGGCAAGCGGAGCGTCGACTCGCGCGACGTCTCCGGTTCGAGGCTCCGATGATACGCCTCGATCGAACGCCCGTCGGCGTCGTGCATCGCCGCGAGCGCTTCGCGACAGAACTCCTCCGCCGCCTCGCGATTCTCTCGCCGGACGTGCAGCGTCACCTCGCCGTTCCGGTTTCCCGGCACCGCAGCGGTCAGGCGGATCGAGTCGGATTGGATCTGCACTCGATCATGCCACCAGCCGCGAGTCAGCTTCAGGCCGTGGATCCGCGTCCACGGAATGCCGGTCGCGTACAGACCGGGGCGAGTCCCGCCGAAGTCATGAAAGACGATCGAGAAATTGACGCGATACTCGAGCTCCAGATGATCGGGCGTCAGACGCGCGATGCCGTGGCCGATGTCGGAACCGGACGAGTCGAGATTGAACGGGAGCAGCGCCAGGCGCCGACTGCTCGAACGATGCGGACTCGGTCCGGACGGCTTGGCAGGAGGGACCGCGGCGCCGGCCGGGAACGGATCGATCGGCATCGCCGCGCGAGGCGAGGCGGCTGCAGCGAACGGATCGAACGCGGCGCGCCCCGTCGCGTCCGGAGCGGGAGTCGTCGCCTGGGGAGCCGCGGGGGTCGGCGTTTCCGGAGCGAGCAGGCGGGGATCGCGCGCGAACCGCTCGATATCGGTCCGCAGCGAGACGGCGTCCTGGTAGCGGTTCTGCGGTTGTCGCTCGAGCGCCCGCAGCACGACCTGATCGAGTTGCTTCGAGACGGAGCCCTTGTCGCTCGGCAACTCGAAACGTCCGACCGGCAGGTGGCCGGTCAGCAGCTCGTAGAAGACGACGCCGAGCGAATAGAGATCCGC
>DMPQ01000393.1 GCA_003455945.1 Planctomycetaceae bacterium
GATCTGAGCGGTGATCGGCCCGGAACGAAGCTCGAGCGGGCCGGCCGGTCCGAAGCGGTCGAGAATCTCGGCGATCGATCCGGGTCGAGGGGTGATCCGCTCGCCCGACCTCAATCCGAACGGCTCGAACCCCTCCTCTTCCCGTTCCCCCTGAGGGCCGGTGACGAGGACCGGGCGTCCGACCGGCGTCAGGAACGGGAGGATCGTGAAGGCCCACGATCCCGCCAGAGCCTTTCCCGACGCATCGTTGGCGCGAAACTGACGCCACCCCGGCAGACGCTGAAACTCGAGGTCGTACTGCTGGATCGCCAACGCGGTCCGAAACTGACGGACGCCGCAGGTCGCCAATCGAGCTCGCCCGCGACTCGCCAGGATCAGGGGGATCGCCAGCGCGACCAGCGCGACGACGCAGCCGACGATCGCGATCAGATCGACCCGAGTCAGACCGCGGCGGAGGTCGGAATCTTCTTGACAACGCCGGGGGGGCTCACTCGAATGAAACAGGCGCATTCCCCGAGCCCCTTGTCTTGCTCTCCCGCTCCGATTCGTCGAACGCATCATCGGATCGTCACTCCTCGATGCGACTCGGGATCGGCTACCGCGGCGAGCCGTTCGCGTCCGATCTCGTCTCTATCGACCCACGCAGCCATTCTTATCCTTTTCCGGTCGACGGCGCCCCTTCCTTCCTCTCGGGTGCCTCGCAGGAGTCGCGCCATGACCGCCGTTCGTCTTGCCGAGCCTGGCTCGGTTTCCGGAGTCGATCTTCTCCAGACTGCCGAATCGGCCTGTCTTGTTTCCGCCGAACTGTCTCGCACCAAGTCGCGTCGCTCCGGCGGCGTGCGACGAGGGCTGACGCTGACCGAGATCCTGATCGCCGTCACGGTCACGTTGGTGCTGATGGCCGCTCTCGTCAATGCCTTCGCGGCGATCAACGACGAGATCTCGTCGAGTCGCGCGGTGCTGGAGCTGGCGGGGCAATTGCGCGGGAGCAGCGAGACGATTCGCGAGGACCTGCGCGGGGTGACCGTGCCGGTCGGGCCGTGGGTCGATCCGTCGGAAGGGCTCGGGTACTTCGAGTATGCGGAGTTCGCGACGGCGGGGACGGGGGTCAACCCTCGAAACTTGCCTATCGCCGGTGTCAACTTCAGCACTTACCACGAGCGAGCAGACAATCTTGTCGGCGATCTCGACGACGTCGTGATGTTCACGTGCCGGAGCAACGGCAAACCGTTCCGCGGCCGACTGCGCGTCCCCGGCGGGACGCGGATGATCGAGAGTCCGCTCGCCGAGATCGCGATCTGGACTCGTCTGAACGATGTCGACGGCGACGGCGTGCTCAATCGGACGATCGGCGAGTATGTCGTCGTGTACCGGCGCGTGCTCCTGATCCGCCCCGATCTGAACGATGCGGCGACCGGCCGGATCGCGCCGACGAACGATCTGTTGGCTTGGTACCAGAACAATGACGTTTCGGTGCATGCCAGTGCGAACGGATTGGTGGCGAACTCGCTCGGCGAACTGAGCAAGCGCGAGCATCGGTTCGCGCATTTCATCGGAGCGGCTCCGGGGACGGTTCCGGCCGACATCGATCCGAACGCGTTTCCGTATCCGATCGACCGCTTGTGGCTGAACAGCCTGATCCTGACCGGCAACTTCCGCGGCGAGGATGTGCTGCTCTCGGATGCGATCGCGTTCGACATCAAGGCGTTCGATCCGAGTGCGCCGGTCTACAACGGGTCGCATCTGACCGGCAATCCGTCTCTACCGGTCACTCAAGGTGACCCCTTCTTTGAGGCGCTGGTAGCTGCGGATTTTGCTAACGACGCTACCTACGGATTTCAACCGTCGCCAAGTCCACGAGACTTCGATAGCCGTGGCAGTTACGTAGACCTGGGATATGCCCACTTTCTCGGAGAGTCGATCGGAACCCCTGCCTTCCGCACGTTCGTCGATGGACTCTCGGACTTCTCGGGGGCGCCGACAGTGAAGAGTCAGATGGGCTCTTTATTGCCTAGGACTCGTTTCTCGCCTTTGGTCTACGATACCTGGCCGCTCCACTACGAGAGCGACGGTCTGAATCAGGATGCTGCAACGGACAACGACGGGTCCGGAGCTCCGACGACCGCGCTGGTCGACGAAGGGACGAACGGGATCGACGATCCCAACGACTCGCTGGCCCTCGCGTTGGCGTTTCCGATCCCGCCGGTCAATGCGGCGACCAACGCCATCCCGCGTCTCGGTCCCGACGATGCCTACGAGCGCGAGACGTCGCCGCCGTTCGTTCCGACGCTGCGCGGGATCGAGGTGACGCTGCGGGTGATCGAACCGCAGAGTCAGCAGGCGCGGCAGACGAGTATCGTCGTCGACTTCTGAGAGAGCGACCGGGGCGGAGCGGACGGTGAATGCGGACCGGCGAGGACCGAACGAGTCGCGACCGCNNATCGGAGGATGCCGCGCACCGGATCCGGCTGCATGGTCCGTGGTGGTGGATCGGGGGCGAGGTCCCGTCGCTCGACGCTTTCGATCCGGACCAGGCCGCCGCGCTCAGGTTCTCTCTCCCCGTAATCGGCGACTCGCTTTCGCTCAAGCTCAGGAACCGAATCGGCTCGGCGAGCGACGTCGCGACCGCGATACGGCCCTATCGCGTGCCGAGCGGCCTCGGCGACGGTCAGCGTGTCGCGTTCCGGCTCGTACGCCCTTGCGGCGTGATGGCGATTCTGACCGCCGGATGCCGCACGCCGCTCGACCGGTCGGCGCTCGAGGCCGAAGTCGATCTGACGTCGTCGCTGGTCCGAACCTCGGATGCTTCGCCGGAGCCACTTTCGTTCGGCGGTTCGAATGCCCGGGCGGGTCGGCGGATCGGTCTGTTGATCGATCTGCGTTCGCTCCGCTCGGGGATTTCCGCCGGAGCGAGTTGGCCGTTCGAGTCGGCGATGCTCCGGATCGAGTAGGGCGACTCGAAGCACTTCGGTTGCCGCCAGCGAGCGGCGATCCGGTCACGCGGCCTCGGCGGAACGGCTCGTTTTCGATTGATCGGCGAGCGCGGGGGGAGGATACTCCTTCCCGCCCGACGACCGGGAATCGCACGGCGGGCAAAGTCCCGCTGCAACTCGAAGCGATTCCCGGCGATAACCAGTGTCGCCCGGCTCCGTTCGGGTGACGCGGCCGTTGCCGCCACGAATCCGTCGCCGCTCGCGAGTCTCGCCGATGTCTCAATGCCGCATCCCCGGTTCGACCGGAATCTTCACTCAGCCGATCGACGACGGGACTCAGGTCATTCGCTGGAGTTTCGCTCCGGGACCGGTCGGCTCGACCGGGAACTCGGTCGGCGCGATGCCGCTCGAAGATCGTTTCACCAACGTCCTGCGTCGCACGCTGCCGAAGCTCCCCGCGGACATCCAGGAGGAGTTCGCGACGATGCTCTCGCCGGCGGCGCTGCTGACGATCGTCGGCGTGCTCGTCGTCTGGGCCGGTTCGCACTACGTCGGGATCGGCTTCATCGTCGATGCGCTGATGCTGATCGGCGGCGTGCTCTTCCTGGGCTGGCAGGTCTGGAGTGCCGCTTCGGACTTCTACTCGTTTCTCGAACTGACCTACATCGCGACGACGGATCAGGATCTCGACCGCGCCGCGACGCATCTGTCGAACTTCATCGCGGTGGTCGGAGTCGCGGCGTTCATCGCGATGCTGACCAAGGGGGCGGGGAAGCGGATCAACACGTCGGCGATCCGAGCGAGGATCATCGCGAAGATCGCGACGGCCGACGATGCCGGCATGGCGGCGACTCACTTCCAGGCGATCCTGCGCGTCGCGATGAATCCGAAGCAGCCGCGCATCGTCCTCTTCCGCAAGACGAACCCGCAGTCGGTGAAGTACATCGAGCGAGGCTTTCCGCCGAAGCCGAAGGAGATCAAGACCAAGACGAACGCCGATTCGGGGATCGTGACGGCCGACGATCTTGGCGAAGCGACGAAGGTACGGGAGACGGTCGCTGCCGGTACGGGGAAGAAGTACTACACGGTCGATCGCAATCGCCGCACCGCGACCAACGGTGACGGCGAGACGATCGATCTGAGCGGAGCGGACTGGCCGGTCGAGACGGGGCAGGTGATCGACCCGATCGCCAAGAAGCCGCTGGTCGGCGACTATGACCTGTTCGATGTCTTCGACCCGAAGGTGCTCGCCGGTACCAAGCCGCCGAACCAAGGGAACCTGGTGCTGGCGTCGAGTGACGGGAAGTTCGTCGACGACTTCACCAACCCGTGGGTCAATCGAGCGATCGATGACCTGAACGCGGCGATCGGTTCGCGTCGGGTCATGCACGGGACGCACGGCGCCTTCGACAGCATCGACAATCTGAAGGCCGACGAGATGGTGACGGCGTTCTTTCCGGACGGTCGCGCCGTGACCATGAACAAGGAAGCGCTCCGCGAGTTCTACCAGCGGATCGGTCGCTCGACGTTGGATCTCTCTCAGTTCCTGCCGAAGTAGCCGAGGGCTGTGGTGCGGATCGACGTCGCACGGAGGCGCGTTTGGGCGTAGTGCGACCGACCCCGGTCGCAGCGTTTACGAATCGAGGGCACGGAGGCGCTGAGAGAGACGCCGAGGGAAGTCCGGGGGCACGGTCGGAGTTCGTCTCACGGAGGGACTGAGGAGCGCGAAGGCACTGGGGGCGAGATGCGGGAAGACTGCGGACATCGCCCGACCAGCCCGAAGCGAAGCGCCGGGATCAGCCCCGTCAATGGCGTCGACACCGATCGAACCGAACGACTCGACATCGCACGGCCGCGCGTCGGGGACGACGCGGGCCCACGGCAAGGCGGCAGGGAGTCCCCCGGCGCTGGGCGCTACGGACTGGGAAGACCTCCGTCGGTCGTTTCCGCCGCTTCGCTGTTCTCTTCGGTCGGAGCTTCCGGCGTTTCGTTCTCGGTCGACGTCGCGTTTTCGGTCGACTCCGTGCTTTCGGTCGTCTCGTCGGCTGCCGTTTCGACCGGCAGCGCCTCCAAGCCGGCTCGGACCGTCTCCATCAGTTCGTCCAGCGGCGCGTGGGCTCCGTAGAGCGCGACGAGATCTTCGAGACGCCGTCGCGCCTCGTCCGTCTCGCCTTGCTCGACCAACGCGACCGCCGCGGCGTACTCGCTGCGAATCGTCTCGGCCGATTCCGGGCGCGACGCGATCTTTTCGGCGGCGATCGCCGACTGTTCCTTGGCATACAGCCAGAAGCCGCGATCGGGGCCGTCGGGATCGATCGTCCGGATCGCTTCCCGATACCGCTCCCACGCGGCGGGCCAGTCGTCATCTTCTTCGCGCAGCCACGCGTTCAGGCAGAGCTGCTGCGCTTCGGAGCGAGGGGTGCGATCGAGCTTGTAGTCCAGTCGCATGCGGCGCCCGGCGAGCTTCGTCTCGGCCTGATCCAGCAGCTCTCTCGCTTCGGCGGCATGCGGCCCGTCGGGATAGCGTTCGAGCAGCGGGACCAGGCAGTCGGTCTTGGCGACCGCCAGCGTCACCGCATCGTCCGCCTCGACCAGCTCTCGGGCTCGCGCGATCAGCGTGTCGGGGTTCGGCGGGAGCATCGACCAGACGACGCCGCCGATGATCAGCGCGACGACCAGCAGCAAGCCGCCGATCAGGAGCGGGATCTGCGGATCGACCGACTTGCGTTTCGGCTTCTCGGCGATGCCGAGCGCCCGTCGCGCTTCCTCGGGGTCGCGGCCGACCGACAACGGACTGAAGCCCTTGGTCAGTCGCTGGGCGACGGTCATCTTCGAGGCGTCCATCTTCTGCGCCTCGACCAGACTCAGGACCGCCGCGTGCATCGTCGGCAGTCGGCGTCCCGGCTGTCCGGCGATCAGCTGAGCGACGAGCGCGTCGACCCAGACCGGCGTCTCGGCGATCAGCGACGAGACGGCGGGAGGATTCAGGTGCTTCTTGCGCTGGATCAGTCGCCCCATCGTGTCCGGTTCGAACGGCAGCTTGCCGGTGATCATCTCGAACAGGATGACTCCCAGGCTGTACAGATCGCACTTCTCGGTGACGTCTTCGCCGGCCAGGAACTCGGGAGCCAGATAGGCGGCGGTGTCGAGCACGCGACTGCGAGCATCATCCCAGCGCCGTTTGCGCGCCCGATTGACTCGCATGTCGGTCAGTCGGATCCGGCCGTCGGGAGTGACCAGGATCTTGTCGGGAGTCACCTTCAGATGGAGCAGGTCCTCCTGATGCAGATAGTCGAGCGCCTCGGCGATCTGTCTCGCGTAATCGATGGCCAGATCCCACGCGAGCTTCCCTCGTCGCGAGAGGATCGCCGACAACGGTTCGGCGTCGATCTTCTCCATGACGAAGTAGAGCGAGTCGTCGACGATGTCGGCATCGAGCACGCGGACCAGGTGCGGGTGGTTCAGCCGGACGAGCATTCGCGCTTCGAGCTGCAGTCGCTTGACCGCAAAGTCGCGATCGACCTTGCTCGTGATCCGGACCAGCTTGATCGCGACCGTCGCGCCCGACCGCGTGTCGATCGCCTCGAAGACCTGATGGCGCGAATGTCGTCCCAGACGGCGGCCGAGACGATAGGGGCCGAGCTGCTGCGGAGTGGACGAGGACATGGCATCACCGTCGAGTCGCTCGGCCGATCGGTTGCGGGCGCGGACCGACCCGTTTCGGAGCGACCTGCGCTTCGCTGGACGAGGTGGCGGAGCGAAGGAGGATCCGGAGCGGAAGCGGAGGCGTCGGCGATCCGACTCGGCGGCGAGTCGTGATCCGATCGGTTGAGGACTCGGGATCGAGAAGAGGTCGAGGGAGGAGCGGAGCGGAGAGCCGAGGCGCTCGGGGGAAGACGCAGCGTTCGGCTCGCCCGGGCCTCCATTCTACGCAGAGCGGTCGCCGGAGTCGTGTCGCGGAACGTCGATGGTCGGCGACGCGACTCGCGAACCGGCCCGATCGAGGTCGCTCCCCCCCGGCTCTCGGCCTCCCCTGCCCCACCCTCTCTTGAACGAGTCTCGGCCGCCGAGCATCCTGAAGGCGCGGCGGCGTAAGCGAATCGATGCCTATCGCCCCTGTCGCCGTTCCCGCCTCGCACCGAGCTCTCTCCCACCTGCACGAAAGGCGTCCACGATGAGACGTCTCGCTTCGGACCGACCGTTCCGTTCTCGTGGTTTCGGCTTGCTGACCGCGGTCGCCGTGACGCTGCTTGCGGCGACTCTCGGCGTCCGACCGGCGTTCGCCGACGGGGTCATCGACTTCGCGCGCGACGTCCGCCCGATCCTCGAACGGCGGTGCTTCGAGTGCCATGGCGGCGAATCGACCGAGGGGCTCGATCTGAACGATCCGGCGGCGATCGGTGACTACCTGACCGCCGGCGATGCCGCGGCGAGCGATCTGTACCAGCGGACGATTGCCGACGACGACACCCTGATGCCGCCGCTCGATGCGGGCGGACCCCTCTCGGCCGGCGAGATCGCCGTTCTCAAGCTCTGGATCGATGAGGGGGCGTCGTGGCCCGAGTCGGTTCGGCTCGGACAGGAGGCCCCGGTTTCGACCGAGCCGATCAAGCCGACCTTGCCCGAGGGATACGTCCCTCCGACCGAGAGGCCGTTGTGGCAGAAGCTCTGGGGAGTGCACGGTTGGTTTCACCCGGCGATCGTCCACTTTCCGGTCGCGCTGCTGAACCTCGGCGCCCTGTTCGTCGTGCTGAACGTCCTGTTCAAGGGGAACTTCCGCGAGTTCGCCTTCTGGTGCCTGCTGCTGGGAGCGATCAGCTCGATCGTCGCCTGCACGATGGGCTGGGCCTTCGCCGTCGAGAAGAGTCAGGCGGAAGCGGAGATCTTCCGGCATCGCTGGGGCGGGATCGCCGTCGCCGTCTGGACGAGCGTGATGACGCTGTTGGCGCTGCGCGTGAAGTCGACCGACAAGGGGCTGGTTCAAGGGGCTTGGCAGATCGGTCTGCTCATCTCGGCTGGTCTCGTCGGTATCGTCGGACACCAAGGGGGCGAGCTGGTCTACGGCGAAGGGATGTACGACCGCGCCATCGAGAAGTACTTCGGTCCGCTGAATCCGACGACCGAGACGCCGCAGGACGAGCCGGCGTCGGACGAGAAGCCGGCGGATGAGACCGCCGCCGAG
>DMPQ01000173.1 GCA_003455945.1 Planctomycetaceae bacterium
GGGCGAGCATCACCAGCGGCGACATCGGCACCTTCTTCGGCGACGCCGCCGAGACGTTCGGTAACGGAACGAGCTTCATCTACAACTTCTGCTTCCTCGTGATGATCTACTTCTTCTGCTACTTCTGGACCTCGATCATCTTCAATCCGAAGGAGATCTCGGACAACCTGAAGGAACAGGGGACGTTCATCCCGGGCTACCGCCCCGGACGCCGGACCGCCGACTACCTCGAACGCGTCATGGACCGGATCACGTACGTCGGAGCCGGATTCCTCGCGGTCGTCGCCGTCGTTCCCACCGTCGTCTCGTCGCTCATGGGAGTCGACTATCAGATCGCCAGCTTCTACGGAGGTACCGGCCTGCTGATCGCCGTCAGCGTGGCATTCGATCTGGTCCAGAAGATCGACAGCCACCTCGTCATGCGGAACTATCGCGGCCTGCTCGAATGAGCCGGCGTCGGGGAGCGGCCATCGTCGCTCCCCATCCTCCGCGGGCGAGACTCCCGCACAGTCAGACGAGGCGGTGATGAGAATCGTATTCGTCGGTCCGCCCGGAGCGGGGAAAGGGACCCAGTCGAAGCGACTGGTCGACTACCTGCGCATCCCGCATCTGTCGACCGGCGATCTGCTGCGCGAGGCGATCCGCAACGGGACCGAAGTCGGCAAGGTCGTCGCTCCGATCATGGCCGACGGCCAGCTCGTCCCCGACGAGCTGGTGCTCGGCGTCTTTCGCGAACGTTTGGCCAAGGGGGATTGCGACGACGGCTGTCTGCTCGACGGCGTGCCTCGCACGATCCGTCAGGCCGAAGCGATCGATCGGATCTTCGCCGAACGCGGCCAGGCGATCGACATCGCGATCCAACTGGTCGTTCCGGACGAGGAGCTGATCCGACGACTCAACGGTCGCGGCAACGGCCCCACCGAACGACGTCCGGACGATCGACCGGACAAGATCCCGTTCCGACTGCAGGTGTACCAGCGTCAGACGACGCCGCTGGTCGATTTCTACGCCGCTCATGGCGTCCTGAAGCAGATCGACGGGATCGGGACCACCGACGAGGTGTTCGATCGGATCCGGCAGGCGATCGAGTCGATCCGCAGCAAGGCGACCGGCGCCGCGAAGCGCTGACGCGATCCGACGGGGGATCGTCGCCGAAGGGATGCCCGAGCGCCGACGGGCGGCGGCACCGGCATCGTCGTCCTCTCGAGACCGCTTTCGGTCGTCACGGTTTCGGACAAGGGGCGATCTTGGCGCTGCGCTGCGCGCTGAAGGACCGGTTGCAGCGCCCGTCCTCTCGGTCTCTCTTCGCCGTCTCGCACGCCAGGCATTTTTGACCTCGCTCGCGCCGGCATCTATAACGGCGTCCTTCCCCACCACCCCCTGCCGTTCGTCGAGGCGCTCGATGCACGCTTCTCTCCGGTCGCGGTTCGCGCGGCCTGCCTCCGATTCGCTTCGTCCCCATCGACGTCGGTTCGTCGCCGGTCTCGCGCTGCTCGTCTCGGCCGCCATCGCGAGCGGCGTGCTGCTGCGCTCCGAGACGACGTCCGGTGACCGCGCCGTGACGGCGAATCCGATCGCCTGGCGCCCCGACGCGACTCAGGAGGGGATCACGATCCCGCGCGAAGCGTTGACGACCGAGGCGCAAGGGGGGAGCGAGAATCGTGATGCCGCAGCAAGCGAGGCGGCCGGTTCCTCCGCGGCCGAAACGCCCGAACTCGCGCCGGCGGCCGAGGCAACGGCTCCCGAGCCCGCGACGCGATCGGTCGGCACTCGCCCGCTGATCATTCTGGCGATCGGCATCGTCACGGTGCTCGGTCTGATCATCGGCTTCAAGGCGAACGCCTTTCTGGCGCTGATCGTCGCGGCGATTCTGGTCAGTCTGCTGGCGCCGGGCGGGATCGACACGAAGATCGCTCGCGTCGCGACGGCGTTCGGCAACGCCTCAGGAAACATCGCGATCGTGATCGGGCTGGCGGCGATCATCGGCAAGTGCATGCTCGACAGCGGCGCGGCCGATCGGATCGTGCGCACGTTTCTGGCTTGGCTCGGCGAGAAGCGTTCGCCGTTCGCGCTGCTGGTCAGCGGATTCGTGCTGGCGATTCCGGTCTTCTTCGACACGGTCTTCTATCTGCTCGTGCCGCTCGCCCGCTCGCTCCATCGCCGCACCGGCAAGGAGTATCTGAAGTATCTGCTCGCGATCGCCGGCGGCGGCGCGATCACGCACACGCTCGTTCCGCCGACTCCGGGACCTCTGCTGATGGCCAGCATTCTCGGCGTCGATCTCGGGCTGATGATCGTGATCGGTCTGGTCGTCGCCGCGCCCGCCGCGCTCGCTTCGCTCGTCTTCGCGTCGATCGTCGATCGCCGCATGCCGGTGCCGATGCGTCAGCTCGGTAACGACGTCGAACTCGCACCTCCTCCCGACGATCGTCTCCCGGGACTCGTCGAGTCGATTCTGCCGGTCGCGCTTCCCGTGATCCTGATCGCGCTGTCGACCGTCGCGGTGACGATCGCCGACGGCGAAGATGCGGCGGCGCTGCGAGCCGAGCAGGTGAAGGATTGGAGCGGCTGGAGCGCACGGCTCGTCGCTGATCGACAGGCCGACGGGGACAACCCGTCGAAGTGGCTGATCGATCAGCCGACGCTGTCGCCCGAGGTGCGCGACTGGCTGACGAGCGGCGCTCCGAACGATCCGGCCGCGATCGACCGGGCGATCGGCGACCTCAACCGGCTGCTGCGCGATCGGACCGCGTATCGCGAGAGCGCCTTTCTCGGCATTCGCCTTCCCGACTACGCCCGAGCACGCGTGCAGGCCGACAACTCGCGGACCAAGCCGGTCGACATCGCGCGCATGAATCGCCAGCTGCTCGAAGCCGCCTTTCCCGAGTTCGTCGCCGAGCATGTCTGGGAGACGCCGGCGCGGCGGACCGCCGGCATCGCGTTGCTGATCGGCAACGCCAATCTCGCGCTCCTCGTCTCGACCCTGATCGCGATGATCACGCTCGTCCGCGTGCGGCGGATGGGGCGCGAGCAATTGGCGCTGTCGGTCGAGAGTGCGCTGATGAGCGGCGGTGTCATCATCCTGATCACCGCGGCCGGAGCGGCGTTCGGCGACATGCTCCAGGCGGCCGAGATCGGACCGGCGATCAAGGAGCGGTTCGGCGGGATCCAGGGCGCGACGAGCGGCGTCGCGGCGCTGTTGCTGGGATTCGCGATCGCTGCCGTGCTGAAGGTCGCTCAGGGTTCGAGCACCGTCGCCATGATCGTCGGCTCGGGCATGATGGTGGCGATCGTCGGCAGCTCGCCGCTCGGTTGCCATCCGGTCTACCTGGCGACCGCCATCGGCTCGGGCTCGCTCTTCGGCTCGTGGATGAACGACAGCGGGTTCTGGATCTTCGCCAAGATGGGCGGACTGACCGAAGGAGAGGCGCTGCGCAGCTGGACGCCGGCGCTGATCGTCCTCTCGCTGACCGGCCTGTCGATGTCGCTGCTGCTGTCGATCTTCTTGCCGCTGACCTGATCGAATGGCGTTCGGTGGAAACGCTCGGGCTGAGACCGACGGTGGACGAGGCGCGTCACGCCGAATCCGGCGCCGTCGGCCTCGTCGCCGCTCATTGCACGCCCAGGTTCGCCTCGATCGCGCGCGCCTCGCTCGACCAGCCTCCCGGCAACGACGATCGTTCGGTCAGCGTGCGGCGCGTCGAACGCATGTCGAAGTCGTCGTCGCCGACCTGTTCTTCGGCGTCGTCCCGTTTCGTCACGTTCTTCTTCCACCAGGCGCAGCCGGTGGTCGAGAGAGCGACCATCGCGGCGATCAGCAGCAGCCGAGTCGGGTGCATGTCCGGATCCGTGACGCAGGGGTGAGGTTCGACCCGATTCGCGAGGGCCGAAGCGAGCCGTCGTGCGGCGGACGTTCGCAGATTCCGGTCGGCGAGTCCAGATCAGCCGTCGCCGCGTTAGACTGTCCGCCGAGCGAGCCGGTCGAAGGGCGAACGACGTCGGTCACCGGCCGCGGCGGAAGACCACAGGAACGAACGCGATGGAGATTCCGGTTCCCGAGGGGGTAAACGGCGAGACGTTCGGTTCGCCCGAGCCGCTCGATGCGCTGATCATCGCGCCGCATCCGGACGATGCCGAACTCGGCATGGGAGGGGGCATCCTGAGAATGCTTGCCGACGGCTGGCGAGTCGGCGTGCTCGATCTTACGAGCGGCGAGCCGACTCCGTTCGGCACTCCCGAGCTGCGACGCGCCGAAACGGCGGCGGCGACCGAGGTGCTCGGCCTGACCTGGCGCCGCAATCTCGGGCTTCCCAACCGCTCGCTCCAGGCGACGCTCGAGGCGCGAGCCGCGCTGGCCGGCGTGATGCGGCTGACGCGCGCTCGTCGGCTCTTCGCTCCCTATTGGGTCGACGCTCATCCCGATCATGTCGCCGCGACCGAACTGATCGAAGCGGCTCGGTTCTGGTCCAAGCTCACCAAGACCGGCTTGCCGGGCGAGCCGTGGCATCCGCCGCGAATCTGGTACTACCACTGCGTCCACCTGAAGCTCGTGCCGCAGCCGGCGTTCGTCCTCGACATTTCGGATTGGTGGGACCGCAAGGCGCAGGCGATCGCCTGTTTCCGGAGTCAGTTCGAGACGGGGCGCGATCCGACGCCGCCGACCTTTCTCGATCGCCTCCGCGATGAGGCGGCGTTCTGGGGGAAGTCGATCGGGACGCGTTACGGCGAGCCGTATTCCAGTCGCGAGCCGCTCGGACTCGCCGGCTTCGGATCGCTCGTCTGAAACCATCGGGGGCATCGGTCGAGGGGACGGGGGGAGCTGCGCGAAGGCCTGCCGATCGCTCCTCCCTCGTCCCCTGCCGGGTATACTGCACCCGAACGATCGATGGCGCCGCATCGCGCGGCGAACCTTCTTCGGCCGACCTCAGGCGCACCGACATGCTCAGCGGAATCCCCATTCGGAATCGCGCGGCGCGACGATGGTCGGCTGCGTTGCGACGGCAACTCCCTTGTCTGCTGTCGGTCGGGCTGTCGAGCGGCGTGCTGTTCGCTCAGGAGCCGAACGCCTCTCCCGGCGATGCGCCGCCGGCGGCGGTGGCCGAATCGGAGGATCCGGAGGTCGCGGCGCTGATCGAACAATTGGGAGATGCCGAGCCGCAGCGGCGCGAACAGGCGGCTCGCGACCTGATCGAGCTCGGCAACCGGGCTTTGCCGGCGCTGCAGCGACAGGCCCGTCATCCCAATTCCGAAGTCCGACTTCGGATCGTCGAGGTGACCTCCGAGATCCGGCGCAAGGACGTCGATCAGCGTCTGGCACGGCTGGTGTCGGGCGAGGTCGATCCGGCGTCGCTGGCACTCCCCGCGTGGCAGCGCTGGGCGGAGCTGGTCGGCGACGATCGCGATTCGCGCGCGTTCTACGCCGAGGTGGCCAAAGGGGAGTGGGGCCTGCTGAAGTTCGCCGACACCGCTTCGGACGAGGAGATCGCACGACGCGTTTCGGCTCTGTTCACCAGCTACGGCCAGGGGACGCTCCAGCCGATGTCGTTGGCGACCTACACCGGGTGTCTCTTCCTGACCTGCGACCACGAGCAGCTCGACAGCGCCACGATCGTCGGCTTTTCGAACTACTCGCGGATGGAGCCGATCCGCGGCTCGATCGCCCAGGGGCGTCGGAGCGATCCGCTCAAGCGGATGCTCGATCGGATGATCACGAACATGGATGAAGGGCTCGTGACGATCGGCCTGCAGATGGCGATCGAGCACGAGCTCCCCGGAGGCCGGAAGCTGTCGCTCGACATGCTTCGCGACGGCGGTCGGAAGTCCGAGCATCTGATCCGGACGGCGCTTTCGGCTCTGGTGCGCTTGGGGACGAAGGAGGATCTGCCGGCGATCGTGCAGGTCTTCGAGGATCGACGCGCGATCCGCGTCTTTCTGATGAACCAGCAGCAGGAGAGTCAGTTGCGCGACTTCGCGCTGACGACAGCCGCGATGATCCTCGACGAATCGCTCGACGATTACGGGCTGATCGTCTATCCGCCGGTTCCGAAATCGCAGTGGAGCATGGGGATCAACGTCGGCTTCGCCGACGAAGCGGCTCGCGATGCCGCGTTCGTTCGCTGGTCGGAACGTCATCCGGCCGAGGCCACGGGCGACACGCCGGACGAAACGGCCGAAGAGGGCGACGGCACGCCGACCTCCGACCGGTAGTGCGACCGATCGGGAATGCTGCCTGTCGTAGTGCGACCGCCCCCGGTCGCAACGGGGTTCCGAGTCGGGACACGGCCGGAACGCACCGGTTGCGGCGCGTCGTGACTGGCCCAACCAGCCCGACGCGAAGCGCCGGGATCAGCCTCGTCAGCGACCGCGCGTCGTGATGAAACCGCGGAACAC
>DMPQ01000172.1:0-664 GCA_003455945.1 Planctomycetaceae bacterium
ACGGAGTGGCCGGGCCCACGATCGGGCAGCAACGGCAAGGAGTCCCACGACCGATCAGCCTCGCGCCAGCTGCGCTCGGTACTCGAAATGCCGCAGCGTCTTGCCTTGGACCCAGAAGATCATCAGCGGAATCGTCGCGAGCCAGTAACACGGATGAGTCATGCCGAAGGCGATCAGGACGATCCCGTAGATCCACGCCCCTTTGCCGCGGCGCAGGAACGGCGCAATGCCATAGGCGATGCCGAATCCCAGGCCGAGAAAGATGTAGAAGCCTCCGGCGATCGAGATGCCGATCAGCTCGTCCTGTCGGATCGACGTATCGAGCCGAGGCATGACGAGCAGAAAGACGCCCATCGCCAACAGCCCCAGACACAGAAGCGCATTGAAGCAGCAGTAGGCGACGAAGAAGTACCAGACGACCGGCGTGACGGTCGGATCCTCCTTGATCGGCGGAACGGCATACGGCGACGGCGACTGATACGGTGACGGAGAATCCTGGTACGGAGACGGATACGACATCAGGCACCTGAAGAGAAGAAGTCCGTCGGACGACTCGCATCCTCACCGAGCTCGATCCGAGTCGAAGTCGGATCATAATCGATCGCTCTGCGCACTGCCGTCATGGGGAGAACGCGGTCGCACGACGTGGCCCCGGGCTCTCCGA
>DMPQ01000172.1:699-5600 GCA_003455945.1 Planctomycetaceae bacterium
AGCCCGACGCGTCAGCGAGGGGTTCTCCGTGCCCGGCGGTTCGAACAAATGCTGCGACCGGGGTCGGTCGCACTACGACAAATGCGGCGACCGAGGTCGGTCGCACGACGCGGATCACGGATCGGCAAAGCGCCAGGTGGTGCGCCAATCGCGGTCGATCTTGCCGGTCGACATCCTCAGTCGGATCAGCTCGATCGGGATCGCGTTCTGCTGCAGGATCAGATCGTGAAAGCGGCGCTCGGTCATCCGCGCGGGTCCGACCTGAGTTCCGTGCAAGGCGCGGATCTGCAGTCCGCCGAGCATGTACGCCGCCTGATACAGCGGGCCGTAGCCTCCCATGATGCTCCGGCGCACCTCCGCTTCGGCGTTCGCCCGCTCATGGCCGACTCGATCGACCAGATAGTCGATGCACTCCTGAGGGGACATCGTGCCGAGGTGATACGACAGGCTGAAGATGATTCGGGCACAGCGGTGCTTGCGCCAGAAGAGCATGCCGATCCGATCCTCGGGAGTCGTCGAGAAGCCGAGATCCCACAGCCGCATCTCCCAATAGAGCGCCCAGCCTTCGACCCAGAACGGCGTCTCGAAGATCTCGCGATACGCTCGATGCCGCTTGGTCATGAACTGCTGCAGGTGATGGCCGGGAATCAGCTCGTGCTGCACCGTCGCATGCGAGAAGTGCGGGTTGTTGCCGCGCAGACTCATCAGCTTGTCCGGATGACTCATCTCGTCGGTCGGATAGCTGACGATGATCGCCGGGCCGCCCAGAAAGAACGGACTCACCTTCTGACGCTCCGGACTCATCATCTCCATCCGCCACGTCTCCTTGCACAGCGGCGGGATGGTGACCAGATCGCGCGCCTCGACGAACTCCACTGCCTGTTCCGCCAGCTCGCGGATCAGGCGAGGCTGATCACCGGGAGGGACGAAACGGTTCTTCACCTCTTCCTGAGCGTCGCGCCAGTCGTCGTATCCCAGTTCCTTCGCGGCGATCGCCATCTGTTCGTCGCACCACGCGAACTCGCGCTCCGCGATCTCGACCAGCTCTTCAGGCGAATACGGAATCATCTCGAAACGGAGCTCCGCCTCGAGCGCCTCGCGCCCCAGAGGCTCGCCGACGATGGTGGTCGAGTCGCTGGGATCGAGCCCCGCGAGTCGCCGCGACAGCGTCTCGGACCAACGCTTCAGCGTCGCGTCGTACGCCTCGTACGGAGCCCGACACCACCACGAGAAGAGCGGATCGTAGCCGTCGTAGTAGCGGAACCACTCGCCGAGCGTGCGGCGCAGTTCATCCGTTCGCCGAGCGGCTCGGATCCCGTCGACCGGTCCGTGCCCCTCCGGCGAGAACGAGGCGATCGAGGCGGAGAGTTCGCGATGCAGACGATCGAGTTCGCCGGCCAGTGCCTGAGGGTCGATCGGTCCGCCGTTCTCCCGCACCTCGGCCAGATCGACGATCGTGGTCGCGAAAGGGAGCAGATCGGCGATCGCCGCATCCTTCGCCCGCTCGATCTCGTCTCGAGCCGCTTCGCGCTCGATCAGGTTTCTCAGCAGCAGCCAATCGATCTGTCCGTCGCGCGACAGACGGTCGAAGTCGATCCGCTCGAGACGCTTCAGCCACTGCTCGCGAAACCGCTCGCGCCGCTCGGCCGCGACCTGAGACATCGGAACGCGGTAGCGATAGGCGACGCTCGAGCGGTCGGCCGTGAAACGCTCGATCAGATCGCGCATGTCGACCGCCGCGCGCCGCGGTCGCTCGGCAGTCGCCCCCTCGTTCGCTTCCTGACCGCGTCCGACGGTGAGCATTGTCGATGCGATCAGCAGAGCGATCAGCAGCGAACCGCGAAACGACGTCGAGCGAGCGGAAGTTCGCATGGCGAAGATCCCTGAAACGAGGACCAAGGCAATTCAGGACGACTCGAGCGAGGGCCGCGAAGGGGAAGCCCTCGGCAATGGTGCGGCGAGCGACGAAGCCTCCGTCGCTCGCCGCTCTTGTCGTTCATCGCCGCGGCATAGCGGCACTGCGGCACTACGGCATAGCGGAACTGCCGCGGATCCGGACTGCGACGATTCGGCCGTTCAACGTTCCGCGTCGCGCAGCTGCCGATACTTCTCGCGATACTTGTCGTACAGTCGCGTGTGCAGGCTGGTCAGCTGCACCGTGCGACCGCCGATCCAGGCATGTTCGACCTGAGTCGTCGTCTCGAGCGGATTGCCGTCGGTAACGATCAGCGTCGCGTCCTTGCCGATGTCGAGCGACCCGACTCGATCGGCCACACCGAGGATCTCGGCCGGCGAGAGGGTGATGCTTCGGAGCGCCTCGTCCTGCGGCAGGCCGTAGGCGACCGCGGTGCCGGCGTGGTAGGCCAGATTCCGCGCGTTCCACGTCTCGCTCCGCCCCGACCCCGAGATGCAGAAGCGGATCCCCGCCGCTCGTAGCCGCTCGGGCAACGTGTACGCGGCATCGTAGGCATCGTGGCGGCGCAGCGGATTGCGGTGCACGGCCGAAACGATGACCGGCACGTCATGCTCGCGCAGCATCGTCGCGGCGGACGGCGCATCGTAGCCGCCGAAGATGACCAGTCGGACACCGAACTCGGCGGCGAAGGCGACGGCCGATTCGATCTCGGCCAGCCCATCCGCGGCGACGACCATCGGCACGCTTCGATCGAGCAGCGGGCGCATCCCTTCCAGACGCAGATCGACTCGCCGCGCGTCGCCGAGCGCATCGCGTTCCGCGGCGTACGCCTTGGCCTGTTCGAAAAGCTGTCGGAGCGGCGCGAGCGGATCGCCCCCTCCGTCCGCTTCCCCGCCACCGAACCGACCGCGCCGTCCTCCGCCCCCTCCCGCCGCAGCGCCGGGGAGCCGAACCGGCGGCGCGATGCGAGGCCAGTTGACGTGCATCGTCGCCACCGGACGAATCGCCAGGTCCTCGGTCGTCCAGCCGTCGAGCTGCAGCACGCTGCCGCGCCCCGAAACGAGACCGCCGCTCGGAGCCGACAGAGCCAACAGCACGCCGTTGGCTCGCGTCACCGGCAGGAGCGCACTCTCGGGGTTGACCGCGACATGCGCCTCGACGTTGGGATTGATGAGACCGGTCTCGGTCGAGTCGAGCGTCGCGCGGACCGAACTCCACTCGACCAGGCCGATCTGCGAATGCGACTCGAACAGACCGGGATACAGATGCTTGCCGGCGACATCGATCCGTTCGGCATCGTCCGGGATCGGGATGCCGACGCCGACCGCCGAGATCTTGCCGTCGGCGAAGACGAGGGTGCCGTTCTCGAGCGGCGGGCCCGAGATCGGATGGATCGTGCCGCCGATCAGCGCGATGGGACGGGTCTGAGGGGAACCGGGGACTTCCTGCGCGGCGGCCGACACGCGCAGGTCGAGCATCGCACCGGCGGCACCGGCAGCCAGCAGCTTCAGGAATCGGCGCCGCGAGCGAACGATGACCTTCGCGTCGGACGACGGGTCGAGCGGACGATCATGCGAGTCGTTCATCGAGGGACTTCCGTTCGGAAGAGAAGGCGAAGGACGTTCGACGGAGTGGAACAACGATCGGTTTCGACTTCGCTTCATCGCTCGGCTCCTTCCGTCATCGTCGCCGAACCGGCGTTCGTCTCGGCGGCATCGGCCTCGTCGAACATCGCTTCCGCTCGGCGCCGTTCCTCTTCGCGCCACGCTCGCTCGATCGCCTCCTGCTGCAGACAGCGGGCGTGGTCATGGGCGGCGCAGTACTCGTCGTGTCGCGGCCAGAGCGTCGCCGGATCGGGACGCCGTGCTCCCGGTCGCTCCGGCGTCTCGCCCGATTCCAGCACGCGCTGGACGAGCGCCGTCCGCATCGCCTCGAACTCGGCTCGTTTCGCCAGATCCTCGGCGCGGTCGAAGTACTTGCGCCCTTCGATCCAGGTCTGTTCGCAGCGCGACAGGTTCGACAGCGGATCGCCGCTCCAGAGGACCAGGTCGGCCTGCTTCCCCGGTTCGATCGAGCCGACCCAGCGGTCGATCCGGAGCTGCTTGGCCGGATTGAGCGTGACGAACTTCAGCGCCTCGGCCGGATCGACGCCGCCGTAACGCACCGCCTTGGCCGCTTCCTGATTGAGATGCCGCGCCAGTTCGTCGTCGTCCGAATTGAAGCTGACGACGATTCCCATCTCGTGCATCAGCGCTCCGGCATACGGAATCGCATCCGACACTTCGACCTTGTAGGCCCACCAGTCCGAGAAGGCGGACGCGGTCCCGCCGTGGCGCTTGATCGCCTCGGCGACCTTGTACCCTTCGAGGATGTGCTGGAGCGAACCGATCGTGATCTGGAACTCGTCCAGCGTCCCCAGCAGCGCAAGGATCTCGTCCTGGCGATAGCTATGGCAATGGATCCAGCGGCGTCCTTCCAGGATCTCGACGATCGCATCGAGTTCCAGATCGCGGCGAGGCGGCAGACCGCGTCGATCCCGCTCCCAATCGATCCGCTGATTGCGATAGTGCCGCGCGGCGAGAAAGGCGTCCCGCATGATCTGCTGGACTCCCATCCGCGTCTGCGGATAGCGGGTGTTGAACGAGTCGCCGGCATTGGACTGCTTGACGTTCTCGCCGAGCGCGAACTTGATGCCGGCCGGCGCTTCGGCGAACTTCAGCCCCTCGCTGCTCGAGCCCCAACGGAGCTTGATCACCTGGTTCTGACCGCCGATCGGATTGGCCGAACCGTGCAGAACGTTCGCCGCCGTCACCCCTCCGGCCAACTGCCGGTAGATCGTGATGTCCGACGCATCGACGAAGTCGCCGATGCGGACCTCGGCCGTGATCGCCTGCCCCCCTTCGTTCACGCCGCCGTCGGTTCCCATGTGGGAATGACAGTCGATGATGCCGGGAGTCAGATGCATGCCGGTCGCATCGATCACCGA
>DMPQ01000172.1:5626-5833 GCA_003455945.1 Planctomycetaceae bacterium
CGTCGCGCTCGCCTCGGCGTCCTGCGTCGGCATCGGCATCGGTCGACGGCGACGGAGCGGCCGGATCGGTCGGCGTGGCCGAGTTCGATTCGGCGCCCGCGGTGTCCGGTGCCGCTGCGTCCGGTGCCGCTGTTTCATTCGTGGTATCGCCGGCGGGCGCTGCCGATGCCTCGCTCGGCGCCGGCTCTTCGGCCGGCAGTTTCTTGG
>DMPQ01000368.1 GCA_003455945.1 Planctomycetaceae bacterium
GGCGACGCCTTCACCGTCGTGCGACCGCCCTCGTTCGCCGTGTTTTCCGATGGGCTGATCCCGGCGCTTCGCTTCGGGCTGGTTGGGTCGGTCAGGAACCGTTGCCTCGTCGTGGGTCCGCGTCGTCCCCGATGCGCGGCCATGCAGCGCCGAGCGGTCGAAACGCAGCGAAGCGGTTTCGGTGTCGCCGTCGCACGCCCACGGCTCGGGACGAGCCGGTGCCACGTTGGGGGGCGCGCGGAGATGAGGCTCCGTTTCGAGCGCCTCGGCCGGAATCTTTTGGAAACATCTGGTTGCGAAAAATGATCTAACTGCCTATAACGCGACCGAGGCGAAGAGCGGGGGACGATCAGTCCGGGGGAGCCGAAATGGGCCGGCTCCCGGGGGCCGGTTCTCTCCCTTCGTCGCCGCGATCTTTCGTTCGTTCGACAGCGGGGCTCCGGCGTGAGCGACACGTTTCACTCCTCGGACATCACGATCCTCGACCTGCTCCGCCGCCGTCAGGAAGCGACGGTGGCGGAATTGGCCGAGGCGATGGAGGTGACTCCGACCGCCGTCCGCCAGCGTCTCCAGCGTCTGATGTTCCAGGGGCTGATTCGGCGGAGCGATCGTCGTCAATCGCGCGGACGTCCGACGCACGGCTACAGTCTGACTCCGACCGGCCGGCGCAAGGCAGGAGAGAACTTCGCCGACCTCGCGACCGCGCTGTGGGAAGAGGTCCGGTCGCTCGAGGATCCGCAGATCAAGGGGCGCCTGATCCAAGGGATCGCTCGCCGTCTGGCTCGCCAGTACGCGCGGCAGGTCCGCGGCGATTCGGTCGCCGAGCGGATGGCGGCGGTCTCGGCGCTCTTCGGCGAGCGGCAGATTCCGATCTCGGTCGACGGCTCGGCGGGCGAAGCCGACGGCGTTTCGGTCGGCGGAGCGTCGGCAGCGAACGCGGCCGGCTCGGCGGAGCGAGGATCGGGGCGATCGGTCGGGCCGGTCCTCAGCGTGCTTGCCTGCCCCTATCCCGACCTGACGCAGGGGGACGATTCGATCTGCCGGATGGAACAGACGCTCCTGAGCGAGCTGATCGGCAGTCCGCTCGAACTGGGCGAATGCACGCTCTCGGGCGGGCAGTGCTGCCGGTTCAGCGTGGCGGAGAGCCGCTCGGAAACCGCGGCGGACTAGCCGCCCGAACGACGAACGAACGACGACCGCCGAGCCGCTGTCTCGGCGCAAACCATTTCGACAACCGATCGACCGCGGTGCTTGCCGCGGCTCTTGAAACTCCAGGTGACCGGAACCGTCATGAGCGACGTACTCGAGATCCGTGATCTGCACGTCAGTGTCGAAGGGACTCCGATTCTCCGCGGCGTGAATCTGACGCTGCGTCGAGGCGAGACGCATGCGTTGATGGGGCCGAACGGATCGGGCAAGAGCACGCTCGGTCTCGTCATCCTCGGGCACCCGAACTACGAGGTGACCGGCGGCGACATGCTGCTCAACGGCGAGAGTCTGCTCGAGCTCGGACCGGACGAGCGGGCTCGCCGCGGACTCTTCCTGGCCTTTCAGCGCCCGGTCGCGATCCCCGGCGTGAAGCTCGCCGACTTCCTCCGCCACGCCGCGACGAACGTCCGGAATCCGGAGCGGAAGGAAGGGGAAGAGCTGATGCCGATGCGCGAGTTCCGCAAGGAGCTCAAGGGGCGCATGGAAGATCTGAAGATGAACCTCGACTTCGCTCGCCGCTACGTCAACGACGGATTCTCGGGGGGCGAGATGAAGCGAGCCGAGATCCTGCAGATGGCGATGCTCGCGCCGAAGTTCGCGATCCTCGACGAGACCGACAGCGGTCTGGATGCCGACGCGGTCCGTCTCGCGAGCCGCTCGATCGCCGACATCGGTCGCGAGAAGATGGGGCTGCTGATCATCACGCATCACGACAAGCTGCTCGAGCACAATCCGCCCGACTTCACGCACGTCATTCTCGGCGGGCGGATCGTCGAGACCGGCGGCGTCGAGCTCGCGCAGGAACTCCACTCGCACGGTTACGAACGGATTCGCCGGGAGCATCCCGAAGCGGATCGCCTGAACCGGAGCATGGAGGATGCCGAGTCGGGACAGCCGGTCGGCACCTGACCGACCTCCTCTCCCCTCCCCCGTTTCCCGGCTCCCGCCTCGACCAGCCCGAGCGGCGATGACGAGCGGCCGACGACCTAAGGACGAACGACGATGGCGACCGATCTGGTGACGAACGAGTCCGACGACATCGGCGAGATCAACAAGTACAACTTCCGGACCGAGACGACCGGCGTCTTCAAGGCCCGCAAGGGGATCGACGCCGAGATCGTCGCTCAGATCTCCGAGATCAAGGGGGAACCGGGGTGGATGCGCGACTTCCGCCTCCGGAGTCTCGAGATCTTCGAATCGAAGCCGATGCCGAACTGGGGCGGCGCGATCGACGTCGACTTTCAGGACATCTACTACTACCTGAAGCCGACCGATCACCAGGGACGGACCTGGGAAGACGTGCCGCAGGAGATCAAGGACACGTTCGAGAAGCTCGGCATTCCCGAGGCCGAACGGAAGTTCCTGTCGGGGGTCAAGGCGCAGTTCGAATCCGAAGTGGTGTACGGATCGGTCAAGGAAGATCTGGTCCGCCAAGGGGTGATCTTCACCGACACCGATACGGCGCTCCGCGAGCATCCGGAGTTGTTTCGCGAGTACTTCGGCACGGTGATCCCGCCGGAGGACAACAAGTTCGCTGCGCTCAACTCGGCGGTCTGGTCGGGCGGATCGTTCATCTACGTTCCGCCCGGAGTCCGGATCGAGGCGCCGCTGCAGGCGTACTTCCGGATCAATGCCGAGAGCATGGGGCAGTTCGAGCGGACGCTGATCCTGGTCGACGAAGGGGCTCAGATCCACTACGTCGAAGGCTGCACCGCGCCGATGTACTCGACCGAGAGTCTCCACTCGGCGGTGGTCGAAGTGATCGTGCGCAAGGGGGCTCGCTGCCGCTACACGACGATCCAGAACTGGGCCAACAACATCTACAACCTGGTGACCAAGCGGGCGTATGCCTACCAGGATGCGGTGATGGAGTGGGTCGACGGGAACCTCGGCAGTCATCTGACGATGAAGTACCCGGCGGTCCACATGATGGAACCGGGGGCCCGCGGCGAGATCCTGTCGATCGCCTTTTCGGGAGCCGGTCAGCATCAGGATGCCGGGGCGAAGCTGGTGCACTGCGCTCCGCACACCACCGGACGGATCGTCTCGAAGTCGATCTCGAAGAACGGCGGTCGGTCGAGCTACCGCGGCCTGGCTCGGGTCGAGCGAGGGGCTCATGATGCCCGCTGCAACGTCGTCTGCGACGCGCTGATCCTGGACGAGAAGAGTCGGAGCGACACGTACCCGTACATCGAGATCCTCGAGCAGGACGTCTCGATCGGTCACGAGGCGAGCGTGTCGCGGATCGGCGAAGAGCAGCTCTTCT
>DMPQ01000222.1 GCA_003455945.1 Planctomycetaceae bacterium
CGTGCCGATCTTCCAGGAACAGGCGATGCGATTGGCGGTCGTCGCCGCCGGCTTCACGCCGGGAGAGGCGGACCAGCTGCGCCGGGCGATGGGAGCCTGGCGCAAGACCGGAGTCATCGAGAAGTTTCGGGTCAAGCTGCTCGAAGGGATGCGTCGCCAGGGGCTGAGCGAGACGTTCGCCGATCAGGTCTTTCGCCAGATCCGCGGCTTCGGCGAGTACGGTTTTCCCGAGAGTCACGCCGCCAGTTTCGCGCTGCTGGTCTATGTCTCGTGCTGGCTCAAGCATCACTACCCGGCCGCTTTCGTCGCGGGGCTGATCAACAGCCAACCGATGGGGTTCTACGCGCCGGCGCAGCTGATCGACGACGCTCGGCGACACGATGTGCCGGTTCGGCCGATCGACGTCAACTTCAGCGATTGGGACTGCACGCTCGAGCCCGACGACGACGATCCGATCTTCCTGGCCGGGTTCGTCCATCATCGCGATCGACGTCGCACCGCAACGTCCACGGAGCGAGCTCCGGAGTTCGGTGATCTCGAATCGCTCGACGACGATCGGCCGGCCGGACCGGACGACCGTTATGCCGACGCCGCAGCCTGTGCGATCGATTCGGCGGAAGCGGAGTGCCGAGCGACCGGCGGCGCAAGAGTGAACGCGACCGAGGCCGGCAGCAAGACGGACGGGGCAGGAAAGGAACGATCGCCGCATCGGTCGAGCCGGACGTCTCGCACGGCCGACCGAGCCCCTTCCCCCTCCCCTGCCCTGCGTCTCGGATTCCGTCTGATCGACGGACTCCCGCAGACGGTCGCCGAGACGATCATGGCGGCACGCCGTCAGGGGAGCTTCCGATCGATCAGCGAGTTCGCTCGACGCACCGGCCTCGGCCGAGCGATCCTGTCGCGACTGGCGGATGCCGATGCCTTTCGCTCGCTGGACGACGATCGTCGACGCGCGCTCTGGGACTCGCTGGCGCAGGAGCGACGGCGTTCCGATCAGCCGCTGCTCGATCGGATGGATCTCGACGAGACCGAGGTGACGTTGCCGGCGATGTCCGAGCAGCGCCAGGTGCACGAGGACTATCGCACCATCGGACTGTCGCTCCGCGGGCATCCGATCGGCTTTCATCGAGCGGCGCTTCGGGAGCGAGGGGTGCTCGCATCGGCCGATCTCGAGCGGACGGCGGACGGCACCCGACTGGAAGTCGGCGGGTTGGTGATCCTGCGGCAACGGCCGTCGACCGCCAAGGGGATCACCTTCGTGACGCTCGAAGACGAGAGCGGGACGGTCAATCTGGTCATCCGTCCCGATATCTGGGAGAGGCATCGGAACGTCGCGCGGCGGAGTCCGGCGTGGATCGTCCGCGGCAAACTGGAGCGGCGGAGCGGCGTGACGCACGTGATCGCCGAGTCGATCGACGACCTCGCCTCGGCGCTCCCCGAACTCCGCACCCGCTCACGCGACTTCCGGTAGGCGAACTCCGGCAATCCAGGCGATCGCAGGGGGGCGATGGGCTCTTCCCTGCCGAGGCTCGACGTCGGCTGATACACTGGGGCGACCCTGAGGGAATCGATGCTCGTGCGGCTCCGCATGCCCCGGTCTCGCTTCGCTCGCCTCCTCGTGTTCCGCTCCGTTTCCATCGCCGCCGATGATCACTCCCAGCGACTACGACCGCTTCCGCGAACTGGCCGCCGACTATCGTCTCGTTCCGGTCTGCCGGACGTTGGTCGCCGATAGCCTGACTCCGGTCTCCGCCTTTCGACGCCTGGATCGAGGCGGAGCCGCGGGACTGTTCGAGAGCGTGATCGGAGGGGAAAAGGTCGGACGCTACAGCTTCGTCGCCTTCGAGCCGTACCGAACGATCCGAGCCGATCGGAATCGGGTGACCATCACCGACGCCGCAGGCGAACGGAGTTTCGAGGCCCCCGACCCGCTCGACGAACTCCGTCGACTCGTGGCCGCCGAATCGATGGCTCATCCTGCCGACCTGCCGCCGTTCGCTGGCGGCGCGATCGGGTTCGCCGGCTACGACGTCGTCCGCTACGTCGAGCACCTGCCGAACGCTCCGACCGACGACCGCGGACTTCCCGATCTCTACTTCGGCTTCTTCGATCGGATGGTCGTCTTCGATCACGTGGCAAAGAAGCTGATCGTCGTCGCGCTGGCGCGAATCGAGCCCGGGAGCGATCCTCACGCCGCATTCGACGAGGCCTGTCGGCGATTGGACGAGATCGTCGACCGACTCCGGCAACCGACCGACCGTCTCGACATCGTCGAGCTCGAGGCGGGGCAACCGCTCGAACTCCCCGTCACCTCGAACGTCACTCCCGAACNNCGCGCGGTCAATCCGAGTCCGTTCATGTTCTATCTGAGGACGCCGGCGGTGACGCTCGTCGGTTCGAGTCCCGAGATCATGTGTCGCGTCGTCGATCGCCGAGTCACCGTCCGTCCGCTCGCCGGCACCCGCCGACGCGGCGCGACCGAGGCGGAGGACCTGCGTCTCGAGCAGGAACTTCTTGCCGATCCCAAGGAGCGAGCCGAGCACGTGATGCTCGTCGATCTNNTCGATCTCGGCCGCAACGATGTCGGACGCGTCGCCGAGTTCGGCTCGGTCGAGCTCCCGGACGTCATGGTGGTCGAACGCTACAGCCACGTGATGCACATCTCGTCGACCGTCAACGGACGGCTGCGGGACGATCGGGACGCGTTCGACGCCCTGGCGGCGAGTCTCCCCGCGGGGACGGTGAGTGGCGCTCCGAAGGTCCGGGCCATGGAGATCATCGACGAGTTCGAGACGACGCGACGCGGGCCCTACGCCGGCGCCGTCGGCTACGTCGACTTCGCCGGGAACATGGATACCTGCATCGCGCTGCGGACGATCGTCGTCAGCGGCTCGACCGCCTATGTCCAGGCCGGAGCCGGAATCGTCGCCGACAGCGATCCCGAGTCGGAGTATCAGGAGACGCTCAACAAGGCCCGCGGCATGCTGCGAGCGATCGAGTTGGCGGAGCGGCGACATCGCGCTCGCGGCGTCGGCTCGACCGTCGTCACGGAACGGGGATCGTCCGGAGACAAGAAGTGATCATCGTCATCGCCACGGTTCAGGCCGCCTCGGGACGACGCGACGAACTGCTCGAGCGGTTCCGGCGTCTGGTCCCCGAGGTGCGGGCCGAAGAAGGATGCCTGGAGTACGGTCCGGCGATCGATGTCGAGACGCATCTGCCGGCTCAAGGGGACCTCGATCCCGACCGGTTCGTCGTGCTCGAGAAGTGGGCGTCGATCGAGGCGCTCGAGGCGCACCTGATCGCCCCTCACATGCTCGCCTACCGCAGCGACGTGAAGGGGATGATCGAGCGAGTCGATCTGCAGGTCCTGAGGCCGGTCGGCCCGGGCGATCCCCTCTGAGGCGACGTGAGGTGCCGATGCGTCGACGCACGTTTCGCTCGCTCGCCCTTCGGATCGGTAGCTCGATTCGGTCGCAGGTTCGAGGCGTCGATTCCGTGACGTTGCCGTCGGGAGCCCCGCGCCGACTGATGGGCTGGCTCTTGCTGCTGATCGTGCTTTCGGTCGGTTGCATGCCGATCGACGAGAAGGAGGCTCAGGAAACCGAGGAGCCGTTCGAGGCGGAGCGACTTCAGGCGCTTCCGGATCTCGAGAGTCTGATCAATCAGGCCAAGCCGGGGCATTGGATCTCGGCTCATCAGCGCATCACCGCGGTCGAGGACTTCCAGGGGGCAGTCGAATCGCGCGTGCTCGACAACGCCAATCGGCCGATTCCGACCGAACTCGCCTCGCATGCGATGCTCGACGTCCGTCCGCTCGTCCTGCCGGCCGGCGAACCGAAGGAGGTCGAGACGCGGTTCTACGTGCCGCGACGACTCGATCGCGAGACGCGCGCCGTGACGCTCGAGAATCGCCTGATCGATCGGCGAGGCAATCTCGTCGCTTCGCTCGGCGGCAGCGTCTCGCTGATGCCCGACTTTCGGTTCTTCGGGCTGGCGCTGTCGACCGTTCCGGAACGCTGGAACTACCTCGCGACGCTGCCGACCAATGCCGGCGAGCCGGGGCTCGAGACTCAGGAGTTCACGAAGGTCGTCGTGCCGAAGATCGGCGAGTTCGTTCCGTTGCCGTCGGATCTCTTCGGCTGGACTTCGATCGCCTGGATCGTCTGGGACGACTTCGACCCGGCTCTGCTCGAACCGGGACAGCGCCAGGCGCTGGTCGACTGGATCCACTTCGGCGGTCAGCTGATCGTCAGCGGATCGGACGGACTCGACAAGCTCGGCACCTCCGAGCTCGCTTCGCTGCTGCCGGTCGATGCCGACGAGACGGTGTCGATGTCGATCGAGTCGCTCGAATCGCTCAACGCCGTCTGGTCCCCCGGGCCCGGCGAAGAGCGGACTCGATGGGAGTTCGCCGAGGCCAATGCGCCGCTGATCCGCCGCCTGCGTCTGCGAGAGGGAGCGAGGTTCCTGCCGGGATGCGACGGTCTGGTCGCCGATCGGCCGGTCGGCCGAGGGCGGATCGTCGTGACGGCCTTCTCGCTCGCCGAACGCTCGTTCGTTCGCTGGCCGTCGATCGACAACTTCGTCCACAACGCGCTGCTGCTCGAGCCGCGACGCCGCTTTTCGGATGACCAACTCGAGAGTCGGGCGACGTTCGTCGACCATTCCGGATCCGAACTCGATCCGCGCCTCGGCTCGAGTCTCCGCTTCTTCGTGCGGGATTGGGGAGACCGGACCGCCGAGGTGGCCGCTGCCGGGCCTGCTGCGGCGGTCGCATCGACGGAGCCGGCGCCCGCGACATCGTCATCCTCATCGTCGACGGCAACCGCATGGCGATGGCGAACCGGGCCTTACGAGTCGGCGGCTCAGTCCGGAGTCGCCGGCTGGAACGATCTGAGCGCCGTCGCCATCGCGGCTCGGCGCACCCTCGACGCTTCGACCGGTATCGAACCTCCGTCGGTCGCTTTTGTCGCCTACGCGCTCGTTGCCTATCTGATCGTACTCGTTCCGCTCAACTGGATCGTCTTTCGACTGCTCGGGCGAGTCGAATGGGCCTGGCTCGCGGCACCGCTGATCGCCATCATCGCCGCGTTCGCCATCGTTCGCATCGCCCGACTCGACGTCGGCTTCGCACGGAACCGGACCGAGTTGACGATCGTCGAGTTTCCGGCCGACTACCAGCGAGCTCACGTCACTCGCTTCGCGACCGTCTATTCCTCCCTCTCGACGCGCTTCGAGATCGAATACGACGAAGCCGCTTCGCGTGCGCAGCCGTGGGGCAATCCGGCTCGTGCCGCCGATGTTTCGTTCGTCGGAGAGCCCAAGCCGGTGCGACTGAGGCGCGCCGGGGCGACGACGCTCGAGGGGTTCGATGTCGTCTCGAACTCCGCCGAAATGCTCCATACCGAGTCGTTCGTCGATCGGGGCGGCCGTCTCGAGTGGCGGCTGGACGATGCCGCAACCGGCGGCTCGATCGTCAACGGAACCGATCTCGCCGTCGACTCGGGAGTGATCGTGCGGATCGATCGGAACGGAGAGTGGAGCGGCGGGGTCATCGAAGGACTCGACGTCGAATCGCAACGCGCCGTTTCGCTCCGACCGATCGCTACGATCGCCGATCTGTTCGAGTTGTTCGCCGAGACCGATGCGTTGCATTCGACGTTCACGCTGATGGCGGACCGCTTCGGAGCGCTCGATACGGATCGGAGCGGACGGCTGACGCTCGACGAACTGGCTCGGGACGGTGAACGGGGGCGGCGCTGGAACGAACTCCTTCGTCGCCTCGCACGCCGAGGGGACGGGATTTCGCGCGAAGGGATCGACCTGGAGCAGTACCGCCGTCTTGCGGCGACGATGCCGGACGAGACGCTCCGAGTCGCGGCACTTGTCGACCTCTGGATCGCGGGGCTCCGCCGCCAGTCTGCCGGAACATGGCTTGTCGGCTCCTCCGAGATTCCCGACACCGAGACATGGCGACCAGCGGTGTCGCAGACGCGCTCGCTCGGATTGGTCATCGCGTCGCTCGAGCCGGCCGATCTGCCGGAGCCGGCTTCGGACGTCAATCGACGGCGCTCGCTCGACGATCCCGATTCGGACGACGAGGAGGAGCGTTGATGACGCGGATCCGGCGAAGCTCCGTGATCGAATCGCGACGGCACGAGTCGGTACGCGGCCACGCAAGACGAGGCAGGTGATGATCGAGATCAACGGCTTCGGCAAGGACTACGGCGAGTTCACGGCGGTCGAGTCGCTCGACCTGACGATTCCCGCCGGAGAGATCTTCGGCTTCATCGGCCCCAACGGCGCCGGCAAGAGC
>DMPQ01000483.1:0-38672 GCA_003455945.1 Planctomycetaceae bacterium
ACCGAGGTCGGTCGCAGTACGACAAACCGCTGCGACCGAGGCCGGTCGCAGTACGACGAACCGAGGTCGGTCGCACGACGAACCGTGCGAATTCCTTCCGACGAAAAGGCTCCGGCGGCGTCAGATGCAGTAGTCGTCGACCGCCGGCTCGTGTTCGCACTCGATCAGCTCGAACGACTCGTCGGGCCAGAGCAGGTGCGCGATCACGGCGGCGACTTCGGCGGCGACCTGCTTCGGATCGAAGCAGCGACCGATCCGGACCGACAGACCGTAGGCATCGAGCTGCGTGAGCGAGATGACGCCGGGAACTTCGAACAACAGACGCTCGAGCATTTCGAGAAAGGTGCGCGCAGGAGCGACCACCTCGGTGTCGATCTGCCCCCGAGTCAGCGTCGCCATCCGCTCGGCGATCGCGGGCAGCGGTTGGCGTCCGTCGATCGTCGTCTCGTCGAAGACGAACGGACCGACGCGGCGCTTCCTGACGGGAAAAGTCGGAAGCCGCCGTTCGAAGTGCAACTCGACCTGCTGCCGATCGTCGGCCGGGCGGCGGAGGGAGATCTTCATGGTCGGTCTCCGATGGCAGGGGAACGAAGAACCGGGTTCGACCGGCGGAATCGAGCGACGGAAGGCGCGGCCAGGGGGGGGGAGAGGCGCCTGCCGAACATCGGCCGACTCCCCCGTCTCAGCCGGTTTCAGCCTGCTCGATTCGTAGACCCCGACTCGCCTTGCCGGGTTCGCCATCGGGCGGAAATGAGGCAAATCGTCTCGGACTCGGTCCGTAGGCCGGTCTGACGAGGGGCGCTGGCCGCGGCCGAATCGCCGATTTCACAGCGTTTTCACCAGTCGCTGCTTTTTCGCACTTTCCTTGGCGGAAAACTCCCGAACCCCCTTGCCGATTTTGGGGAGCGACGACTAAAAGGATTCTGTTGAGACGAGGTCTCAGTATCAGTTGACTCCGTTCGGTGAGCACCGACGGCGGGCGAGGTCCGAGAGGCCCCATCGGCGAGGCCCCCTCCCCCCACCCTCGATTCGCTCCCCTTCCACTTCCCGAAAGAGAATTCGGCATGACTCGGCAGAACGGCTTTCGGTCTTCGCGGACCGGTTTCACGNNGCCCTCCTCCTGCCCGCCGTTCAGATGGCGCGCGAGGCGTCGCGGCGCACCAGCTGCTCGAACAACCTCAAGCAGATCGGCATCGCCCTCCATCTCTATCACGACACCAACAACTGCTTTCCGGCCGGCTCGCATTCCAGCATCGCCAGCGGCTTCATCGCGATCCTGCCGCACCTCGAGCAGTCGACCGTCTACGACCAGTACGACTTTCGCCGCTACTACACCGATCCGATCAACACGGCGGTGATCAATCGGCGGATCCCCATGTATCTCTGTCCGTCGATGGACACGCGCCGTCCGGTCCACTACGTCTCGGCGAACGAGGTCGGCGGCCCGTCGAGCTATCTGCTGAACGAAGGGACTCGTTCCTACATGGCGGTCGCCGACGGCATCGCTCCGCTCGTCTGGCCCGAGTTCGGTTACCAGAACGCCTACGTCACCTTCGGCTCGATCACCGACGGCACCTCCAACACCTTTGCCGCCGGCGAGACGACCTACTCGATGCCCGACTATCTCTGGGCCGCTTCGACTCCCGGCGTCGGCGGAACGGTTCGCTGGGGGACGGCTCGGTGGGGAGTCGGTTATCCGGCGATCTCGATGGGGACGACCGGTCGTCCGTTCAACCTGCGTCGAGTTGCCGGCAACGGCGGCTACCAGAGCATGCATCCGCAGGGAGCCAACTTCCTGCTGGTCGACGGGAGCGTCCGGTTTCTCGGATCGATCAACGCTCAGACCTATCTGGCACTCGGCTCGCGCAACGGCCAGGAGGTGACCAGTGGCTTCTGAGTCGCGGGGCACCGGGCGATCGCGCTCGGCGTTGTTGCTCCTGCCGCTGATCGTGCTGATCACCGGCGGCTGCAGCGGCGAGCTGCCGACCTATCCGGTCGACGGGACGGTAACGCTCGATGCGATCCCGCTCGAGCGCGGTACGATCGTCTTTCGCCCGATCGGCAACGACGATGCGTTCGAGGTGCGGTTGCCGGTCGTCGATGGTTCGTTCGCCGGCGGGCCGCAACAAGGACCGATCGCCGGCGAGTACCTCATCCTGTTCGAACGCTACCAGCCCGAACTGGAAGAGGTCGATGCGGCGAAGGCGGCCGGTCTTCCGTCGCCGCTCGATGCCCCGATGATCCCGCCTCGCTACACCGAGCCGACCGATCTGCGAGCGACGGTCGGTCCCGACAGCGGTCGCGGACTCGTCTTCGCTCTGACACGCTCCTGATTCGCTCCAGATACGAACCCATCGATCTTCGCTCGTTCGACACCTTCACGACCGGCGGTCCGCGATCGGATCGCCTTTCGCTCCCCGATCACCGATCCAGGAATCCGATCCATGATCCGACCTCTGCAACGCACGCTCGTCGCGATGCTGCTGCTCTCGGCAGCGCTGCTCGCGCCGCGTCCCGTCGCCGCTCATTTCGTCTGGCTGACGATCGACCCGACCGCTCCCGACGGAACGGTCGTTCATGTGCGCCTTTCCGAGAGTGCCGACACGAACGAGCCGCAACTCCTGTCGCGTCTCGCGGCTCTCTCGCTCCATCGCATGAATGCGGACGGCAGCCTGACGGCGATCGCGACCGAGCGGCGGAACGATCAGCTCGTCGCGCGACTCGATGCCGCTGACGACTCGATCGTCTGCGGCGAGATCGGTCTCGGCGTGATGTCGCGCGATAACGTCGCGTTCCGACTCGACTACTTCGCCGTCACGGGACCGCGAGCCGGCTCGCCGGCGTGGAAGACCTTCGCCGAGAAGTCGACCGCGAAGTTGACCGTCATCCCGACTCGGGACGATCGGGCGATCGTGCTCGACGTCCGCTACCAAGGTGCCTCGGCGGCCGGATGTCAGGTCGTCATCCTGGATGCAGCCGGAGTCGAGACGACCGGCGAGACCGACGCGNNCCCTCGCGCTGCCGATCGGCGAGCCGACGAGCGGCGACCGGACCGTCGCCGCGCTCCCTCAGGTGGTCACCAGCTTCGGCGGCGCGATCGTCGACGGACAGCTCTACGTCTACGGCGGCCATACGGGCGAGGCGCACGAGTACTCGCACGTCGATCAGGATCGCGTTCTCCGGCGTCTCGACCTGAAGCAGCCCGAAGCGCAGTGGGAGTCGCTCGGCGAAGGCCCGGCGCTNNCCGGGAGACGAGCACGATCTGCATTCGATCGACGAGGTGGCTCGGTTCGACGAGGAAACCGGCACCTGGGTCGCACTCCCGTCGCTCCCCGAAGCTCGTTCGTCGCACGATGCGATCGTGCTCGACAACAAGCTCTACGTCGTCGGCGGCTGGAAGATGGCGGGCGAGGGAAACACCACGTGGCACGCCACCGGCTGGACGCTCGATCTGGCAGACGACGATGCCAAGTGGGAGCCGCTCGAAGTGCCGTTCAGGCGTCGCGCTCTGGCACTCGCTGCGCACGACGGTGATCTCTACGCGATCGGCGGCATGGGAGAGACGGGAGGCCCGACGACTCGGGTCGATCGCTTCGACCCCGAGACCCGAACGTGGTCCGAGGTGGCGCCGCTCGAAGGCGAAGGGATGTCGGGATTCGGCTGTGCGGCGTTCGCCACCGGCGGACGGCTGTACGTCAGCACGATCCGCGGCGAGCTGCAGCGCCTGGCCGAAGACGGCTCGCGGTGGGAGACGATCCGCAAGTTGCCGAAGCCCCGCTTCTTCCATCGCATGTTGCCGATGGACGATGACCATCTGGTGATCGTCGGCGGCGGCTCGATGGAGCTCGGCAAGTTCGACCAGGTGGACATCATCGCGATCGACTGATCGGTGCGACGCATGTCCGTCAGGGGGCAGCGCGATTTCGGTAGGGCCCGAAGTCGCGTTCGCCCCCTTTTTTCGTTGCGGAGGGCCGCGGAGCGCGTCGCTACCGCTGCGATGTTTCTTGAACGACCGGAGTCGCACGGCCGCGCGTCGAGGACGACGCGGGCCCACGCCGGGGCGACGCGTCCACCGCGGTCGCACGACCTTGTCGCGCTATTCGGCCGAGCCGATCGTCGCGTAGCAGTGCAGCGTTCCTTCGCGCGTTCGCAGCAGCAGGCGACCGTTCGACAGAACGACATGCGGCCAAGTGTCGCTCGGCGCATCGAACTCGCGACGATCGAGTTCGCGGAACTCGACGAGGTCCGGCGAGACGTCGATCAGCGACAGTGTCCCCTTCCCTCCCCAGACGATCAGCTTGTCGTCCGCGGTCAGGATTCCCGAACCGGCATCGCCCAGCCGGCCTCCCGAGAAGATCGTCCGACCGGTCGCGAGATCGACCGCATGGATCCGATGCTCGGCGATCCAGATCCGTCCGTCGCGAACGATCGGCGAACAGACTCCCGATGCCGCGTCGGAACGCCAGACCTCGGTCGCCCCGCTCCGATCGATCCGCAGCTTGACCATGGCGTTCCGGTTGTACTTCGAGGTGATGAGTACCTGATTGCCGATCACCGTCGGCGTCGGGATGTTGTTGCCGAAGTCGGTTTCCCAGGGGAAGGTCGCGAGCGTCGCGCCGGCTTCGCGCCCCTCGGCTCGTACGACGATCAGTCCGTGCAGCGTCAGTACGGCGACTGCCTGTCGCCCCTCGACGGTGATCGGAACCGGTCCGCCGGAATGCCCGGCCGGATCGGTCGACTCGCTCTTCCACAGTCGCCGTCCGTCGTTCAGCGCGAACGCCATCAGGTTGCCGTCGGGCGAACCGACTTCGACGATGGCGGCGTCGCCGAGAATCAGCGGCGAGCCGGTATAGCCGTAGTCGCGCCGCCCCTGCCGACCGACTCGGGGGCGTTGGTCCGCGGCATACTTCTCGTACAGATCGATCTCCCAACGCTTATCGCCGCTCGTCGCCGACCACGCCTTCAGTTGCCCGTCGATACCGAGCGTCAACAGCGAATCGGTGGCGGGGTCGAGCGACGGAGTCGCCGAAGGGCCGTCGTAGAAGCTCTCGTCGCCGGTCGCATAGCGCCCTCGCTCGGGCGCCTCGTACGCCTGTCGCCAGAGGACTCGCCCATCGCGAGCTTCGAGACAGAGGATCTGTTCCTCATGCTCGGTCCGACCGAAGGTCCAGACTCGATCGCCGGCGGCGATCGGAGCTGTCGCTCCACGCCCCGTCTCGATCGTCCAGCTCGGCGCTTCGCTCAGCCACCGTTCGCCGTTCCACCCCGACGACTCGGTCGACACGTCGTCATGTCGCGAGCCGCGCCAGCCGAGCCAATCGTCGGCCGACAGCGAGGTTGATCCGCAGAACAACGCCATCGCCAGAGCCTCTCGGAGGCCCGCTCGAACGATCATCGATCCGCTCCGAATCCGATTCTCTCCGACCGCCGGTCGCCCGATGCGGGCGAGGCGAATGTCGGAGGATCATCGACGAAGATGATCGATCCGGAAAGCCCGCTCGACGATCTCCGCCCGCGTTTCCTCCGCCGAACTCTCCGTCACTCGCCGGCAATCGCCTGGTCCCGATCGACCTCGAACTGTTCGGCGTCTTCGATCGCTCGGGCCTTCGAAAGGGCCGAGGCGACCAGTCCGGCAGGAACCGAGACGACTCCGAGGCCGATCAGCAGGATGCCGAACGTGAAGATGCGTCCGCCGACGGTGATCGGATAGACGTCGCCGTAGCCGACGGTCGTCAACGTCGCGACGGCCCACCAGAGGCTGTGGAAGACCGAAGCGAACTGCTCCGGTTGTGCTTCACTCTCGAAATGATGGATGCCGACCGCCGCCAAAAAGAGCAGGATGGCGGTGACGCAGAGAAACAGGACGATCTCCTCGCGGGCGATCGACAGGGCGCGATGAAATCGCCGCACCGCCTTGCTGTAGCGAGCGAGCTTCAGGATGCGGAAGAGCCGAAGGAGTCGGAACGCGCGCACCGATCGCAGGTCGATCCCCAACGACAGATAGAACGGCAGGATCGCGAGCAGATCGATCAGCCCGAAGAAGCTGAAGACGAACGCCAGTTTCCGTTCCGCCGCCAGGACCCGCAGCACGTACTCGAGCGTGAAGACGCCGACGATCACTCCTTCGACGATTCCCAGCAGATGACGACTCGATGGAGTCGTGTTCGGCAGCGTCTCGATCGAATAGGTCACCAGCGAGACGACGATCAGGAACTGCACCAGGAGATCGAATGCTCTGCCGCTCTTGGTATCGGGACGATCGACGATCCGAGCGAGCCCCATCGACGGCATGGCAGACGACTCCCGATTCTCGGATCTCATGGACACCGACGCCCGGACCGGTGACTAGGCCAGCAGCTCCCGAATGACTCGGCCGTGGACGTCGGTCAGGCGATAGTCGCGACCGCCGAAACGGTAGGTCAGTCGCTCGTGATCCAGCCCCAGCAGATGCAGCATCGTCGCATGCAGATCGTGGATGTCGAGCGGGTTCTCGATCGCCTTGTAGCCGAGTTCGTCCGTCGCGCCGTACGCCATGCCGCCGCGAACTCCGCCTCCCGCCAGCCAACAGGTGAAACCGAACGGATTGTGGTCGCGACCGTCGGCGCCCTGCGCAAACGGCGTTCGTCCGAACTCGCCGGACCAGACCACCAGCGTCTCGTCGAGCAGCCCGCGCCGCTCGAGGTCGGTCAGCAGACCGGCGATCGGCCGATCGATCGATCGCGCATTCGCCGCATGGTTCTTGCGCAGATCGAGATGCGCGTCCCAGCGTCCCGCTCCATGCGACTTGGGACAGGTCAGCTCGATGAACCTCACCCCTCGCTCCACCAGACGCCGCGCCACCAGGCACTGTCGCCCGTAGTTCCGCGTCGGTTCGTAATCGGTTTCGAGTCCGTACAGTCGACCCGTCTCGGGCGATTCGTCCGAGATGTCGGTCGCTTCGGGGATCGTTCGCTGCATCCGGAACGCCAACTCGTAGTTCCGGATCGCTCCCTCGATCGCCTCGTCGCCGCCGCTGCGAGCCGCGAGTTCGGCGTTCGGCCGTCGCAAGGCCGCGAGCTTGTGTTCCTGCAGCCCGGGAACCGATTCGGACGATCGGATGTTCGCGAGCGCCGGGTTCCGGTTCTGCAGCAGCGACGCCTGATGAGCGGCGGGCAGGAACCCGGCTCCGAAACACTCGACCCCTCCCGACGGAATCAGGCCTCCGTCGAGCACGACGTAACCGGGGAGATCAGCGGTCGCCGAGGCGAGACCGTAAGTCGCCCAGGAGCCCATGCTCGGTCGGCCCGACATTCCTGCACCGGAGTGCAGGAAGTAGTTCGCCGCGTTGTGCTCCGAGAACTTCGACGTCATCGAACGGACGACGCACAGGCGATCGGCAAGGCGGCCGGTCTCGGGAAAGAGCTCGCTCACTTCCAGTCCGCTCTCGCCGTAACGCGAAAAGCTCCACGGACTCCCGAGCGTCAGGCCGTTCTGTTCGAACTGAGTCGGCTCCATCGGCATCGCGAAGGGGCGACCGTTCTCCGCCGTCAGACGCGGCTTCGGATCGAACGAGTCGACCTGCGAGACGCCGCCGTCCATGTACAGGAAGATCACGCTCCGCGCTCGCGGCGCGACGTGCGTCACCGGTCGGCCGTCGGAATCGGCGACTCGCTCGAACGCCCCGACCCCTCGCCGCAGTTCGTCCGACACGAGCGCCGCACAGGCCAACGAGCCGAACCCCAGACTCGCGCAGCGCAGCAACTCGCGACGCGATGGAGTGCGCACGGTGAACGCTTCCCTGCCGCTGCTCGCTTCGCTGCGCTTCCGCTCACTCGACATGCGAGAACTCCTGCAGCAGGAAAAGCGTGTGGCAGACCTCGGTCCAGACCTGCGGATCGTTCGCCCCGGTCGGTTCATCGCTGCCGAGCAGCGCCCCCTGCCCCGCCGCGAAGCGGATCCAGTGCTCGAGTTCGTCCGCCGTCGCGCGCCGGCCGACCAGCCGCAGATAGGCTCGCTCCAACCGCCGCCGAGGGTCCTCCGGCTCGGTCACCATCAGATCGCGAGCCAGTCGCTCGGCCTGCTGTCGTACGAACGGATCGTTGAGCATCGCCAGCGCCTGAGCCGGCACGTTCGAGGCGTTGCGTCGACCGACCGTCGTATCGGGGACCGGCAGGTCGAAGGTGATCATCCACGGCGAGAGAAAATTGCGGCGCGTTTCGAGCCAGATCGAACGGCGGCGATCGCCGTCGAGCGGCCCGCTGCCGATCCCGCGCCCCGTCAGCCAGCTCGGGTCCCCCATGAACTCGGTCAGGTACGTCGGCACGCTCGGACCGAAGCGGCGGCGATCAAGTGTGCCCGAAACGGCGAGCAGCGCATCGCGCAGCGCTTCCCCTTCCAAGCGACGGATCGTGGCGCGATGTCGAAGTTCGTTGGGGGCGTCGAGCTGCTCGGCGATCGAATGCTGCCGGCCGCTCGCCATCCCGAAGGCGCGCGACAGACAGAGACGTCGGATCAGCCCCTTCATCGACGTCTCGTCGTTTCGGAACGTCGTCGTCAGATGGTCGAGCAGTTCCGGATGAGTCGGCGGACGCCCCATCGCTCCGAAGTCGTCGACCGTCGGTACGAGCGCCGAGCCGAACAGCTGCCCCCACACTCGATTGACGAAGACGCGATGGAGCAGCGGGTTTTCGGGAGCGGTCAAAGCGCGCGCCAGTTCGAGTCGGCCGCTTCCCGCCAGTTCGCTCGGGTCGACGAGATGCGGGAAGACGCTCGGCAACTGCCGCTCCACCGGCTCGACCGGCTGTCGATGATCACCGCGACGCCACAACCATGACGGCTCGACCGATCCGTCGGTAATCGCCAGACGGCGCTGCGGGAGCGGATACCGATCGGCCGGGATGATCGCCCCCACGGACGCCACCGCTTCGGTCAGCGCGTCGCCCCAGAGGCCCGCTGCCACGAGCGCCGCCAAGACCGCTTCGGCTTGCCGCTCGTCGGCGCTCGGTTCGTCGCCGCGCGATTCGTCCGTGATCTGCCCGGCCGACTCGCGTTCGGCGTTCGAATCGAGTCGCGAGCGGAGACCGCGGGCAACGACCGCCGCCAGTCGCTCACCGACCGACAGGTCATCTGCCGCCGATGCGTCGGCAACGCGAGCCGGTCGCGGCGGTCGATCGCTGCTCGACAGGACGACCTCGTCCAGTCGGACGTAGCCGGTCCCTTCGTCGATCAGTTCCAGATAGGCGGGCAAGCCGCGATAACGTCCGATCTCATGTCCGAGCGTGCGCCATTCCGTTCGTCCCGCCGTATCGACTTCCTGCAGGGTTTCGCCGAACAGGAGCGGATTGACGTCGCGGAGCGCGTAGCGGGCGATGACCAACTTCACCTTTCCTCGCACGCCGCCGACTCGCAGATGCAGGAACCGCTCGCTCAGGACAAAGGTCGGCGAGCGAAGGACTCCCTGAAGCCCATCCGCGACGAGACCACTATGGGCGATCGAGGCGGGAAGCAGTTCGAGCCGTTCGCCGTCGAATCGCCAGGTCGTCGCCCGGGGATCGTCGACTCGAAACGCATCGCCGCTCGCGAACCAATCGCTCGTGCGGATCGGCCCGAGCGGCCGGTGGACCTCGGGCCGAGCGTCGATCGCATCGACGGCCGATGACGGCGCCGGCAAGAGGCTCACATCGTCGGCGCGAGCGACGAACGGACCGAGCGGATGGAGCATCGGTTGCTCGCTCGCTGCACGATACGTCAGCCGCCAACGGTCGAACTGCGGACGAGTGATTCCCAGTTCGTTCGCCATTCGATCGAGACTCGCGTCGTCGATCGAATCGGCAAGGGTCGCGACGGCGTTCCAGATCGGCGCGATCTCGTTCGTCCCTGCGGCATCGAGGTCACGGAGCGCGTCGTCCAGCCGCTGCTCCGCCGCGCGCCGCCGATCACGCGCCGCGCGAGCCATCTCGGTCAACACTCCCTGGTCGTCGAAGAAGGCGATCTCCTGACGCGAGGCGCGAAGAAAGCCGGCGAGCGCGTAGTAGTCGCGCTGCAGNNTCGAACTTGTGGTCGTGGCAGCGGGCACAGCCGATCGTCGAGCCGAGGAACGCCTTGCCGAGCACATCGAGTTGGTTGTCGATCCGATCGGCTTCGTCCAGGACCGGATCGACCGGCGCGTGAGTCGCCTGATGGAGGAACCACCAGCCGGTCCCCGCCGGCGATTCGTCGAAGGTGCCGGTCGGATCGAGACGCGGCACGTCGACCAGGTCTCCGGCCAGATGCTCGGTCACGAAGCGGTCATAGGCCAGGTCGGCGTCCCAGGCGCGAACCAGCCACTCGCGATAACGCCAGGCATACGGAATCTCGAAATCCTGTTCGTGCCCGTAGCTGTCGGCATACCGCATCAGGTCCATCCAATGTCGCCCCCACCGTTCGCCGAATGCCGGCGAAGCGAGCAGGCGATCGACCATCCGGACTCGGGCATCCGGACGGCGGTCGTCGACGAACGACTCGGCATCGCGTTCGTCCGGAGGGAGGCCGACGAGCGCGAACCAGACGCGCCGCAGCCAGACGTGCGGCGGTGCATCGGGGGCAGGTGCCAAGCCGGTCCGTTCCAGGCGATCGAGCAGAAAGGCATCGACCGATCCGTCCGGCCATTGCCGATCGATCGTCGTCGGCGTTACCTGATCGCGCACCTCGCGCAGACTCCATGACGCGGCGGCTCGCGCCTCGAGCAGGCGCCGTCGGTCATCGTCGGTCGGCTCCCCCGTCGTCTCTTCCTCGTCGCGCGGATCGAAGGCGCCGCGATCGATCCAGGCCGCCACGTCGTCGATGATCCGGTCGGCGAGTTTCGGACGCCCTTCGGGCATCGCGAAATCGGGATGCCGATGCGCGATCGATTGCCACAGCAGACTCGACGCCGAATCCCCCGGAACGATCGCCGGCCCCGAGTCGCCTCCGCTCAGCAGCGATTCCCGTCGATCGACACGCAGCCCTCCCTCCTGAACCTCGGGGCCGTGGCAGTCGCGGCATTCGACCACCAGGATCGGACGGATCCGCTTCTCGAAGAACTCTCGCTCGGCCGAGTCGTCCACCGCCGCGAGAACGAGCGATTGGCTCGAGGCCGACACGATCGCGATCGCGAAGAACCATCGTGACAGGACGGAGCGAGCGAAACCGCACGCCCGGTCGTCGCCGTGTCGGAAGACTCGCTGAGGCGAACGTGCGGGGCTCATCAGGGAATCGAGCGGCATGCGACGGTTCCCGATGCTGTCGACGAGAGAGGGAATGTCCGAGATGGGGGCGCGTTCCCCGAGCGAGCCGACCCTGCCGCATTCTAACCGAGCCCCGTCTCGCTTCGCGCCGATTCGAGTCTTCGTTGCGGCTCGCGCGAGGGGTTTGTGGTGATTCCGCCGAAAGGACCGATTCGGGGCGGAACCCTCGGTTCGCCCGCGTGTTGTTCCCTCCGTCTTCTCGGTGCGCGCGGCGGCATCGGACGGTTCGTGATCCGAAGGGAGTCTCGATCGATGAGTCGAACGTTCGCTCTGCTGATCATCGCCGCGGCGACGATCACCGCGGCCGGCATTGCGACATTCGCGGCCGTTCGCGACTCGGTCGTCGATGGCGACTCGTCAGGAGCGGACGACGGGCTCTTCTTCATCGATGCCGATCGTCCGCCGGCGAACGGGGAAAAGTCGCTGGAGTTGGCGAATCAACCGATCTCGGTCGACATCCCCGGCATTCGTCGACCGCCTGCCTTGCTGGCCGATCAGGTCTCGCTGGACGACGCGACGCCGGTGATCGGCGTGACGGTCGGTGATCAGGCGCGGGCTTATGTCGTCGACGCGTTCGCCGTTCGCGGTCGCCAGGCGAACGAGGATCTGGCGGTTCATCTGGTCGAGGATTCGCTCGGTGGTCGGTCGATCTGCGTGACGCATTGCGACCGTCGCGGATCGACTCGCGTCCTCGAACTCCCGAGCGACGCGTCGGACGAGAACGACGGTTCGGTGCGGATCGCCGGCTGGGACGGTGCGATGCTCCTCTGGATCGGAGAGCAGCGCTATCGTCACGACGATCCCTTGCCTCTGGCCGATGTCGCTTACGAGCGTACGACGTGGGGAGCCTGGCGCGCCGAGCATCCCGACACGACCGTCTATGCCGGGCCGACCGAGTCGCCGTCCCGCGCGATCGCGCACTGACTCCCGGCGGCGACGCATCTTGCTCCGAATCGCCGCGACTCAGCGATTCGCCTCGGAGGTCCGCAGCAGAAAGTCGAACCGCTCGCCGAACGCTTCCTCGTTCAGCACGATGTCCATGGGGACGATCGACAGCCCCTGGGGTGCCCGACTCCGATCGACTTGCAGCGTCACGTCGAATGACCGGCGCGAGTGCGGAGCGACGCTCCCTTCGAGCACCGGCGGATCGGCCGTGATCCCGTCGGGAAGTTTCAGCGCGACGCGATGCATCTGTTCGGCATCGCGAAAGTTCCGGACGGTGATCGTCACCTTGCTCTCGTCGACCGACGCCAAGTCGACTCGATACGGATAGGCCGAGACCCAGTACGGATCGAAGCCGTACTCGTAGTCGTCATGCGGCATCAGACCCGAATAGAGCTCGACGATCCGATCGGACCAATCTCGATAGCGCTCGATGAACGCAGTCGGTTCAGGCATCACGAACGAGTGACTACCCATCACGATGTCGGGCTTCAGTTCGGTCAGGTACTTGGCGGCGTGGCCGTACCCTTCCTCGAAGATCGCACTGTTCCGCGCCACGACCGCTTCGTGGCCGTCCTGCTCGGGATCGGTCGGGGATCCGAAGAGATTGTCTCCGGTAAAGGCGATTCGCTTGCCGTCGAGGTCGAGCCATAGGCAGCAGCCGAACTCGGTCTGCCCCGGCATCCAATCGACATGCAGTTCGTACCCTTCCCAGCGGATCGTCTCGCCGTCGGCGATCGAGCGATCGATCTTCATGCCGTCGAAGCCGTCGGAATAGGCCGAGATGAGAGCGGCATAGTCGTAGCGGCGCGGGTGCTCGCAGCGATCGNNCGATCCGATCGAGCGTCCATGCCTCGGCGCCGTGCTTTCGAGCCAACGTCGGCCCGAGCAGGAAATGATCGCCGTGCATGTGCGAGATCCAGAACGCGTCGATCTTCTTCAGTCCCAGCTTCTCGCGCATGCCGACGATCATCTCGTCGAGCATCGCCTCGGGGAACAGGCCGCAGTCGAGGACGAGCGCATGTCCCGAGTCGGCGATCAGGATCGCGAAGTTCGCCCCCTTCGACGCCTCGCGCAGCTTGTACAGATGCGGCGTCACGCGACTGAGTTGAGGCACTTCGGTCGGTGTCGAGATCGGATCGCGTTGCGCTTCGGTCGCGTCGAAGACCGGATAACCTCGCACGTAGCTCCGCCGCAGCTCGACCAACTTGTCGCGATAGATCGACAACTGCTCCGAGGCGTCGCTGATCGGCGGACCGAACCTCGGCAGCAGCACCTTCGGTTCGATCTCGCGGAGCTTGCCGATCGATTCGATCAGCGTATCGAGTCCGATCGCGAAGCCGTAATCCCATTCGGTGTCGTACCAGTTCGACATCCGAGCGCCGTCGCGGATCGTTCCGCCGCAGAACGCGATCGTCGTCTCGCCGCTACGGATCACGTACGTCATGCCGCTCGGCGAATGTCCGGGAGTCGACACGCACTCCAGTTCGTATGACCGCCATGTCAGCGTCCGACCGTCGAGCAGCTCGCGATCGACCGCGAACGATCGACTCGGCGGCCGGACGTAGCTCGCGCCGTAGACGGTGAACTCGTCGCCGAGCGACGGGTACCACTTGCGGAACTCGGTCGGCGTCTCGAACAGTCGCCGTTCGCCGGAAGGGACTGCCAGTTCGGTCGTCGATCGATCGAATCGTCCGAGCCCCTGAATCCCTTCGCGATGATGATCGGTCGCCACGACCCATTCGATCGTCGTCACGCCGAGCTCTTCCAGATGGTCGAGCAGACGGCCATCCCCCGGATCGATCACCAGCGCCGCCTGTCCGTCGCGCAGCAGATACGAGTTGCAGGTGCCGGTCGACGCGAAGAGTTCGGGGAGCTCTTCGGGAAGCGGTCGGGTCCAGAACGGATCGTCGTCGGCGCGGGAGCTCGCGAGCAGACCGAGGCTCGCTATCGACACCAGCGAGAGCCGCAGGAGGAACGACGGGAGCAACGTACGAGCAGACATCGGCACCTCCGACCGCTTCGACGACGTCACGCCGATCGCGAAGTCTTGCGCACGGCGTCAGCGATCAGACTATCGGACCGCGCGCCCCTCGGCACGCGATTTTTCCCGACTCGCGCGTGCCGGCCGGTCCCGATCGCGGCGCAGGCGACTCGGTCCATGAATCGGCAGCGTCGTCGTGCCGAAGAGCGTCGCGATCGGCGTCGGCTCTTGCGACGACGTCGGGCGTTCGAGCTCGGACCGCGCGCAAGACGGTCAAGAAAAAAGCGAAGGCCGCGGCGATCCCCAGGGGGATACCGCGGCCTTCGTCGGCGCTCCGTCGCTCGTCGCGTGCGTCCGAGCTTGTTCAGCGGCTCTTGCGTTCCTCGAGCACCGAACCGATGAAGTCGGTCAGCCCCGGGCCTCGCAGCTTCTCGCGAGTCGCCAGGATCTCGCCCGTGTCGCCGTCGACCAGCAGGACGAACGGAATCGAGCTGACGTCATACATGGTGCCGAGATCGGTGTCCCAGAACTTGCCTTCGTAGATCTGCTGCCAAGGCATCTCCTGCTTCTCGCAGAACTCCTTCACCTTTTCGGCCATCTCGGGCTGATCGAAGCTGATGCCGAGGACCTCGAAGCCTTCCTCATGCCACTTCGAGTAGGCCGCCTTGACGTTCGGCAGCTCGGCGATGCACGGACCGCACCAGGTCGCCCAGAAGTCGACCAGCACGATCTTCCCCTTGTAGTCCTCCGGGAACTTCACCGGCGAACCGTCCAGACCGGTCGCTTCGAACGGAAGCGCGACCGAACCGACTGCCAGGTTCGGCGGGAGCGGAGCCATCGGGAGCTCGGTATCGGCGATCGAAAGCGACAGCGTCCCTTCCGAGGCGCCGAGCACGTAGGTCGTACCGGTATAGTTGAACGGACGACCGACCATGACCGACTCGAGCTTCGCGCTCGGCACGCCGTTGCCGTCCCGATCGACCCACAGACGAGTCCGTTCGCCGGGGACGCCCGAAACGAACGAGGTGTAGCTCGTACCGTCGAGCTTCAGCGTCACCTCGTAGCCGAAGTCGGTGTAGTAGAGGAGCGTCTTCGCCAGCGCGGCGCGACGCGGATCGGTCGGGTCGAAGCGGTACATCCCGAGGGCGCCCATGCGTCCGTCACCCAGATCGACCGACGCCTTTCCCTCGTACATCGTCATGCCCCCCTGCTCGCGAGCCGACCACTCGCAAGCCGGGTCGTTCGTCAGGTCGCCGTCGCCGTCGGCGTCGACGAACAGTCGAGCTGCGGCGTCCGCCGGCTCATCCAGGATGAAGGCCCACGTCTTGCCGCCGAGTTCCAACTTGCCGTACTTCGGAGCGGCGAGTCCCTCGGGAGCGGTCTTCACCAGATCGCTCGCCTCGGTCATCTCGGCGCGGATCGGCGAATAGCCGCCCGCCTTGGCCGTCGCGCCCGCCTCGATGAACTTCATCTCGACCGACTCGTCGACCGGACCCGAAAGAGCACACAACAACAGGGCCGTGATCATGACTGGGCCTCGAATAAGGACGAACGGATCGGGACGGTCACCTGCCGACCGCGCTCCGTCGGTTGACCGAGACCGACCTTAACACGCCCGCCGTCGGACGTAAATCGGGCGAGCGCGGCACGAGTCGCAAGCCGGAACGCGACGTGCGGAATCCCGCGACGCCGAACATCGCTCCCCTTCATCGCAACTCGATCGTTCAGGCGCCGAGCAGCGCCGCCGACGGGTTCTCGATCGACGCGACCAGACGCTGCAGGAATCTCGCCGCAGGCCCTCCGTCCAGAACGCGATGGTCGAACGTCAACGAGAGCGTCATCAGCGAACGGATCTCGATGCGATCGTGATCATCCATGACGCACGGTTCGCGTCGAATCGCGCCGAGTCCGAGAATCGCCGCCTCGGGCCAACGGATCACCGGCGTGAACGCATCGATGCCGAACGCGCCCAGGTTGGTCACCGTCAGGACGCTCCCCTGCATCTCGGCCGCGGTCAGTCGTCCGGATCGAGCCCGTTCGACCAGTTCGCGCGAACGCCTTGCCAGCTGCGCGATGCTCGTTCGTCGCACGTCGCGCAGCACCGGCACCAGCAACCCCTGATCGGTATCGACCGCAAAGCCGATGTGCCAGTCGTCCTCGCTCGGCAACACGATCGCGTCGTCGTCCCAGCGCCCGGCGACGATCGGATCCGCCGCGAGCGCGTCGGCCGTCAGGCGAATGATCAGATCCTGATACGACGGCACTTCGCGCTCCGACAACGCGCGGAACTGGCGACGAAGATCGACCAGCCCGGTCGCATCCGCGCGTGTCGTCAACGTCACCGGGACCGTCCGGTTCCGACTCTCGACCATCCGCTCGGCGATCGTCAGACGACGCGTCGAGATCGGCAGTCGGATCGAGCCGCCGGTACCGCGAGTCGAGGGTCCGGTCGAGTCGCGTGCCGTCAGGACATCGCGTTCGCGGATCCTTCCGCCGGCACCGGTCCCGGCGAGGTTCGCCAGGTCGATCCCGGCGAGTTTCGCGGCGCGGCGAGCGCGAGGGGTCGCTCGCACGCGACTCGGCGACGGTGGCTCCGGAGTCGATGCGAACCGCGAGACATCGGCGGTCGTCACGCGTCCGCGAGGTCCCGAACCTCGCCGTTCCTGCAGATCGACCTTCAGCGACCGAGCGAGACGACGAGCCGCGGGACCTGCGGCGCCCGCCGGAGAAGGCTCGTTCTCGTTCCCTCCGGTCGCCGGCACCGCGGACGTCGCTGCGGGAGAAGACGCGACGTTCGGAGCCGGAGCCGGACTCGTCAGGCCGAACGAGATCGAGACCTCGGGATACTTGGCGGGTGGCGGAGCGGAAGGAGTCGCCTCGGATTGCTTCGCGAGCGACGCGGCAGCAGCGGCGCGCAGCCCCTGCCAGTCGATCGTCTCGCCCGGTTCGGCAAGCGCGCCGATCACCGCGCCGACCGGCACCACGGCGCCGACCTCGGGGGCATCGGGAGCCGGATGGAGAATGCCGTCGTCGATCGCTTCGACATCCTGCAGCGCCTTGTCCCCTTCCAGCTGAAAGAGCGCGTCGCCGGGGCGGACCGACGAGCCGGGTTTCTTCAGCCAGCCGGCGAAGGTCCCCTGCTCCATCGACCAACCGAGTCGCGGTATGACGATCGGTTCAGCCATCGTTTCACTCCGCGATCAGGGTTCGGACGGCAGCCGCGATCGCGTCGGCCGACGGGACGACCGCCGCCTCGAGCGACGGGCTGTAGGGAGTCGGCGCAAAAGCACCGGTCAGGCGACGGATCGGCGCATCGAGGTCGTCGAACGCCTCGTCGGCCATTCTGGCCGCGATCTCGGCCGCGAAACCGCAGGAGGCCGGAGGCTCGTCGACGACCAGCAGTCGTCCCGTCTTGGCGACCGACGCACGGATCGTTTCGACATCCAGCGGCAACACGGTGCGCGGATCGATCACCTCGACCTCGATCCCTTCGCTTGCGAGCTTCGCGGCGGCCTCTTCGCTCAGTCGGACCATTCGCGCGAGCGCGACGATCGTCACGTCCTTGCCGAGTCGGGCGATCCGGGCTCGGCCGAACGGGATCTCTTCGTCGTCGTCGACGATCTCCGAGCGGAGTTGGAGCAGTTCGCGATGCTCCAGAAACAGGACCGGATCCTCGCACCGCAACGCATGCTTCAGCAGCCCGCGGGCATCGACGGCCGTCGACGGGACGACGACACGCAGTCCGGGGACCTGCGCGTACATGCCGTAGTAGCTCCCCGAATGATGCGTCGCCGCCGAGTGGCCGATGCCGATGCAGCCGCGCAGCAGGACCGGCATGCGCAGCCGTCCGCTCGACATGAACCGCATCTTCGCGATCTGATTGACGATCTCGCCGACGCCGTCGAGCACGAAGTCGGCGAACATGAAGTCGACGATCGGACGCGTGCCGGTCATGGCCGCACCGCAGGCGAGCCCGACGAAACCTCGCTCGCAGATCGGCGTGTCGCACAGTCGAACCGGACCGTGCTGCTCGTACAGACCGAGCGTCGTCTGGAAGTTGCCGCCCCGTTTTCCGATCCCTTCCCCCAACACGAAGATCGTTCCGTCGGACGACATCGCGTGAGTCAGCGCCTCGAGGGTCGCCTGAGCCCAAGTGAGCGACCGGGGCGTCGCGGTCACCTCGTCAGCCGTCACGGCGAGCGACTTCGCGGCGGGAGATTCGGGTTCGAGAGGGGGACCGTAGACGTCGAGCGTCGCGGTCGATGCCTCGGGCCAGGGACTCGCTTCGGCCCATCGCCGCGCCTCGGCCGTTTCGCGATCGATCTCGGCATCGATCGCATCGATCCGCTCCGGCGGAAGGCCGTCCTGTTCGAGCACGGCTCGCAGCCTTGCGATCGGGCAGCGCTCCTTCCACGCCTCGACCTCATCCCGCGTCCGATACGTGAAGTCGCCCATCCCTTCGGCATGGGCGCGCGTCCGATAGGTTCGACACTCGATCAGCGTCGGACCTTCGCCTCGCTTCGCGCGAGCGACGGCCTCGGCAGCAGCGGCTCGGACCGCCAGCACGTCGTTCCCGTCGACCTCGACGCCGACCATGCCGTAGCCCGCCGCCCGCGCCGCCACGCTCGGCTGGCCCGACGCATAGTCGAACGGGACTTCGGTCGCGAACCCGTTGTTCTCGCAGACGAAGAGGACCGGCAGCTTCCAGATCGAGGCCATGTTCAGCCCCTCGTGGAACGCGCCGTTGTTCACCGCGCCGTCGCCGAAGAAGGCGACCGACACGGTCCCGTTACCGAGCAGCTTCGACGAGTAGCCTCCGCCGCACGCCTGCAGGATGCAGGGGCCGACGATCCCGCTCGTTCCCATCATGCCGATCTCGGGAGCGAACAGGTGCATGCTTCCGCCGCGCCCGCGCGAACAGCCGCCGACCCGTCCGAAGAGTTCGGCCATCAGCTCCCGCGGAGGCATTCCCTTGGCGAGCGCGTGGCCGTGACCGCGATGCGTGCTGAAGACCGGATCGGCAGCGGTCAGCAACGACACGACACCGGTCGCGACCGCCTCCTGACCGACATAGGTATGGCACGCGCCATGAATCAGCCCGCGCTGATGACAGCGGGCCAGTTCCTCTTCGGTCGCTCGGATCCGGCGCATCGTCCGGTAGAGTGCCGCACCGAGTTCCCGATCGATGGCCGCCGGCTTGGTGGCGCTCGTCATGGTCGTCTCCCGATCGTGCCGCCCGAGTTCATCGCCAGATTGCCGCCGTCCATCGGAATCGTCGCTCCGGTGATCCAGTCCGAGGCGTCCGAGGCGAGCAGAACCATCAGCCCCTGGATGTCGTTCGGCCGCCCGAGTCGACCGCGCGGAATGCCGGTCAGCCAGCGCCCTTCCAGGGTCGGATCGACCGCCATCCGCTTTTCGAGACTCGGATTGACGACCTGAGCCGGCAGGATCGCGTTGACCCGTACGCCGCCGCCCGCCCACTCGGTACTGAGTTCGCGAGTCATCTGGACGACCGCTCCCATCGCCATGCTGTAGGCGACATGGCCTCGGCCGAGCGCCGTATGGCTGGCGAGCGACCCGATGTTCACGATACTCCCTCGCCCTGCCGCCAACATCCTGCGCCCCGCTTCCTGGCACATCCGGAAACGGCCGAAGACCAGATTGCGGAAGACCTGCCGAACTTCGTCGCCGGTGATCGAGGTCGGATCGCCGAGGATCCCCTCCCCCGCGACGTTCGCCAGAAAGTCGACGCGTCCGTACAGACGATCGAGCTCGGCGAAGATGTCGCCGATCCGCTCCTCGTCCCCGACGTCGCAGCGTCGTACCTCGACACGGCGACCGAGCGCCGCGATGTCGGCGGCGGTCCTCGCGAGTCCTTCGTCGTTCAGGTCGAGCAGCAGCAGGTCGGCCCCGTGCTCCGCCAGCGCGATCGCTCCGGCTCGCCCCATGCCGCTGGCTGCGCCCGAGACGACGGCGACCTTGCCCGTCAGATCGAATCGATTCATCGTCTTCCTTCAGGGTGAAAGCGAACGCGACTCGCCCGCCGTCGTCGGCCGATCGAGTCGATCGCGAGCGAATCGCGCGAGCCCTTCGAGAGCGGCTTCGGCCGACTCGGGTGCTCTCAGCGGACGGTCGGCAAGACGTCGTTCGATCGCCTGACGCAGCGCCGTCAACCGCCGCGGCAGACCGCCGCTGAGGACCGTTCGGCTCCACGATCGCGACGGATCCAGTCGCAAGGCGCACCGTTCGTACCGAGCGGCCATGTCGTCGAACGCCGCCGCGAAGATCGAGCCGATCGAGAGGTTCTCGAGCGTCAGTCCGACGATCGATCCGGTGTGGCCGGTCGGTCCGTCATGCAGCGTCAGATCGACTTCGATTCCTCGCGGAGTCGCCTCGCGCGACAGTCGCTCGATCTCCCTCCAAGGATCGAACGACTCGCGCGTCTCGCACCGAGTCAGTTCGGCGAACAGGTCGACCAGCCCCTGCAGCGCTCGGCCGGCCGGAAGATGCGTGATCGTCTCGAGCATCCGCCCGCCCGGATAAGGTCGGACCTGCAGTTCGCGCGGCTCGAACCGCTCGACGATCCGCGACACCTGCGACCCGGTCGAGACGTTGATCGAAAGTTCGCCCGGCTCGAGATCGACTCCGATCAAGGATGCCTGATGATCGCCGATCGCCGGCCAGCACGGGAGTCCTCGCCCCGGACCGTCGACGGCGATCGTGCCGCAGCTCGATCCGTCACGTACGAGTCGAGGCCAGGCGATCGCGCCGAACCCCAGCCGCTCGAACAATGCGTGATGCCAGTCGAAACGTTCGAGGTCGAGCAGACCGAGCGCACAGGTCGGATCGGTGACGCACGGCGCGGCGCAGAGCTGCGCGATGACGACATCGCCGAGCGTCGCCGCACCGGCTGCCCGCTCCGGCATCTGGCCGGTGATCGTCAGCCAGGCCAGCAAGGCCGTCGCCGAACCGGGGCGGAGTTCGTTGCCGATCCTGCGGAGGTCATCGTGAGGGATCACTCGGCGGAGCGTCGTCAGAAAGCTCCCTTCATCGCCCCCTGTTCCGTAGCGCCGAGCCAACTCTCGTGCGCCGGTCCCCTCCTCGGTCCGTCGATCGCGCCACGAAAGGTAGCGCCCGAGCGGTCGGCCGTGCGCGTCGAGCAGCACGACTCCGCCCATCTGACTGCACCAGACGATTCCCTCGATGTCGTCCGTTTCGGCAAGACTCTCCGCGATCAGTTCCCGAACCGCAGCGACGATCGGATCGAGTTCGATCTCGAAGCTCCCGGGAATCGCCGACGGGCTCGGTTCGGGAAAGGGGCGCGAGCGCGCACCGTCGATCTGCAGCGAACTCGCATCGACGCGAGCGAGCTTGATCGAGCTGGAACCGAGATCGATCGCCAGGTAACGACTCATGCGCAGCGACTCGTCGAGGTACCACGAGATCGTGGGCGTCGGATCACGGTCATCAGAGAGTGTCTTTCGCGGAGTGTCATCGGATTCGGTGTCATCGGACTCGGTGTTGTCGTCTGCTTGTCTGCCGTCGTGTCGAGCGTTCGAGCTGGCTTAGACCCCCAGCAGTTCGCGAAGGCCGGGCCATTGCTTCGTCAGAAAGACGATCACGGCCAGCCCCAGATAGAACGCGGCGCAGGCGAGCATGCCGAGGATGTGATGCAGTCGCGGGCGGATCTCGCGAGGGAGCAGCGTCAGATTGATCCACAGGAGCTGAATCGCGGTGATGCCGATCGCGAGGTTGTTCAGGTTGGCGATGACCAGGGTCATCAGCTTCGGGCTTCCGTACGTGGCGAACAGATAGGCGCAGACGAACGACCAGAGGACGTACGCGCCGAGGATCGCGTAGTAGATCCACTTGACGTCCTTCGGCTTCAGGCAGCGACGGACGGTCGGGCTCGCGGTCCAGGCGGCGTCGGTCCAGCGTCGCGCAAAGTCGTCGACGATCGACATCTGACTGGGGAACATCACCGCCAGTCCGGCGATCAGCGCTGCGACCCACAGCACGTTGGTGACGGCGGTTCCGAGGCCGGGCGCATGACGCAACCCGTCGGCCGAGATCAGCGCCTGGGCCCATTCGAGTTTCGTTTCGCCGCGAAAGATCGGCGAATGCGTCGCGAACTCGATCGACAGGAGCGCGGGGAACGCCATTCCCATGAAGCAGCCGGGAGCCCAGACGAGAATCTGATCCATCAGGACTCGCCGCCACCAGCCTCGCCAGCGCTGCAGATTCGCGACCGTCAGCGGAAAGACCTTGCCGACATGACTCAGCGAGACCCTTCCGCCGCCGACGGCACTCGGGATCGCGCCGACCAGCTTCCCCATCCCCCAGCCTTGGTCCCGGACGAAGTTGCTGTAGGTCGAGTTGGCCAGGCCGCCCCCTCCTGCATAGCCGGCGAAGCCGCCGAGAACCGCGATGTTGGCGAGCGCGATCACCGGCCAGACGCCATGCTCGTGATAGTGGCCGAACGCGTTCACCACCGTCTCGTTGCCGTCGGCGTCGGCGACCGGGACATTGCCGAACTGGACGAAGCCGACGAAGACCTTCCCCCACGCCTCCGCCGGAACGAAGACGATGCCGACGATCAGGCAGAATCCGAGCACGAGCACGACCTTGGCGGTCATCACGACCTGCAGCAGGTTGTAGACCTTGCCGCCGATCAGCATCGGCAGCGCGACGCCGCCGAGTGCCAGGTAGGCCAATAGCGTGACGAGCCATCGGTCGTCGTCCCCCGGCGGCCGATCGAGCACCAGTGCCGCGAGAATCGCGGCTCCGTGCGTCGACAGCCCCGGAATGAGCGCGCTGCCGTTCAGCAGCAGCATCACCGCTGCCCAAAAGGCCGGCCCCGGAGCCTTGCGCATGAAGCCGGTAAGGACCGGCTCGCCGCAGTAGAGCGCGTAGCGACCGCACTCCAGGTTGTAGAAGACCTGGACCAGGATCGCGATCGTCGCGATCCACATCAGTCCGCCGCCGTACTTGGCGGTGATCTCGGGCCCGAACAGCCACTCTCCTCCGCCGATCTGAATCCCCATCATCACGATCCCCGGTCCGATGAACCGGGTCCAGTGACGCCACGCGAGCGCCGGCGGCTCGGGAAGATCGTCGACGGTCCAGGCGGGAATGCCGCCGTGCGATTCGTGCGCCGCGTTCTCCGACGGTTCGTTGCGGGAGCCGAGCGACGGCGCGGCGTTCCGATCACCGTCGTCGGCAAGGATCGCATCGCGTCGGTCTCGGTCGGGCTCGTGACTCATCATCCGCTCCCTGCGCGTCGCCGTTCGGTCGTCGCATCGTCTACTGCAGGACGATCGCGCGCCCCGGGGCGCCATGACCGTCGCGGATGCGAAGCGCCGCGAACAGGAAGTAGGCCTGCGACTCGATCTCGCCGACGCGATGCAGAAACTCCACGCCGACCATTTCTCGACTGCCGAGAGCCCAATAGGTGCGCGCCGCCGATTCGGGATCGACGCCGCCGAGATCAGGGGCATCGGTCGCGACGCACTTCACGCCGCGCGTCGCCAGATGCGCGATTGCGGAGGCATCGACCGCCGGCCAACCTTCGGTCTTCCCCTTCAGCGGATCGTCCCACACGCCGCTCGGATCGACTCCGTCGCGCAGATGCCGATCCAGATGCCCGGTCCGAAAGATGACGATCTGGCCGGGAACGATCTCGCCATGCTCCGCCTCGTCGGCCACGATCCGATCGGCGGTGATCGCCGGCGAGGCGGGGCGCGACGACGGATCGGTCGAGCCGACCAGATCGCGAACATCGATCACTCGAACCGGGCCGCAGGTCCACGACAGCGGCACCTGATCGACCGTCATCCGACTCGTTCCGCGCGGGCCGAACTCCCGCTCGTACCGTTCGAGCCAGCCGCGCACTTCGGGAGAGTATTCGGGGCGCGTTCCCGGTTCCGGCAATGCGTAGGCCGGCGGAACCAGATGCGTTCCGGTCATCGCATCCATCACGTGCGTGTGATGCCACAGGTCGAGATAGTCGCTGTAGAGAAAGTCGACCTTCAGATAGACCTGGCGGTGACGACCGGTTCCGTGTCCGGGATGAGTCAGCGGCGNNGTCGACCCCCCGCTTCGCCTTGGCCGAGGCGATCAGCCGTTCGGGCAACTCGCCGCCGACGATCGAAAAGGCCCGGCACTCGCCGTACGGAGCCCCAGCGTGACGCGGTCCGAGCATCACGTAGAACGCTCCGGTCGCCGGCAGTGAGCCGAGTGACGTCGCGCTCTCGGTCCAGATCATGCCGTACTTCAGGCCGGCGTAATGAGTCGGTTCGGCCAAGTCGGGGAGCGGCCCCATGCTCGCGCTGTCGGTGCCGAGCGCCAGAACGCCTCGCCGGCCGAGCAATTCCATGCACTCCGGATTCGGATCGGGGTAACCCGGCGCACGGCGGTCGAGCACGTCGTTCAGGAAGCGATGCCCTTCGGGAAAGGGGCGGTAGTAGGCGTCGGTATAGTCGCTGCGGAAGAGGACCACGTCACCGAAGCCGACCGGGCCATGAGTCCGCTCGAACGCCTCGATCCGCTCCGGGCCGATCAGCGGACTGACTCCCGGCGCCCCGGAATCGCGAAGATCACGGACGTCGACGACACAAGCGCGACCGCCGAACTGCCATGGTTCGATCTTGTCGACATACGCCAGCCCGAACGGGCCCGACTTCTCGCGATTCAGATCGGGACGGGCGACCGAGTGCGGCGGGACATCGAGCTGCGTGCCGGTGTTCCCGTCGATCATCAGCACGTCGACGTTGTACAGGCTGTCCGACCCGATCGTCCGCTCATGCGACAAGCGAAACCGGGGGAACGGATGCGTCGGCCAGGTGCACGGATAGTCTTCGGCGATCAGCAGCGAGTGATCGATGAATCGCGACGGCATCTCCTGAGCCGCGACGCTCGACACCTTGCCCGTTTCGATCCGATCGAAGGCCAGCACGAACAGACTGCCGACCAAAGCGGTTCGCAGGCATCGCTCGACGACCCGGACGGCTCGCGAGCGAACGCCCGAGGTCGTTCGTCCGACCCTGCCGAACGGACCGCAACGATTCGCGGAAGAAGCGTGCATCGTCGTCTCTCTCGGAAGTGGCGGGAGATGGGAGAGCGGAAATCGGTCGCGCGATCGGANNCTGCGGGGATCGCGACGCCCTCCTTCGCGCGATCGTTCAGATCGGTTCCTCGATCACCGGATTGGTCAGGCGGCCGATCCGATCGATCTCGATCGTCACGGTGTCGGACGGCTGCAGGTAGACCGGCGGTTTGCGAGCCGCTCCGACGCCGTGCGGCGTACCGGTCAGGATGACGGTCCCCGGTACCAGGACGGTGCTCGCCGAGAGGAACTCGATCAGCGTCGGCACGTCGAAGATCATGTCGTTCGTGTTCCAGTCCTGCATCACTTGGCCATTGAGGATCGTCCGGATGCCGAGCTCGTTCGGGTTCGTGATCTCGTCGGTCGTCACGATCCAGGGGCCGAGCGGACAGAAGGTGGCGAAGGTCTTGCCACGACACCACTGCCCTCCGCCGCCGTTCATCTGCCAGTCGCGCGCACTGACGTCGTCGGCGCACGTATAGCCGAGCACGTACGACAGCGCTTCGGCTCGCGAGACGTTATGGCAGCGGCGGCCGATCACCACCGCCAGCTCGCACTCGTAGTCGACCTTGTCGCTCCGCAGGCGACGCGGCAGCATGATCGGTCCGTCCGGATCCTGGACCGCGCCGACGTTCTTCATGAAGACGACCGGATGCTCGGGGATCGCCTGGTTCCCTTCCGCGGCATGCTTCCGGTAGTTGAGACCGATGCAGATGATGTCGCGCGGTTCGAGCGGCGCGAGCAGCTTCCCGACTTCGGTCTCGTTCCCCGTATCGACGATAACTCCGTCGACGATCGGATCTCCGGCCAATAGCGTCGTCCGGCCGTCGTCGTGGCGACATCCGAATCGAACGTTCCCCGCAGGATCGAGAAAGCGGATGATCTTCATCAGGTGAGTTCCGTGGGAGGTGGGAGTGGCGATCGACGGGCTGAGATTCGGTCGATAGCCCGAGCCGAGGTCGAAGGTGAGTGATCAGGGATCCGGGTCGAGATAGTCGCACGGCGGGATCGTCACGAGCGTCGCCGCTTCGTCGAGCTTGTCGACGACGTCGGGGGGAAGGAGGATGCCGTCGGCGGCGGCGTGCAAGGCGCGACGCCACTCGAGATCGCCGGGCAACAACACTTCACGCGATCCGACGGCCGGCTCGACCGCGCGAATCTCGTTCGCCAAGCGATCGATCCGCTCCAGGTACGACTCACGCGACGCGAAGATCGCCGGATCCCACAGCGTGAACGAAGCGTTGTGACCCGACGGGAGCGAAGGATCATCGAAGATCCAGCTGCCGATCTCCCACGTCATCCGTCCCCCGGGCAACACGCCGGCGAGCAGCTCGCAGAACAGACCGAGTCCGTATCCCTTGTGTCCGGCCATCGGCGCGAGTGACGCGCGGTCCGGATAGAGCGAGGCATCGGTCGTCGGCAGACCGTCGGCGTCGACCAGCCAGCTCGCCGGAATCGGTTCGCCTCGCATTCGCGCCGCATACACCTTCCCGCCGGCGACCGCCGCAGTGGCGATGTCGAGCACGATCGGATCGTTCGAGGTCGGGGCGGCCCAGGCGAGAGGATTGCTGCCGAGCACGGCGCGCCGTGCTCCGGGAGCGGTGACGCTCGGGATATCGTTGCCGGTGACGAGCGCGACGAAGCCGTTCCGTGCCGCGAACGACGCGAAGAAGCCGGCGGCACCGATGTGGCCGGTGTTCCGCAGGCCGACATGCGCGACGCCGACCTGCGATGCCTTGCGCATCGCCAGTTCGACCGCTGCACGGCAGCCGATCTGTCCGAGCCCTCCATCGCCGTCGATGATCCCCCACGCCGGACCTTCGCGTTCGATCCGCGGAATCGCATCGGGGCGATACCCGCGCGCCAGCAGCTTCTTCAGATAGCCGGCGAGCAGTTTGGTGCCGTGAGTCGAGATGCCCATCGCGTCGGTCGTCACCAGCGCCTCGGCGACGATCTCGGCCGGACCCTCCGGTACCTCGGCGCGCTCGAGCGCCTGACAGACGAATCGGTCGAGTTCCGCGATCGAGACGCGACGCCCGATTCCGGACGAGGGAGCTGGCGGACCGGCGCCGGACATGTCGAGCCTCGCGAGCGGCGGTAACGAGCGAGACGAATCGGAATGCAGAGGAGCGACACGAGCGGCGACGATCGAGCGCGGCTGCAATCGTCGCCGACGAGCCACCCCGGCGCGTCAGCGAGCGAGAACCCCGTTGACGACGTTCGAGGAGGGGCGGCCGGCGAGCGCGTCGGCGGCTGCCTGGGCGACGGTCAGCCGGAGCTTGCGGACCGCCGGCACGCTCGCCGAGGCGATGTGCGACTGCAGAACCGTTCCGGCTCGCCGGCGGAGCGGATGGTCGATCGGCAGCGGCTCGACCGAGAAGACATCCAGCGCGGCATCGGACAGATGGCCCGATTCGAGCGCTTCGAGCAGCGCGTCCGTGTCGACCAGATCACCTCGGCCGACATTCACCAGAATCGCCCCCGGACGCATCGCGGCGAAGGTCGCGCGGTTCATCATGCCGCGGGTCCGGTCGGTCGACGGACAGTGAAGCGTCACGACGTCGCTGGATGCGAGCAGACGATCGAACGGTACCGCCGTCGCTCCGGCCGCCGCGATCTCGTCGTCTCCGACGATCGGATCCGAAACGAGCACGCGACATCGGAAGCCGCGCAGCCGCGCGACCACCTCGCGACCGATCCGACCGAAACCGACCACGCCGACCGTCAGATCCTTGAGCGTCCGCATCCGGTCGAGCGGCGTCGCGAGCCCCCACGCGCCGCCGCGTACATGAGCATCGTTGGCGACGACCTGCCGGGTCGCGGCGAGCAGCAGGGCCAGCGTGTGATCCGCCACTTCGTCGATGCAGTAGTCCGGAACGTTGACGACCGGGATGCCTCGTTCGCGAGCCGCATCGAGGGCGACGTTGTCGACGCCGATCCCGTAGCGGACGATCACCTTGGCTCGCGTCATCGCTTCGACCACCGAGCGATCGACCGGAGCGAACTGGACGATCACGGCGTCGGCATCGGCGACCAGCGGCCGGAGTCGCTCGGCGGAGAGCTTCTCCTTCTGCGCCACGACCTGATGTCCGAGCGGTTCGAGGAGGCCCGTTTCGATCTCGAGATCGGGAAACGTGTAGTCGGTGACCACGACCTTCATGGCGGCGGCTCGTCTCGGTGGTGAGGTGGGACGGCGATCGCCGGGGGAGCGATCGCCGAAGCGTCATCGTCCGGCAGCCGTCGGCCGCAAGCAAGCGCCGAGCCGCCGAGAACGCCAAAGTCACCTCGTCCGAGACATGCCGACCGGGCGCCCTTTCGGAACGTCGATCGTCACTCCTTCGGATTCGTCGGGGGACGAGCCGGAACCTCGTGATTGCGGCGCACCTCAGGCTGACCGACGCGCACGAACGCATCGACTACCGCCGCATGGGCGCGGATCAGAGTCGCGACGTACGGATCGTCCGAACGCTCGACGACGCGAACCCCTTTCTCGGTCGCCTCGACCGTCATTTCGATCCGGTCATGGTGACGGAACAGCTCGGCGAAGAGCGGATCGCGCAGGTGGATCGGAGCCGGCTCTTCGACACGCGACTTCATCCGAGCGACGTGCTCCCGAATCAGCTCGGCGAGTTCCGGATCGTCGGTTTCGGTCAGCGTGCGGACGCCGTCTTCCAGATTCTCGACCGTGCGCCGGATCTCGTCATGTCGCGACAACAGGGCGTGGAAGAGTTCGCGATCCTTCTCGAACCGCTCCGCTGCCGTCTCGTCGGTCGCTGTCGACGAGGGAGAGGCATCCTCCTGACGGATCGTCGGTTCGTTCGTCGCTGCGGAACCGTCGGCCCCCTCCGAGGTCGTTTCGGAAGAGCCGACAACCGGACCCCGTCCCCCGCGAAACCGCCGGCCGAAACCTCGCCCACCGCCGCGTGATCCTTGCTGCTGCGGAGGGGACCAACCCTTGGCATCGTGACCGAGGTCGGGCGATGCCCAGACTCCGCCGAAGGCCAGAAGCGCGAGCCCGATCGCCCAGCGATGCGCCGAATCGGTTCGCGCCGTGCGACATCGTGCTGTCTCTGATCGTTGTTGCCGTCCGTTCATCTTCAGACTCCTGACCGAAGAGGTCGTTTCGAGATCCGAAGAATCCGAGAGTGCAATCGTCATGCCGAGCCGTCGCGGACGACGAGGGCTCGTGAAGCGCACGCGTCGTCCGCTACCGGAACGGACGGACCTCGCGTTCCTCGAGGTCCGCTCCGTACGATTCTCATTCGCCGCCGCTCGCTTCGACGACGTTCCGAGCGAAGTCGGCGTAGGCGCCGCCGACCTGCTTGGCCATCGTGTCGGGCCACAAGTGGAAGTCGCCGGCCTTCAGAGCCGCGACGATTCCTTCGCCGACCAGCGAAGCCGGTTCGGCGATCTCGGCCAAGCCGGCGTCGTTCGCCATATCGGTCGCGATCGGCCCGGGATGGATGCTCAGCACGTGCGTCCCCTGTTCGGCGAGCAGTTCGCGGAGCGACTGGGTGAGCGAGTACGCCGCGGCCTTCGAGGCGCAGTAGGTCGAGAAGCCCGGGAACGCCTTGACCGAGGCGACCGAGTTGAGCTGACCGAACGCGCCTCCGCCGTTCTTCTTCAGCACCGGAGCGAACGCCTGAGCCATCCGAAGCAGGCCGTTGACGTTGACTTCGATCTCGTACGCCAGTGCCTCGATCGCTCCCGCATCGAGCGCCGTCGCCGTTCGCAGGACACCGGCGTTGTTGATCACGATCGTCACGTCGCTCGCGGTGCGAGCCGCCGCGAGGATCGTCGCCGGCTGTTGCAGATCGAGTTCCAGCGGCACGATCCGGCTGCCGTGCGCGGCGACGAGTGGCGCTGCCGACGCGACGTCCCGAACCGCCGCGTAGACCTTCGCCGCTCCATGAGCGATCAGCGAGTCGACGATCGCTCGCCCGATCCCTCGATTCGCTCCGGTCACCAGAGCCACCTGACCCTTGACGTCGATTCCCATCGTTCTGGTTCCCTATTCGCAGTCTTCCTTCGGCTCGCTCGTTCCGCCCCCTTTCGAGGCGACGGAGCGGCGGAGCGGCTCTCGGGACCCTCTCGTCCCGAACGCTCCTTCCCGACGCGTCGGTCAGGCCGGACCTTTCGCCGTTCAGGCAAGAATCTCGTCGATCACTCGGCCGTGATCGATCTCCAGGCGTCGACGATCGGGGAGCACCAGGCGCCGATTGTCGAGACCGAGCAGGTGGAGGACCGTCGCGTGCAGGTCGGTGACGTAATGCCCGTCGCCGAGTGCGTGGTAGCCGAGTTCGTCCGTCTCGCCATGCACGTGCCCCTTCTTCGTTCCGCCCCCGGCCAACCAGATCGTGAAGCCGTTCGGATGGTGATCGCGCCCATCGACGCCACCGCTCCGCTGCTCCAGCCCCGGGGTCCGGCCGAACTCGGTGCAGAAGACGACAAGCGTCTCGTCGAGCAGCCCGCGGCGCGACAGATCCTCGATCAGCCCGGCGATCGGACGATCGACGCTCGTGCAGAGCTTCTCGTGGTTCTCCTTCAGCTTCTGATGCGAGTCCCATGCTCCGTAGCCGGACGGATAGACCTGGACGAAGCGGACCCCGCGCTCCACCAGTCGACGCGCGGCGAGCAGACGGTTGCCGGCCGTTTCGGTCTCGGGACGGTCCAGCCCGTAGAGCGCCCGCGTCTCGGCCGTCTCGCTCGCCAGATCGATCCCCTCAGGCACCGCTGACTGCATCCGGAACGCGAGCTCGTACGCGCGGAGTCGAGCTTCGAGCTCGGCATCTTCCGGCGTCTGGCGCTGTGCGATCCGTCCGAGACGCTCGATCAGGTCGAACTCCTGTCGCTGAGCCGATTCGCTGCGCCCCGCGGGCCGGACACCGAACGGAAGCGGAGCGTTCGGATCGAGGGCGAGCGGAACGCCGGTATGACGCGGGCCCAGGTAATAGGCGTCGATCGACGCTCGCGTATCGGCTCGCGTCGGACCGCCGAGCACGACGTACTTCGGCAGGTTGTCGTTGAGCGACCCCAGACCGTAGTCGGCCCACGATCCGATCGACGGTTGCGTCTCGTCCAATCGATGTCGACCGGTATGGAACTGGTTCTCGGCCGCATGGTCATTGTCGGTCGTCCAGCAATTGCGGACGAAACAGAGACGATCGATCTGCTTGGCCAGATGAGGCCACCAGTCGGTCATCTCGATTCCCGACTCGCCATGACGGCGGAACCCGACCTGCATCGGATAGATGATCGGATAGACGTCCCGCACGTTGATCTCTTCGGCGGCGACCGAGCGGAACCGCTTCTTGTGGAGCGGCGAGTCGACCGGGTTCTCGAACGGCGTCTTGTCGAACGTCATTCCCGCGTAGGTGTTCAGCGCCGGTTTGGGATCGAACGTCTCGACGTGACTGTAGCCTCCCGACAGGAAGACCCAGATCACCGATTTGGCTCGCGGCGCGTGATGCAGCGGCGATCTTTCGTGCGCGTCCGACTCGCGCTCCTGGTCCGCCGTCGTCCCTGTGGCGTCGGTCGCCAGCAGCGAGGCGAGCGCCAGGCTGCCGAATCCCAATCCGCAGTCGAACAGGAACCGACGACGACAACCGCACTCGTTCGAGGCTTCGTCCGGTGACGTGCGATGGCGGAGCGACATGGCGCGACTCGATGCGTCGAGAAGGTGTGTGATCGTCGAGGGAGTAAGGATTAGCGGATCGTCAGGAACTCGTGATGGTTCCAGAGGACGCGAACGAGTGCGGCGCGACGTGACGCGGCGGCCTCTTTCGACGATTCGCTCGCGACGTCGATCGTCCCGCCGTCGCCGGTGGCGTGAAGAAACGTCAGACAGGCTTCTCGCTCGTCCGTGTTCGCCGGACGTCCGAGCAGTTCGAGCCAGGCGAGATCGACGAACCTATCCGGATCGCCGTGGGCCCGTTCCGAGATCGCCGTCGCGGCGGCCATCGACGACTCGTCGATCAATCGGCTGTTGGTCAGGGCGAGCGCCTGTTGAGGCATCAGCGAGCGGGTGCGGCGATAGCACTGCAGCGGATCGGGGGCATCGAAGAGCGCCGCGAACTCGCTCCGCCCATCGATCTCCGGCTGGCAACTGAAGTAGAGCGAGCGGCGAGTCAGATCGAACGAACGCTCGTTCTCGAGCTCCTCCCCTCCGAAGCGTCGGTCGAGGCGATCGGACCCCGCCAGGATCGCGTCGCGGATCAGTTCGGCTTCCATTCGTCCCGGAACTCGTCGCCAGAGCGACACCGCTTCCGGATCTCGCTCCGATTGCGAACGCAATGCCTGCGAAACGCGCGAATCGCGTCGATAGACGCTCGACAGCACGATCCGGCGCGACAGTCGCTCGAGACTCCAGTGCTCGGCGACCAGATCGACGGCCAGCCGATCGAGCAGTTCGGGGTGCGACGGCGGCGCGCCGTTCCGACCGAAGTCGTCGACCGACGCCACCAACGGGCGACCGAAGTGCCTCCCCCAGACATGATTGACCGCGACGCGCGCCGCGAGAGGATTCGATGGGCTGACGATCCAGTCGGCGAGCATCGTACGACGCCCCGTGCTGAAGGTCGCGTAGGAGCGGCCGAACGGCGGAAGCGACTCGTAGGTCGAGATCGACTCGGCGGATTCGGACGTTGCGGTCGCTGCGAGAGCCGCATCGAGGCGCCGGCGAGCGGCGACCTGTCGCGCGGCCGAATCGGGCCCCTCCGACGCAGTCGCCTCTGCCATCTCGAACGCCGCGATCGTCCCTTCCGTCTCCTGCACTGCCGTTCGATAGTCCCGTTCGGCGTCGATCGCCCGTTGTTCGACTCGTGCGATCGCCTCGTCCGTCGACGAACCGGAGCCGTCCGCTCGAAGTGCTTCCGCTTCGTGTCGTCGGAGCTGACGTTCCCGATCCGCGAGGATTCGGCGCAGCTCCGCTTCGATTCCCGGTCGTTCGAGATCGACCAGTTTGCGGCGCCCCGCGAGACGTCGGACTTCGCCGGCCGAGCGATGCAGGTTCTCGTCGAGCAGGACCGACGTGACGATCGCCGAGGCGGTACCTTCGTCGAGGAACGATCCGAGCCAATGCGGTGCGCCGAAGAGTTCGTCCCCTTCCTCGAAACGGCCGTCATCGCTCGCGAGTCCCGTCGCCGGTTCGTAGTCGACCTTCAATACGACTCGATCCGTGATTTGCGACTGAGGACCGTCGGACGAGTCGATCGTTTCGGGGCAAGCGACGACCAGGTCGTCCAGCAGGACATGCTGGCCGTTGCGGATATCGAAGGTGATCGGTCGGTTCGGATCGCCGATCGGATTCCAGCCGTTGATCGCCGCCTTGGCCGAGGCGAACGAGCGCGTCCCGGTCGGATCGGTGACGTCCAGTTGCGCCCGATCGTCGTCGGGCTCGAGCGACCAGCGCACCAGGAACTCCTGTTCTCCTGCCGTATGGTCGTAACGTCCGATCTCGATCTCGTCGAAGGAGCCGGGGCGATAGGTCAGGATCCGTCCCGCATCGAAACCGACATAGCCGGCGGTCAGGCCGGCGGCCGCATCGCGCGCCAGCTGCATGTTGAAGTGGCGGTCGGTCAGCAGCCGGACCCGAAACGAGATCAGGGTGCCGGCGGCCAGCCGATCGAGTTCGAGGAGGGACCGCTGAATGATCCGGCGCCCCGAACGAGCATCGACTTCGAGCGATCGCTCGCCCGACAAGGCCGCGGAGCCGACCGCGGCGCGGCGCTCGGCGACTGCGACGGCATGCCGCTCGCGGGCATCCGCCAGTTCACGCTCGACCTCGAACGCTCGCTGCGGATCGAGCGATTCCAGTCGGCGATGGAGCGTCGCGATCCGTTCCTCGAACGATCGTTCGATCGCGCCGCGGTAGGCCGGATGCAGCGTCGGGACGACTCCGTACGACGGCAGCTCGATCCGCTTCGGCGAGCTCCCGTCGGGGGCCAGGAACTTCGGTAGCGCGGGGGCGATCGACCCTCGCGATGCGTCTCGATTCCGCTCGTCCCCTCCCGAATACCACCAGGTCGGCGCGTCGGGCGAGCGATCCCAGATAGCGACCAGGCCGCGGCGCTCGACTCGGCGCAGCGTCGAGTACTCGTATTCCTGGAACGGTCCGGGATCCTCTTCGCCGGGCCAGGGATCCTGACGGACTCCGATCGTTTCGAACAACGCCCGAAAGGCAAAGTAGTCGTGCTGCGTGATCGGGTCGTACTTGTGATCGTGGCAGTGAGCGCACTGCATCGACAGACCGAGAAACGCCCGCGAGACATGTTCGACGTTCGAACGCATCCAGTCGTTCGGGTTCAAGGCGTACCAGTTGCGGATCAGATAGCCGGTGGCGACCGCCGCGTTCGGATCTCCGGGAGCGATCTCGTCGGCCGCGAGCATCTCGCGGACCATCGTGTCGTAACCGCGATCCTCGTTCAGCGACCGGACGATCCAGTCGCGCCAGCGCCAGATCTGCGGCGCGCTGTTCCAGACGTCGGGAACCATCCGCCGACCATGCCAGTCGGCATAACGCCAGATGTCCATCCAGTGCCGCGCCCATCGCTCGCCATGCGCCGGCGATGCGAGCAGTCGATCGACCTGTCGTTCGTAGGCGTCGGGAGCGGGATCGGCGACGAACGCCATGATCTCGTCGGCGGTCGGCGGCAATCCGGTCAGATCGAGCGACAGTCGTCTGAGCAGCGTGGCGCGGTCCGCTTCGTCCGCTGCGATCAGCCCTCGCTCCGCAAGGTGTCGCGAGACGAAGGCGTCGATCGGACTCCGGTCCCGCTCGTCGAATCGGGGCCGGTCCGGCGGAGTCGGCGTCGGTGCCGACCGAGGAAGTCGAAAGGCCCAGTGCTCGTCGGGGGAGGGTTCGGGGCGATCTTCCTCGGGAGCCGGAGCTCCCTGGGCCAGCCAGAACTCGAGATCGGCAAGCTGCTCGGGCTCCAGCGGTGCCCCGTCGATCGGCATCCTGAGCGAAAGATCGCTCTCGATGACCCGAGTCAGCAGGAGCGCCTCCGACTCCCCCTCCCCTGCTCCATCCCCCTTCAGCGCCGAGCCGGAATCGCCGCCGACCCGCATCCCCTCGACCGAATCGACTCGCAGATTCCCCTCCTGCTTCAGAGCGCCGTGGCAGCTGTAGCACTTGTCGCGCAGCACCGGCCTGAGACGTTCGCGATAGATCCGCAGCGCGGTCTCGCGGTCGCTCGATTCGTGTCGAACCGATCCGTCTTCGAGCGGCTCGTCCGCCGAAACCGAACCGACCAGCGACAAGACGAGCAGCAGCAGGCAGTACGGTCGGGGGCGAGCGAAAAGCGAACGCCACCGGGGAACGCCGAGGCGAAGAGCGTGCGGGAACCGGGGCATGACCCGAGCCTCGACACGAGTGGTGGTGGGAAGTCGAGCGGCCGTTCCGCAGGGAGCGGGGCCGGAGGGACTCTGATCATCCCCGACCGACGAGGCACAAGCAATGAACTTCTCGTCTTCGCGACCTTCGTGAACTCCGTGGTGATCAAGGCGTTCGGGGATTCGTAATCACCGAGTTCACCGAGGACGCCGAGTCGGAGTTTCCGATCCGCGGTGGTTCTTCGAGGCCCGACCGATCACGCCCCCCGAGTTTTCGCTCTTTCCCGAAAGGCCCCCGATCGGTTATCAAATCGCTCGGAGCATTGCGGCCGGCCCCATCCGGGGCGGTCGCGCGGCGATCCAACGGAGGGATCGTCGTTCGGAACACGCACTCATGGACGAGTCATGCGTCACGGCGTGATCATCGCCTGTCGGATGTCCTCACGGCGTCTGCCGGGGAAGACGCTTGCGCCGGTCGCCGGACGGCCGCTTCTCTGGTACGTCCACCGCCGCCTGGAATCGCTCGGCGTCCCGCTTGCGATCGCCACCAGCGTCGATCCGTCGGACGATCCGATCGCCGAATACTGCCGCCGCGAGGGGCTCGTCTGCTGCCGCGGCTCGCTCGATGATGTCGCCGGACGGATGCTCGACGCCGCGCGGTATCTGGAGCTCGACGCCTTTGCTCGGGTCAACGGCGACAGCCCGTTCGTCGACGGTCGTCTGCTCCGCCAGTCGTTCCGACTGATGACGGCCGAGTCGCTGGAGTTCGTCACGAATCTCGTCCCTCGCACCTATCCCTACGGCGTCGCGGTCGAACTGATCCGGACCCGGACGCTGACCGAACTGCTCGCCGAGACCGACGACCGCGAGGATCGGGAACACGTCACGCGAGCGATCTACCGAGCCTTGCCGCGACTGAAGCATCGGACCTTGGTCCGGAGCGGCGAGGACCTTTCGCACCATGTCCTGACCGTCGATACCCCCGAGGACCTCGAGCGGTTCCGCGCCTTTGTCGGCGGGGAACCGACCCACTGGCCGAGCGTCACTTGGGAGCACGCCATCGAACAGGTTCCCGCGCCACGGAGGGCCGCATGATCAATCTCTTCTGTATCCGGCCGAAGGGCTTCAACGTCGGTAACGACGCGATCTATCTGGGGATGCAGCATTTCATCTACAACGCCTTCGGCGAAGTGGTGAACCTGATCAACCTGCCGGCGACCAGTCGCTACGAGAGTCAGGCTAAGGCGGGGCTGACGAGCAAGACCATCTACGAGATCAACCAGTACGGCCACGGCGTCATCATCGGCGGCGGCAACCTGTTCGAGAACGGCGAGCTCGACGTGCAGCTCGACGCGCTCGGCGCTCTCGAAGTCCCGCTGATGGTCTTCAGCGTCAGTCGCGGGCGCGTCTACAACCGACGACTCGAACTGGTCCGGCGGACCGACACGATGCCCGACCGGATCCTGAAGGCGCTCGACGAGCGAGTCGACTTCGCGCTGCTGCGCGATCGAGCGACCTCGGAGCACATGGCGAGCATCGGTTGCCGGAACACGACGATCGGCGGCTGCCCGACGATCTATCTCGATCGGATGATGCACCGCCTGCCGGACGTGCCGGGAGCGCTCGATCGGACCGCCCTCGTTTCGGTCCGCACTCCCGACCTGATGAGCATCCCGCTCGAAAAGCAGGCTCGCGTCCGCAACGACATCCTCGACATCCTGGCGCTGCTGCGTCAGCGCGGTTACGGCGACGTCCGTCTGCTCTGCCACGATCATCGGGACATCGCGTTCGCCGCCTCGTTCTCGGACGTCGACTATGTCTACACCGGTGACGTGATGACCTATCTGGCGCTGCTGTCCCGCTGCGCCCTGAACGTCACCTACCGCCTGCACTCGTTCCTCCCTTGCGTCTCGTTCGGCTGTCCGACGATCAAGATCAGCTACGACGAACGGGCTCTCTCGCTGATCGACACGCTCGGTCTGGGCGAGTGGAACATCAACATGATCGAAGAGCCGAACCTGATGGGCGCGATCCGCGACCGGATGGATCGGATGGACGATCTCGACCGGCTGAAGCGAGCCAACGCGCCGCTCTGGCAGGCGTTCTACGATCAGTTCGATTCGACCTTCCGGCAGTTCGCCGGCGAGGTGCACGCGTACCACGACGCGGTCGAGCCGAAGCGTCCGCCGGTCCTCCGGCTGGCCGCCTGAGTCGCGCGACCCCGTCGAACTTCCGAACGACCCCGAGTTCCGATCGCCGCCGGGCGATCGGTCATCCGATGCGAGGCCGAAGTGAATCCGATCCACATCATCGCCGAAGCGGGAACGAACCATAACGCCGATCCGAACGCCGCCCGTCGCCTGGTCGCCGTGGCGCGCGAGGCGGGAGCCGACTCGGTCAAGTTCCAGATCATCTATCCCGAGGGGCTGTACGTCGAAAAGGTGCGCAAGGAGGGGGAGTGGGTCGACAACGAGGTCGTCGCCGCTCGTCGCAAGGGAATGCTCTCGGATGACGCTTGGCGCGATGTCGCCCGTCATGCCCGCGAAATCGGGATGCCGATGAGCGCGAGCGTCTTCGACGATCGAAGTCTCGCGCTGCTCGAGGAGTTCGCGCCGCCGTACGTGAAGATCGCCAGCTGCGATCTGAACAACATTCCGCTGTTGGAAGCGGCGGCGGCGACCGGTCGCAAGCTGATCGTCTCGACCGGCATGTCGACGCTCGCCGAAGTCGAAGAGAGCGTGCGGGCGATCGAGGCGACGGGGCACAAGGATCTGGTCCTGATGCACTGCGTCAGCGTCTATCCCTGTCCGACGTCGAACATGAATCTCGGTTTTCTCGAAACGCTGAAGCGCGAGTTCGGCTATCCGATCGGACTCAGCGACCACACCGAGAATAGCCTGGCTGCGGCGGCCGCGACGGCGCTCGGCGTCAGCTGGATCGAGAAGCACTTCACGCTCGACCGGACCAGTCCCGGCTTCGACCACGCGTACGCGATGGAGCCGAAGATGCTGGCCGACTATGTCGCCGACATCCGGCAGGTCGAAGCGGCGATGCGTCCGCCGGTCGA
>DMPQ01000483.1:38716-39974 GCA_003455945.1 Planctomycetaceae bacterium
TCATGAATCTCGGTCCGCTCCAGCGCGTCCTCTTCGTCTGCCGAGGCTCCCGAAAGGACGGCCTCGGTCACGTGATGCGTACGCGCTGCGTCGCCGCCGAGATGGCTCGCCGCTCGAGCGTCAAGGTCGCGGTGCTCGGCGAGTCGTTCGTGGAAAACCTGCTGGCCGGCCGCGGACTCGATTATCGGATCTGTGCGGACGAGCGGGAATTGCTGGAACTGCATCGCGAGTTCCGGCCGCACGTCGTCGTCTTCGATGCCCTCTCGATTCCCGACGCGGCCTTCGCGCCGATGGCCGCCGCCGGACCGACGGTCAGCCTGAGTCCGATCTTCGACCACCTGGCCGACGTCGATCTGGTCTTTCATCGGACCGAGTACTTCGGCGACGACTGGAACTTCGGCGGCGAGCGCCGCGGCGGTCCCGAGGTGCGACACGGACTGAAGTACGCGGTGATCCGCGAACAATGCCTGCCGATCGACGAAGCGGCGTTCGAACGGAACGTCGCACAGCGACCGCTCGCGGTCGTCATTTCGATGGGCGGAGCCGATGCGCACAACAAGACGCTCGCGACGCTGCGGGCGATCGGTCAGGTCCGCTCCCCGCTGCTGATCTGGACGCTGCTCGGCGAAGGATACGGCCACTCGTACGAGAAGCTGGTCGAGTGCGTCCGCGAGAATCGGCAGCATGAGATCATCCTGGCCAAGACCAGCGACTCGATGTGGCGCGTCATGCAGACCTGCTCGCTGGCGATCCTGGCGGGAGGGACGATCACCTACGAAGCGGCCTACGCCGGGCTGCCGTCGATCAACGTCTTCGACGACGGGGCACATGTCTTCCTGATTCGCGAACTGGTCGAGAAGGGGATCTGCATCCACGCCGGCTGGCCGTTCGAGGATGCGCTCAACGTCGTCGCGGCCAATCTGTCGCATCTGGAATCGCATCGGGACGAGCTGCTCGAAATGCATCGGCGGGCGCGCGGAGCGATCGACGGCCNNAGTCCGATTGAAGACCACCTTGCGTCGACCGAACGTCGTGCGAGACCGTTCGATGGCGACCGTCGGCTCCGAAGCCGAAAGGGGGAGGTAGCGATGCACGCCGTCGGCCTGATCAACTACGGTTCGGGCAACTTCACCTCGGTCCGCAACGCGCTTCGCCACATCGGCGTCGATCCGCTCGAGATCGACTCGCCCGAAGCGATGGGGCAGGCGGATCGGTTGATCCTGCCCGGAGTCGGATCGTTTCCGGCGGCGATGGAACG
>DMPQ01000483.1:39984-45438 GCA_003455945.1 Planctomycetaceae bacterium
TGCCGCACATGGGCTGGAACGAGCTGCGACTGAATCGACCCTCGCCGCTCTTCGAGCGGTTGGATCCGAACCCGTCGTTCTACTTCGTTCATTCGTTCCGTTTCGAACCGACCGACCCCGAAAGCGTCCTGGCGAGTTGCGACTACGGCGAGACGTTCTGCGCCTGCGTGCAGCGTGATCAGGTCTACGGCGTCCAGTTCCATCCCGAAAAGAGCCAGCGCGACGGACTTGCGCTGTTGGCGAACTTCTGTCGTCTCAATTGAGAAGGATCTCGCATGTCCGCCGCCCAACCGCTCGCGAATCAGCCCATGTATCCTTCCGCCGAACTGATCCACGGTCTCCAGCCGCGTCCCGACAAGATCTCGGCCGCCCGGCACGACGAGATCGTCCGCCGCGTGATGGAATGCTATCGCGCCTGCAAGGCGGATCAGCCCCGCGTTCCGGCCGCCTATCAGCCCGGAGGGGAGTGGGCCGACTATCTGGCGGAGCGTCAGGGAGTCTATGACGGCATGCTCGCCGGCGACTCGCAGATGGTCTCGGAGAAGCTCCGCTGCTTCTGGCGCAACGAGCTCGGCCCGATCGTCAAGGAGTACGCCAAGTTCGAACAACTGACGACTCGCGAGGCGCCGTACCTGGAGCGGTTCGAGACGAACGTGCGTCGCAACTTCGCCATCTGGCGATCGATTCACGAACATGATGCCCGCGTGCTTGACGTCCCCGAGGTCGGCAACCCGTGGGGCCTGATGATCGACGGTCGTCTGGTCGTTCCCAAGGCGACTCGTTATCACGCCCTGTCGAGTCAAATCGGCGAACTTTGTCGCGGCACCGGTCGTCCGCTGGTCGCCGAGATCGGCGCCGGCTACGGCGGTCAGGCCTACTTCCTGCTCCGCGACTATCCCGGCACGACCTACGTGGACTTCGACCTTCCCGAGACGCTGATGCTGGCGGCGTACTACCTGATGGCGACGCTTCCCGATCGCGAGATCGTGCTCTACGGCGAATCGCAGCGTCCGTTGGACGAGGTGCTGACCGGAGCCGATGCGGTCCTGATGCCGAACTTCGCGCTTCCGAAGCTCGCCGATCGATCGGTCGACCTCTTCCTGAACACCTTCTCGTTCAGCGAGATGCCGATGGGAACGCTCAGCGAATACCTGGCTCAGGTGCAGCGCAGCCTGAAGCGGTTCCTGCTGCTGAACAACATGGATCGGACCGGTGTCGTCAATCGCGGTTTCGAGCGGATTCCGGCCAGTCGATATCCGCTGGATCACTCGCGTCTGCGATGCATCTACCGGAAGTTCGATCTGTTCCACGGTCACCAAGGGGACTACCGCGAGTTCCTGTACGAGGTGATCTGAACGATCGGTCAATCGACCGGATCGACGAATGACTCGCCGAGCACGGATCGCTCGGCGGCAAGGACGCGGTCGCTCGGCCGCGGTGCGAACTGCGGGGACCGGGAGGCACGGATGCTGAAGAACCGACTGATTCCGGTCGTCCTGATGCGCTCCGGCGTCTGTGTCCAGAGCAAGGGCTTTCGCCGCTATCAGCGTCTGGGGAATCCGACGACGATCGTCGAACGTCTGAGCGACTGGGCGTCGGACGAACTGATCTATCTGGATATCTCGCCCGACGACGAGTACGACCTGGGGCGAGACGACCTGCGGGACGGGATCGGCGGCGATCCAATCTCGATCCTCCGGCAGGTCGCGTCGAAATGCTTCATGCCGCTCACCTTCGGCGGGCGGATCCGATCGCTCGACGACGTCGCGCTGCGTGTTCGGCACGGCGCCGACAAGGTGTCCTTGAATACGGCGGCGCTCGACGATCCGTCGTTCATCGACGGCGTCGCGCAGCGTTACGGAGCCCAGTGCTGCGTCGTCTGCATCGACGCGCGGCAGGAAGGGGATTCGTGGCAGGTCTATGCCGACGGCGGGACGCGGCCGACCGGTCGCACCGCCGCCGATTGGGCGCGCGAAGCGGTCGAACGCGGGGCAGGTGAGCTGCTGATCCAGTCGATCGATCGTGACGGAGCCGGAAACGGCTACGACATCCCGCTGATCCGCAGCGTCACGAACGCTGTCCGCGTGCCGGTGATCGCGCTCGGCGGCGCCGGGAGCTGGGAGCACATGGAGCAGGCGATTCGCGACGGCGGAGCCCGAGCGGTCGCGGCTGCGAACATCTTCAACTACAGCGAGAACAGCGTCTTCAAGGCGAAGCGACATCTGTACGACGCCGACTGCGACATGCGGCGGCCGAGTCTGGGAGTCAGCGTTCCCGAAGGAATCAAGGCGGCCTGAATCGCTGTCGGATCGGATCTCGAACGAGGACTGTGCCATGAAGTACTGCCGCCGATGCGTCTATCCGATGCGAGCGGTCAACACGATGTTCGACCGCGAAGGGGTCTGCAGCGCGTGCCGCGCCAGCGAAGAGATGTCGAAGGTCGCCGACGACGCCTTCTGGACTCGGCGCCGCGAGGTCTTCGAGCGGCTGATCGACGGCTATCGTCGCCCAGACGGCAGCGACTACGACTGCATCGTGCCGGTCAGCGGCGGCAAGGACAGCTACTGGCAGGCTTACCTGATGAAGCAGTACGGGATGAACCCGCTGCTCGTCACGTATCACGGCAACAACTACCTTCCCGAGGGCCAAGGGAATCTCGATCGGATGCGCGACGTCCTCGGGATCGACCATATGGTCTTCGGTCCGTCGGTGCCGACGCTCCGGAAGCTCAATCGGTTGGGCTTCACCAAGATGGGCGACATGAACTGGCACTGCCATGCGGGAATCAAGATCGTTCCGCTCCGCGTCGCCTGTCGGATGAACATTCCGCTGATGGTCTGGGGAGAGATCACCTGGACGGTCGCCGGCATGTTCTCGCCCGACGATTGGGTCGAATACAACAAGCGGACCGTCATGGAACATGACCTGCGCGGCTTCGGCTGGGAGGACATGATCGGCGGCGACGAAGGGCTCACGGCGTCCGATCTGACCTGGCTCCGCTTCCCGAGCGACGACGAAATCGCTCGCGTCGGCGTGCGCGGCATCTACATCGGCAACTTCTTCCGCTGGGATCCGAACGTCCACGCGAAGAACATGGCGGACAAGTTCTCGTTCGAGTTCGCTCGTCAGCCGTTCGAGCGGACCTACCGGACGATGTCGAACCTGGACGACATGCACGAGAACGGCATTCACGACTACATGAAGTTCGTGAAGTTCGGCTACGGCCGCGCCTCGGATCATTCCAGCAAGGACGTGCGCGACGGCTATCTGACGCGCGAACAGGCGATCGAGATGGTCCGCAAGTACGACCACGTCAAGCCGCGCCGCGATCTCGAGCGATGGCTCGACTATGTCGGCATGAGCGAAGCGGAGTTCGACGCGATCGCCGACACCTTCCGCAACCCGCGCGTCTGGTGGATCGAGAACGGCGAGTGGTGGAAGGAGAACGTCTGGGGCGAGCCGAGTTCGTACGGGCCGGTCCATCCGAGTCCCGGTCTCGACCAGTCGCGGTACGTCAAGGAAGACCGCCGCGTCGCCTGACGCGCTTTGGGCGAGTCGATTCGCTCGGCTCGCTCTGCGTTCCGCTCTCGTCCGTCCGTCCGCAACCGTCCGAGTCAGATCCGAGGAGTTCGTCGATGGCGACCGTCACCGAAGCGCAGATCCGTCCGACCGAACTGATGGCTCGCAAGGCGCACTGCGTCGATGCCGATCGCGACTTCCTGCTCGAACGCCGTTCCCGCTGGATCGACGTCCCCTGCCCTGCCTGCGGCGGTTCTTCGCACGCGGTCTACGGCGAGAAGCAGGGGTTCCGGTACGTCACCTGCGACGACTGCCGGACCGTCTACACCAATCCGCGGCCGCCGGTCGATCTGCTGCACGAGTTCTATTCGCAGAGCGCCAACTACGCGTTCTGGAACGAGCACATCTTTCCGGCGACCGAAGAGGTGCGACGCGAGCGGATCTTTCGTCCGCGCGCCGAACGTCTCGCCGAGTTCTGTCGCCGCTTCGGCATTTCGGGAGGGACCTTTCTGGAGGTCGGCGCCGCGTTCGGGACGTTCTGCGAAGAGGTGCGGTCGTCGGGAACGTTCGACGAGCTGATCGCGCTCGAGCCGACGCCGGGCCTCGCCGAGACCTGCCGCCGTCGCGGGTTCACGACCTGGGAGACGTTCGTCGAGTCGATCGAAGCGACCGATTTCGCTCGGACCGTCGCGGCGTTCGAAGTGATCGAGCACCTGTTCGACCCGGCGGAGTTTCTCGACGCCTGCCGTCGCGTGCTGGAACCGGGCGGGCTGGTCGTGTTGAGCTGCCCGAACGTGATGGGATTCGGCGTCGCGACGCTCGGCACCGCCAGCGGATCGTTCGATCACGAGCACCTGAACTATTTCCATCCTCGTTCGCTGGCGTCGCTGCTCGACCGCCGAGGGTTCGACGTGCTGGAGGTGCAGACGCCGGGGCAGCTGGACGTCGACCTGGTCCGGACCGCGGTTCGCGAAAGGAAGCTCGATCTGTCCGATCAGCCGCTGCTGCAGCAGATCGTCGTCGACGAACACGAACGCCTCGGCGGACCGTTCCAGCAGTTCCTGGCCGATCACTGCCTGTCGTCGCATCTGTGGATCGTCGGCCGCAAGCGGAGCGCGTAAGGCGGCCCAAGTAGTGCGACCGACCTCGGTCGCACCGGTGTGATGAACGCGTTGCCCCGACGTGGGCCCGCGTCGTCCCCGACGCGCGGCCGTGCGACGATGGGTCTGCAGAACGCTGCGTAGCTCGATCGGTGTCGACGTCGCGCACCCTCGGCTCGGGACGAGCCGGGGCTACTCCGGGGCGTCGCAACTCACGTGGGCCCGGCCACTCCGTGGCCGAGGCAAGGTTTCGTGGCGCTACCGAACGAGCATCGGAGCGTGATCGGTGTCGGAGTCCACCCGACCTCGGGCTCGGAGAGCCCGGGGCCACGTCGTGCGACCGCCCTCGGTCNNCTCGCTGACGCTTCGGGCTGGGGGTGCGTGGAGACGCCGCGGGGGGCGATGCTTCAGACCGTTCGGCCGGCCAGGCGGTGCGTGCGCCCTTCGACTCCCAGACGCTGGTCGGCGATCCAGTCGGCTCGGTCATAGACGACGACGCTGGTGTCGGTCTCGCGGATTTCGAGCCGCTCCAGCTCGAAACCGAAGTCGACGATCTCGCCGAAGAGCTTGAACGCCAGGTTCTCGACGCTCGTCGGGCCGTCGAAGCGATTGAGCTTCAGCCGATCCCCCGTCTCGTCCATGTACTGTTCGAGATACGGCAGCANNTAGTGCGTCTTGAGCCACGGTTCGATCTTGGAATCGAAGTCGCCGAACAGCGTCGTCAGCGAACCGTCTCGGTGCACGCGAAAGACGCACTTCACGCCGTAGCGATGGCCGTGCAGATTGCGGCACTTGTCGTCGAGCGTCTCGTTTCGGTGAGCCGCGTAGAAGCGGT
>DMPQ01000020.1 GCA_003455945.1 Planctomycetaceae bacterium
CGAAGAAGCCACCGCGACGCTGCGGGCCGCTGACGCCGAGCGAGCCGATCGCGACGCTCGTGTACAGTCCCTGACGATAGCGATGCAGTGCGCGGATGTTCGCCAGGAGCGATCGCTCGACGATCGTCAGCTGTTCCATCGCGACGACTCGACCGCCGGTTCTCAGCAGCGGCTGGACGAGGTTGAAGTTCAGGATCGAGACGGTGCTCTGCTGATCGTTGCCGGCGAACTGCCAGACGAACGAATTGGCGAAGCCGACGAGCAGTTCGCCGCCGGTCGCCAGACGCTGGGTGGCGCGAGCCGAAAGGCTGTTCGTCAGCGTGTTCGCTTCGCCTCCCGGTGCCAGCGCTCCGGTGTGCCGGAACGTGTCGCCGTTGCCGCCGAAGAACTGCGTCTGGAATCGGAATCGCTCGGCGCTGACGTCGAGCGCCGACAGATAGAGCGTCTCGATCTGGTCCTGCCAGGTCGGCGAATGCATGTAGGCCAGTCGCAGCGACGAGTCGATGTCGAGCACCACCTCGCCCCGCTCGTTCACCGGCACGTACTCGCTCAGTCGCTCGCGCCAGCACGGATTCTCGAGCTGCTGCACGACGCCGTTCGACTCCCAGCCGTCGAAGCCGCGCATGCCGTTGACGAAGTGCATGTACTTGTGCGCTTCGGGATCGTCCGAGGGCATCGGAGGGGCATCGGGATTCGTGACGTCATGAAAGCGACTTCGCGGGTCCATCGTCGGGCGGATGCCGGCGAGCGCATAGCGCGGATCGTCGATCGAACCGGCGACCAGTCGATTCACCTCGGCGTCCGCCTGGCCGCGATAGAAGGTCCGCCGCTGACAGCCGGCGCTCAGCGCCGCCAACAGCAGCAGGCTCCAGAGAAGCCAATTCGGGCGCCGCGCCAGCATCATGATCGATCCCTCGATCGGAAGATCGTGTCGGACCATCGTCCGGGCTGACCGCGCCCGAGACGCCGACCGACGTCGATGAGGCCGTTCGAGGTCGGGAAGTCGGCGCGGGGCGCCGGTCATGGGCGCACCGACGCACCGCCGAAGACTCGGTGACGGTCCTGACGGGAGTTATCGTTCTGCCGATCGTGCCGCTGGCGACGATTCGGACCGTTCGATGCGGATCTGCGGCTCGAGGGCGTCAAGTTGGGATGACCTTGACGCTGGTAGCGACTGTGACGATGTCCGATCGGGGGGCAGCGCTGCGGATCGTCTCGGCCGACGACGGCACCCCGCCGCCGTGGGCCCGCATCGTCCCCGATGCGCGGCCGTGCNNGCCGTGCGACATCGGTCGTTCGAGACGCTTCGCCGATCGAACCGCGCAGCGGCGGAACGCCGAGCGTCCGCGTTCGTTCCACTCCTGGTCAGTCGCTCTCCGATTCCTCGTCGTCGTCGTCGATCGAGGTACGGGAGACGACCGAGGCGTGCGAATCGCGTTCGGTCGTTCGCCCCTCGGCCTCACGCCGCTCGAACCAGCGCCGGACCATCTCGGCCTCACGCCCCGCGGCGAGATGGTGTTCGAGCCAGCGGCGGGGGGAATCGCACGGCGTTTCGTCGCGGACCAATCGTTCCAGCCGCCGGCGACTGCGAAACAGGCGTCGCGAGATCAGATCGCTGACGATCAGTTCGTGGCGATTCATGCCGAACTGATCGAGCAGCAGCAGCGTCCAGTCGCCGAGGAACGGCCCGATCGCATCGTCATCCAGGGCGACGAAATAACCCAATCGGGTTCGAGTCGGCAGTCGCCGCGCGAACGATTCCAGCCGCAGATCGTGTCTCGACAGAGGGTGGCGTTCGACGACGATCACCGACACGTTGCGGCGCCGATCGATGGCGATCGGACCTCCGTCGGCCACCAGCATCTCGGCCAGCGCGAGTGCGACCGGAGCCGGCTCGCGCAGTCCGGTCTCGTTCCGAGCGACCGAGCGCAGCGGAAGATCGGCCGGATTCAGTCCGGGGCGAAGCACATGGTGCGGGATCTCCCACCGATCCAGGAGTTCCTGCAGTTCGAAGTAGGTCGTCGGGAAGTGGGTGACGAGCAGGACCAGATCGTCCTGAGCCTGCTGACGTTCGATCGCCCGCCGGACTCCGGGCCAGACCGAAGCACGGTCGAGGCCGTACGAGTCGGGAAAGAGCTCGAACCGCCACGAGAAGAGCGGTCGTCGTGGAAAGAGCATCGAGAAGGTCGTCCGGTTCGCCGCAGGGGACCGCCCGATCTCCGCCGAGGAGTTCGATCTCTCGGGGGGCCGTGCGACATCGATCATCTTGGGCACTCGGGAACCGGTCGACAATCGCTCGACCCGAGCGTTCCGCGGTCGGTTGCTCGTCGCGTCGGTCNNTGTCGACGGAACGGCTCACGCCTCGCCTTGCGGGTTCGCGCCCGACAGCTTCGCGTCGACAATGCGGCGACTCGGACGAGTCTCGATTCGTCCTTGTTGCCGCATTCCCCTCGAGGCTCCCGATCGCGATTCCGGAGGACCGATGCGTATCGCCGTCTTCAGTTCGAAGCCCTACGACCGCGCGTTTCTCGACGGGGCGAATCGATCGTTCGGGCATGAACTCGTCTACTTCGAGCCGCGACTGACGGTCGAGACGGTCGGATTGGCCGCCGGCTTCCCGGGGATCTGCGTCTTCGTCAACGATCGCCTGGACGCCGCGGTTCTCGAGCCGTTGACGGCAGGTGGGACTCGCGCGATCGCGCTCCGCTGTGCCGGATTCAACAACGTCGATCTCGTGACGGCGGAGCGGCTGGGGATCGACGTCGTGCGCGTACCGGCCTATTCGCCGCACGCGGTGGCCGAGCACACCGTCGCGCTGATTCTGGCGCTCGACCGGAAGATCCATCGGGCTCACGCGCGGGTTCGCGAAGGGAACTTCTCGCTCGACGGGCTCCTCGGCTTCGATCTGCACGGCCGCACGGTCGGGATCGTCGGCACCGGCGTGATCGGTCGCGTCGTCGCGAAGATCTTCGGCGGCTTCGGCTGCCGCCTGCTCGGCTTCGATCCTCGTCCGAACGATGACGCTCGCCGACTGCAGGTCGAATACGTGCCGCTCGACGAACTGCTCGAACGCTCGGACATCGTCACGCTCCATTGCCCGCTGACTCCCGAGACGCGTCATCTGATCGATGCACGGGCGATCGGACGGATGAAGACCGGCGCGATGCTGGTGAACACCAGTCGCGGTGCGGTGATCGATACGCGCGCAGCGATCGACGGGCTCAAGTCCGGGCGACTCGGTTCGCTTGCGCTGGATGTCTACGAGGAGGAGGGAGACTACTTCTTCGAGAACCTGTCCGATCAGGTGATCGCCGACGACGTGCTCGCGCGGTTGCTGACCTTTCCGAACGTGCTGGTGACCAGCCATCAGGCCTTCTTCACGCAAGAGGCGATGGAGGCGATCGCGACGACGACGCTCGGCAATCTGCGCGATCTCGAACAGACAGGGGACTGCGCGAATCGGGTCCCGATGCCGGGTCGATGAGCGGACGGGTGTCGGCTCTGCCGATCGATGTCCGCTTTCCGGTCGAACGACTCTCGGCGAACGTCGTCAGCCGAGCAGCACGAGCAGTTGCGCGGCGACGATCCTTAGGAGCATCGTCAGCGGGTAGACGGCGGCATACGCCTTGGAGCAACTCTCCGATTCGGTCAGGGACTGAGCGAACGAAAGCGCGGGCGGGTCGGTCATGCTCCCCGCCATCGCGCCGCAGAGGATGCAGTAGTTCTGTCCGGCCCAGACCCGAGCGACGATGCCGACGATCAGCAGCGGCAGGAGCGTCGTCAGCAGGCCGGCGACGATCCAGCCGGCCCCTTCCAGACTGAACGCCAGCGCCAGAAAGGTTCGCCCCGCTCCGAGTCCTGCCGCGGCGAGAAACAGGATCATGCCGAGCTGGCGGAGCGCATGATTGGCCGAACTCGGGATGTACCAGACGAGTCGCCCGATGCTGCCGACCAGTCCGAACGCGATTCCCGCCAGCAGCGGACCGCCGGCCAGGCCGAAGCGGACCGGCGTGGCGAGACCGGGGACCGGGATGCCGATCGTTCCGAGCAGGATCCCGGCGGTGATGCCGATGAACATCGGCACGAACGGCGTCTGCTGGAGACTCCGCGCGCTGTTGCCCAACAGCGCCGCCGTCTGTTCGACCGCCGCCGGATCGCCGACGACATGCACGACATCGCCGAAGTGGAGCTGAGTCGCGCCGCGCGCCGGCATCTCGATCCCGGCCCGTTCGATTCGCGTGACGGTGGTGCCGAAGAGCTGATCGAGCGCCAGTTCGGCGAGCGATCGGTTGAGAATCTCGGAACGGGTCACGAAAACGCGACTGACTCGGACGTTGCCCGTTCGCTGCGTCAGGTCGATGTCGCTCTTCGGCCCGATCGACGGCTCGATCCGATCGAGACTCTCGCGCGTCCCGACGACCTGGATCACGTCTCCCGGATGCAGGACCGTCCGATCGTTCGCGGCGACGACGTCGTTCGAGTCGCTGCGCAGGATGCGCGAGATGCGGATGCCGGTCTCCTCGACTCCCGCCAGTCGCCCGAACGGCAATCCGTTCAGATGGCGATTGTCGATCAGCAGACAGCGTCGTTCGAGCGCCTCGTGCTCCGCCGCTTCCTGCTCCCGCAGCAGTCGCGCCTCGGTCGCCACGTCGATCCGAAAGAGCCTCCTGAGGAGCAGCATCGCGAGGATGATCCCCGCGACGCCGCCGGGATAGGTGACCGCATAGGTCGCGGTCAGATCGGTGATCCGATCGTGCGACTCGGAAGGAACCGCCGCAGCATCCTGCGAGTCGCCGCCGCGGAGATCGTTCGTCGGCGCGGGAGCGTCGCCGGTAACGCCGTTCTCGCGCGATTCGGAACTTCGTCGCCACGAAAGCGCCTGTTCCGCGGCGGCAAGAGCAGGCGTGTTGGTCGTCGCGCCGCAGAACAGTCCGGCAGCGGCCGGAGGCGTCAGGCCGAGCAGCCAGGCGGCGAGCATCGCGCTCCCCAACCCCAGGACGACGATGCCGGTCGCCATCAGATTCAGACTCGCACCGCGGCGAGCCAGCAGACGCAGAATCCCGGGCCCGAGTTCGATGCCGGTGGTGAAGACGAAGAGGAGCAGGCCGAACTCCTTGGCGAAGCTCAGCATGTCCGAATCGACGCTGCCGCCGGCGCGGCCGATCAGGTCACCGGCGATCAGGCCGGCGAGCAGCACGCCGGCGGTACCGAGACTGACGCCGCGCACCTTGATCCCGCCGAACATCAGACCGGCGACGGCGACGGCGGCGATCGCCAGGATCGCGAAACTGACGGCAGACATGAACGACAGCCTTCGGAAAACGACACGACCGTCGAGCGGGAGCGACGGCGCCGAGTCGTCTCATCATCCCCGTCCGCGTCTCGGAGCCCAGGGGAGGCTAGAGGTGAATTCCGGATGAAGCGTCCGAACTCCCGAGCCAGGTCCCCTCGGACCTCCCGGCACCGGTGCATTGCGTTCGCTTCGCCGACAGCGACGACCGGCGCCTTCCGCGGATCGGCCGACCGGGATCAGGCATCTCGGATCGCCTAACGCCGTCGGAGCCACGGGAGCAACGTCTCGATCTGCTCGGCGGTCAACGAGGTTCCTGGAGGATGATCGCCGTCGGTCAGCAGGTCGCGGAGCGAGTCGAAGGTGCCGTCGTGACGGAATCGATCGCGCTGCGCTACCCCTCGCAGCGACGGCGGATTGAAACGAGTCGCTCCTGTCGCGTCGACCGCTCCGGTCTCGAAGGCGCCGTTGGTCGTGTAGGTGAGTGGACCGACATGACAGCGTCCGCAATGCTCCCGCATCAGACTCTCCCCGATCGCCCGCTCTTCCCCCGACAACGGCGTTCGATCGATTCGCGGCGGTGGTGGCGGTTCGAGCACGTACAGATAGCCGACCAGCTCGCGCAATGCCGTCGGATCGATCGTGCCGCGCTGAGTCGTCTCGACCGACAGCCGGACCTGTTCGGCCAGCTCCTGATGATTCCCCAGCCAACCCCACGGGTCGGTTTCGGAGGTGCCCAGCAACGACGGCGTCAGTTTCGGCGTCCCCCAGCTGCCGTCGCCGAACGTATCGGCCATCACGAACGCGCTGTGCCCGTCGACATGACAGCTCCCGCAACTCGTGCTCCCGTCATGCGACAGCTTCGCCGATCGGAACAGACGCTCGCCGCGCTCGCGATAGGTCATGGAGCGAGTCGTTCGCGGCTCGAACGGAATCGTCTCGGTGACGTCGCTCCGCTTCGATGCGTCATCGCTCGTTCCGGTGAGACGCGCCATACGAGCCCCGCTTCGGAGCACTCCCCAGACTTCGTCCGTCTCGGTCTCGATCAGTCCGAGCGGCTCCCCAGGGAGTTCGTGTCGCACGACAAGAGCCTGACGTTCCGGATCGATCGCGATCACCGAGTCGGTGCCGCGAAGCGCCACGAGGATCGCATCGTCGCGCACCAGGATCGCACCGGGATCGCCGGCCGGAGCGAGCGCATCGAGATCGATCGCGCTTCCCTCGTTCCATGCCTCGGCCGGATCCAGTGCGAAGCGATCGAGAGCGATCCGAACAAGACGATTGACGACGCGCGAGCCGCCGGCGAGGGAGCTTGCCGAGTCGCGGTCCGAGACCGATTCGATCCGCTGCTCGGTTACCCAAAGCGAACCTCGCGACCGATCGAGCGCCAACCCGCCGACATGATGTCCGGCGCCGATCCAACGCTCCTCGATCGTCGTCAGATCGTCGTTCACCAGACCGAACGTCGTCCCGAACGCATCGGCGATCAGCCACCGCTCGTCGACCCGGAGGGCGACTCCCGGAGCCCAATCGAGATCGAGCACCGCAGCGGGACCCGGGAGCCTCTCCAGTGAGGCGACGCGTTCCGAAGCGTCATGTTCATCGGATCCATGCTCCGCAGCAGGACGATCGATGGTCGCTCGCCGTTCCTGCTCGCCGGGAAATCTGTCCGCCGGTGGCGTCGGATCGAAAGCCAGCACCGCTCGTCCCCAGCGACTCGTGCCGACCGCTCGACCATGGCGATCGAAGCCGATCCAGCGGTCGATCTCGACCGGCGATCGGGCGATCGGATGCAGCTGACCGTCATCCCGCAGCAGCGCAACGACTCGATCGCGACCGGCGAGCAGCCAGGCCGAGTCGTCGTTCAGGCGGATCGCGGCGCTTGTCGCGAACGCCGTTCCGTCAGGAGCGAGCACGTCGATCCGTTCGCTCGCCCGATGTTTCGGAACCAGTCGAAAAAGATGTCCGGCTCGGTCGATCTGCAGCACGACGGTCGATCCGCCGGTCGCGCGGTTCGCGCCGGCATTCTCCCGTCGATCGCGCGCTTGCGTCACGCTCGCCAACGAATCGACGATCGGCTCGTCGAGGTCATCCGTCGCCATCGGCGTCACGGGAGCGTGCGTCTGAGCGGCGGCGGCGTTTGCCGGCCACCACCGCGCGATCCCCGGGAGGACCTTGGTGACGAGCACGACGACCGAGAAGGTGACGAGGACGAGCACACCGATCGCGGCGATGGTGTTCAGGAGCGGGCCGTTGCGATGCGAGCCCATCACGTCAGTCCGGTTGGTCAGAGCCAGGAGCATCACCGCCAGCAGCGGCGAGACGACGACGGTGAGCGCCTGAGCGATGACGACCAGATCGGTCGCCGACCAACCGGCCAGCGCGTTCGCGAGTGCCGAGAGCATGCCGAGGAGCAGGACGAGGACGGCGAAGCAGCGAGGTCGGAAGTCCACGGGGCGTGCGCCGAGACCGAGGCCGTCCGCCAAGAGGAAGCCGCCGATCGATGCGTTGACCAGAAACGACGAGTAGGCGGCGCTGAACAGCCCGGCGGCGAAGATCCGTCGCCCCCACGNNAAGGTCGGTTCGAACATCGCGCCGATCGCTCCCGCATCGGCCGTCGCCAGGTCGCGCCCCGCCAACGCTTCGGCGGCGGTGATCGTCACCGCGAGCGTGATCAGCCCGAGCAGCGCCGCTCCGAGGCGCGAGTCGAAGGTCCCTCGCGCCAGATCCTCGGGCCCCCATCCCTTCTGTCGCACCAGATATCCCTGGTACCACGCGACCGCAGGAATGCAGGTGGTGCCGATCCACCCGATGACGATCGTCGCATCGAACGCCGCGCTATCGTCTCCCCAGCCTCCCGGCAACAGCCCTCGCACCAGGCGGAGCGGATCGGGAGGAGCCAGGAAGAGATTCGCGGCGAAGGCGAGCAACATCGCCGCCACGAAGACGATCATGATCCGTTCGAGCGGTCGGTAGAGTTTCGGAACCGCGAGCAGGAAGCCGATCGCCGCGGCGTTCAGCAGCACCAGGAAGACGAGGTCGAACAG
>DMPQ01000419.1 GCA_003455945.1 Planctomycetaceae bacterium
CTGACGAGATGGCCGGCACCGCGGCCTCGACGACTGCGCGCCCCGCTCGTCCCGCTCCGCGAGCCCCCTCCGCACCCGCTCCGCTCCGCGAAGCGCCGTGGTACTTCCAGCTCGGTCCTGCCTGGATCGTCAGCCTGCTCGTCCATCTGCTGCTGATCCTGTTGCTGGCGCTGATCACGTTCCGCTCCGAAGAGGCTTGGGAGTCGATCACGCTGAGCACGTTCGTCAGTCCCGAGGATACCGAAGGGGGTGTTCGCTTCGACCTGCCCGAGGATCGGGAGCTGACCGACGAGTTGCCGGTGCCGGATCTCCCGGACCTGTCGGATCAGGAGGTGCGTAGCGTCGTGGCGCGCGCCGACCAGGACGCTCGCGAACTGCTGCTCGATCCGTCCCCCGACGTGCCGCTGCCGGATGTCCGCGAGGTGCGCGAGCGGGTCGCTGCCGGGCCGACGGGGAACGCGCCGAGCTTCGCCGGACGGGATCCGCGTCTGAGAGCCGAGTTGGTGCAGCGCGAGGGAGGGACGTTGCTGACCGAGGCGGCGGTGGCGCGCGGCCTCCGCTGGCTCGCCGAACATCAGAATCGGGACGGCAGCTGGAGTCTGAACGACTGGGAGCGATCGTCGAATCCGACGAATACGGGCGATGCCGCGGCGACCTCGCTGGCGCTGCTTCCGTTCCTGGGAGCGGGGCAGACGCACGAATACGGCCTGTACAAGTCGAAGATCGCCAAGGGACTCCAGTGGCTCGTCCGCAACCAGCAGCGGAACGGCGATCTGCGCGCCGGCATCGACGACACGCGCGGCATGTATGCGCATGGCCAAGGGACGATCGTGCTGGTCGAAGCGTTGGCGATGACCGGCGACGAGCGGTTTCGCGATCCGGCTCAGCGCGCCGTCGACTTCATCGTCGCGGCGCAGCACGACGAAGGGGGCTGGCGCTATCGGCCCGGCGAGAGCGGCGACACGAGCGTGCTCGGTTGGCAGCTGATGGCGCTGCAGAGCGCTCGGGCTCCCGGCACCGGACTGCGCGTTCCCGACGACACGCTGAAACTCGCCGGCTACTACCTGGATCTCTGCGCCAGCGAGAACGGCGCTCGCTATGCCTACATGCCGGTCCAGCGTCCCCGTCCCACACCGAGCATGACGGCCGAGGCGCTGTTGTGCCGGATGTATCTCGGCTGGACGCGCGACGACCCGCGTCTGAGATCGGGGATCGTCTGGCTCGAAACCGAACACCCGCCGCAGCGGACGCGCGAGAACCTGTACTACTGGTACTACGCCACGCAGGTCTTCCATCATCTGGGAGGTCCGTCGTGGGATCACTGGAACATCGAGATGCGCGACCAGCTGGTCAACGCCCAGGTGAAGACCGGCAAGAACGCGGGAAGCTGGGATCCGGAACGTTACGAATTCGGGCCGCAGGGAGGCCGGATCTTCACGACGAGTCTGGGCGTCTGCATCCTCGAGGTCTACTACCGCCATCTGCCGCTGTTCAAGCAGTTGGAGATCGACGCGGATTCGTCGGGCGACCGACCGTGAGCCTGTCGGCGCGACGCTCGACGCACGGTGCCTGGACGACCGGGCGGGCGAGTCGAACGGCTGACGACAACCGACTGCAGCGATGAAGGAGGCCGTAGTGAACTCGGAGCGATCGGTCGAGCGGCCGGCGTATTTCGTCTTCGACGTCGAGAGCGTCGCGGACGGCGAACTGGTCGCTCGCGTCCGCTATCCCGGCGAGACGCTGGCGCCGGAAACGGCGGTCGAGCGGTATCGCGCGCAGCTGCTCGAAGATCAGGGCTCGGACTTCATCCCGTACACGTATCAGGTGCCGCTGGCGATCGTCGTCGCGAAGGTCGCCGAGGACTTTCGCCTGCTCGATCTCGTGTCGCTCGACGAACCGCACCATCGGCCGCACGAACTGACCCGTCTCTTCTGGGCCGGCTGGGAAGCGTATCGTCAGCCGACGTTCGTGACGTTCAACGGCCGGGCGTTCGATCTGCCGCTGCTCGAACTCGCCGCGTTCCGCTTCGGCATCGGCGTGAGGAACTGGTTCAACGTCGACGCGAAGAGCTGGGACCAGAAACGGAACCGCTACAACCTCGGTTCGCATCTCGACCTGTACGACATCCTGACCAACTTCGGAGCGAGTCGGTTCAGCGGCGGCTTGGACCTGGCCGCGAATCTGCTCGGCAAGCCCGGGAAGCTCGAGGTCAAGGGGCACATGGTGCAGGACCTGTACCATCAGGGGCGACTGCAGGAGATCTCGGACTACTGTCGCTGCGACGTGCTCGATACCTACTTCGTCTTTCTGCGGTCGCGGGTGCTGCTCGGCCATCTGTCGCTCGAGCGCGAGCAGGAGCTGGTCGATGCGACGCGCGACTGGCTCGAAGCGCGGCGCGAGACGTGTGCCGCGTACGGGACGTACCTGGCGCAGTGGGGCGACTGGGTCAATCCGTGGTAGTCGCCTCGGCGGCCGACGGTTGCGATGCCCGCTCCGCGACGGACGAACGGGTCTCGAACGAAGGGATCGCGTCGGACATCTCGCTGATCCGATGCGGCGCCGGCGTCTCGCCCGAACGATACGGCGTCCCTTCGAGCGCCAGTCGATCGAGCGCCTCCTGCAGGCTCGCGCCGATCTTCGCCATCAGCGGATCGGACTCGGCTCCGCGATCGCGCCCCGGCTCGACGTCGATCGCCGGCAGGACTTCGATGATCGCATCGAGCGGCCCGAGCATCGGCGACTCGTCCGTCATGTCCTCCTCGAAACGATGCACCGTCTCGACGATCCGCTCGATCGTCACTCCCGAGTCGAGGTAGCCGGTCGGATAGAAGGCGACCTGCTGCGCCAGGTAGGTATCGGCGAGATGCCGGAATCGCCGATCCCGCTCCGCCGCATCGACCTCGCCGCGCGCGATCTCGGGGAAGATCTTCATCCGCAGGTTCTTGACCCGCGTCACGATCCCGCCGCTCTGCGGTCGGCCGAGCCATTCCTGCTCGAGCGGTTGCATGAGACGTTCGACCAGACCGGCTTGGCGATCGCGCAGTCGCCCCTGACGCGGTTCGCCAAAGTACTCGATCTCCTTCAGCGCCAGCAGCGCCGTACCGATCCTCCGCAACCGTTCGACCAGGTCGACCGAAGACATCGGGCGAAAAGTCAGGCGGCGCTCCAGGCGTTCGAGCACCGGAACGACCGTCTTGTCCATGTCGCCGACGAACTTGTACTTGATGGCGATCGGGTGAACGACGACTCGCTTCGCCGGCTCCTGCTTCGCGCGACGCTTGGCGGCAGTCCGCGCGATGAAGCTGATGCCGTCGAGCATCTCGCTCAAGCGGTCGTTGGTCCTAGTCGCGGTCCCTTCGGCAAAGACGACCAACGGCCGCTCGGCGGCGGCCAGCGTGTCGATCGCCATGTCGATCGCCTGACGGTCGAGCCCTTCGCGATAGACGCTGAAGCCGCCCATCATCCGAATGCAGTTCCGTTCCAGCCAACTTCCGTGGAACAGATGCCACGATGCCATCGCGTAGAAGAGCAGGCCTGTCTCGTGGGCCAGGTTCGACAGCAGCAGCGGATCGAGGGTCGTCGGGTGGTTCGGCGTCACCAGGACGCCATGCCCGGCTCGCACCGACTCGAGGAGCCGATCGGCGTGCAGCACCTGACACTTCCGCACGCCGGCCGTCCGCCGCAGGTACCAGGGGAAGAACCCGAGACGGTTGACGAGCGACGGGAACCACCTCGACCTGATCGGGGGGATGAACTGGTAGTTCCGCTCGATGAAGATGTTCTGCACGACTCGTCTCGGTGAAGAGGGGGACCGATCCGGCGAACGACGGCCGAACGGGCGTCGCAAGGGGAGGGGACGCGAGACAGCGGTCACGGTGCCCCAAAGGGGCGTCGCGTGTCAATCCGAGTTGCCCAGCGTCCCCGATCGACGCGGTCGGCGAACTGAGATCGGATGCCGGCCGAGTCGGCGGACCGGATGATTTCCGCAGGGCGATCCAAGATCGCGGTCGGACCGGCGAATTGGCGTCGGTCGTCCGCCGGTCCCGCTGTCCGCCGATCGACTTCTCTCAACTGCCCGTGATCGAAGGAATCCGTCCATGTCGCTCTTCCTTCTGGCTCAGGAAGCTGCTGTTCCGGTCGTGGCGTCCGAGCATCCGATCGCTCGGTGGTTCGAACGCTTCGACGACGACCACCTGTTCGTCCTGTCGATCATCCTGATCGGCTGCGTCACGGTCGTCTCGATCACGCTGATCACCTCGATCACGCAGCTCATCTCGTCCAATCGCAAGGGGAAGGCGAAGGCCGAGATGATTCGCGATCTGATGGACCGCGGCCATTCGCTCTCGGAGATCAAGGAGATTCTCGCGATGACGGAAGAGTCGGCGACGGTCCGCGCGCTGACTCAGTTGCGATCCGGTCCGAAAGCACCCGAGCCGGCATCGTGGTCGGTCCCTCCGCAGAAGCCGATCGCCGAACCTCGCTGATCGACCGCTTCCCTCAGGAGACGCACGATGGTTTCCATGACCTGGCTTCTGTTGGCGGCGATCGGAGCGATGCTGCTATTGGTCGTCGGCGGACTGATCGGAGTCGTTCTGGTCCGGACGATCGGTCGACAACGGGGTGCGATTCCGCCGCGGATCAAGTGATCCGGTCGGAGAGCCGTTTCGGTTGTTCGGCTTTCGCGCGTGGTCTCTAATGAATTCGGCGGTCCCGTTCGGCCCGCCGAGTTCCGCTTCGCGGTTCGCCGCCGCAGCGTCCCCGGAGAGACCACCATGGACACGTCGTCGTTCGATCGCCGCCGCTTTCTGAAGACCACGGCCGCCGGAGCGGCGGTCGCGTCCCTTGTGCCGGTCGCCGCGCGGGCTGCNNCCCCTCGATCGACGACTCGGCCGAGTCGCTCGTGAAGGTGCTGTACGAGAAGCTCGATGCCAAGCAGCGTGCCGCGGTCTGCTTCGCGTGGGATCATCGGGACGAGCGAGGGCTGTTGCGGACGCACGTCAGCAACAACTGGCACATCACCTCGCCGGTGATCAACACCGAGTTCTTCACCGACGAGCAGCGGGATCTGATCCGGAAGATCTTCGAGGGGATCATTCGTCCGGAATGGCAGGCGAAGGTCGATCAGCAGCTGCAGGACGATGCCGGCGGCTTCGGCAACGACCAGAACATCGCGATCTTCGGCGAACCGGGGAGCGGCAAGTTCGAGTTCGTGATGACCGGCCGTCACATGACGCTTCGCTGCGACGGCGACTCGGCCGATCATGTCGCCTTCGGCGGGCCGCTCTTTTACGGCCACGCGGCGCGCGACTTCAACGAAGCGGCCGATCACCCGGGGAACGTCTACTGGGAACAGGCGGTAGCGGCCAACGAAGTCTATCGGATGCTCGACGGGCGGCAGCGAACCCTGGCCGAAGTCGGACAGCTCCCTAAGGAATCGTCGGTCGCGTTCACCGGACGAGACGGGATGCGACCGGGGATTCCGGTGACCGAACTCGCCGGCGATCAGAAGGGGGAACTGCAGAAGGTTCTCGCGAAGCTGCTCGAACCGTATCGCCAAGCGGACCAGGACGAAGTCCATGCCTGCCTGACCGCTCAGGGAGGACTCGACGCCTGTTCGCTCGCGTTCTACACCGATCGGGATATCGGCGGCGATCGCGTCTGGGACAACTT
>DMPQ01000299.1 GCA_003455945.1 Planctomycetaceae bacterium
AGGCCTGGCTGGCCCAGCAGCTGAAGGCTCATGCCTCCCGCGAGGTCGTCTACCGGCGCGACGCGAGCGAGGTCGTCGTGGCGGCGGTGATCGGGCGGACCTTGCTCCAGCTCGACGACGGCTACGGGGGCGTGCGGATCGAACGGACCGATCGGGATTACCTGATTCAGGCCGCCGAGCTCGTGCTCGACGGCGTGACGATCACGCCGAGGCGCGGTGATCGAATCGTGGACGCGACCGACACGCCCCCGCGCGTCTACGAGGTCATGTCGTACGGCGGGGAAGGGGCGTGGCGACCGAGTGACCCGTTCGGCAAGCTCCTCAGGATTCACGCCAAGCAGGTGGGAGAGACGTAATGTCGGCCGGCATCATCGTTCTCGCCGATGCGGTGACCGTCGAACTCAACACCGCTGCGTTCACCCGGCCGCTCGCCGCCGTTCGGCTCTACGAGCCGATCTTCGAGCTCGCTGCGATGGCGACGCTGCACGTCAGCGTGGTGCCGCGAGCGCTGACCGCCAAGGTGCTCGATCGGGGCCGACATGCGTTCGATTACGAGATCGACGTCGCCATCCAGCAGAAGGTCGAACCGACGCTCGCCCACCTCGATGAGCTGATGGCGCTGGTGGAAGAGGTCGGCGACCACCTCCGCACGCGCCCCCTGACCGTCCTCCCCGATGCCCGCTGCATCGAGATCGCCAACGCGCCGATCTGGGCGGGGGAGCATCTGCAGGAGCTGCGGCAGTTCACCAGCGTCCTGACCCTGACCTATCGCCGCCACCGGTAAGGAGCCTCGCCCGATGACCCGCGTCGACGTCGGCCCGTACCGCATGCGTTTCACCGACGAGAAGGGAGTCTCGACGGAACTTCCCGGCTTCGACTCCACCGACGACATGCTCAAGGTGAAGTCGATCCAGAAGAAGTTCCGCGACTCGTGGACCCGTCCGCTCGCCGATCAGTGGGAGGTGATCGAGAGCGGCGGGNNACGGCGGTCGTCGCCGGAGGCGTGCTCACGATCGCCTCAGGGACCACTGCCGGCGGCTTCGTCGAGCTGCTCTCGAAGGAATCGTTCACGATTCCGTTTCGCGCCGTGATCGCCCTGCAGACCGGCACGCGGCAAGCCAACAACCACCAGATCGTCGAAGCGGTCTCGGTCGATCCGCTGACCGGTCTTCCCGATGGGCGTCACTCACTGCAGATCGACGTCGGCGGAGCTGCCAGCACGACGGTGACGCAGATGCGGTACGCCGTACAGAACGGCGGGCTGGCCCCGCTCGAGAGCGGCGCCGTGACCATCGTCACCACCGCCTCGATGACGATGCTCGAGCTCGAACCGTTCTCGGACGAGTGCTACTTCCACTCGCGTACGCTCGATGCCGTTACCGGTCGTTCGAACTCCTACGTCCGCCATCAACAGATTCCCGACCCGACGGCACTCTACAAGCTCCGCATCCGCTCGCAGAATCATCAGGCCTGGAAGTCGATCGCCAACGTCACCGCGGGAACCGACGGTGTGGTCCGCGTCACCGCGACGGCTCATGGCCTGAGCGGCAATCCGACCATCTGGCTCGAGGCGCTCGCCGGCGTGAACGACGGCGAGTCGGAACTGCGCGGCAACTATCCGGTCACGGTTCTCGACGCCAACAACTTCGAACTGCCGGGGACGCTGCTGGCCGGCAGCTACGTTGCCGGATCGGGGCGATTTGCCCTCGCCGCTGCGCCCGGCGCCAACGTCAACCTGACGTCGCAGTTCATCAACTGCCAGGACTACGCCGAACTGACCGCCGAGATCACCGCCGGACGGGGCCAGACGGTCGTCGGCCAAGGGGTCGGCGTCGTGCTGACCGGCGCGACCGCCGCGACGACGGCGATCGGCCAGGTGACGGCGGTAGGAGCCGTCGCTCACGACGGGGCACGCGGCAGTTCCGCGCCGATCATCGCTGCCGGACGCGGACTGTCGTCCGCCTACGCGTCGGTCGCCAACGGCGACGTGGCCGACTTCGTCACGACGCTGCAAGGGGTGCAGATCGTCCGACCCTGGCAGCTCCCGGAACTGGAATGGGCGTCGGCAGCGCCGGCAGGCGGCGTGACCAACACCAGCGACCTGGTTCTGGCAGCCGCCGCGGGAGCGGGACAGCGGCGGTACCTCAACTCGCTGCAGCTCGCGAACAATGCCGCGACCGCCACGGAAGTGGTGGTCAAGGACGGCGCAAACGTGATCTGGCGCACGCATCTGCCGGCCAACGCCCCCAACGTCAACATCCACTTCGACAATCCGATCCGGACCTCCGCCAACACGGCGCTGAACTTCGCTTGCCTGACGGCCGGCGCTGCGGTGTACGTCAACGCCCAGGGGTACACCGCGCCATGACCGTCGGCTTTGCACAGAAGGCGATGTTCTTCGATCGCCAGGCGGTGATCGACGCGGTCGGTCGCGCCAACGCCCGCAATCTCTTGCGCGCCGGGAGCTTCATCCGCCGCTCGGCCCGCTCCTCGCTGCGCCGCCGCAAGCGGATCTCGGCCCCCGGCGAGCCGCCGAGCGTCCACGCGCAGGACCGGACGGCCACGCTCAAGAACATCTGGTTCGTGTTCGAACGACGCCGCGCGTCGGTCGTCGTCGGACCGCTGCGACTCGGCAGCCGAGCGCCGCGCGACAGCAATCGCGCCACCATTCCGGAGCTGCTCGAACTGGGCGGCAGCGCCGTGCTCGAACGACGCCGGCCCGAGCGCCGCCGTCGCGTCGCGTACGCGCCGCGCCCGTTCATGGGCCCCGCCTTGCGACGCGAACTGCCGAAGTTTCAGGGCCTCTGGGCCGACAGCGTGAAGTAACCAAGGAGGCANNAGGAGGCACTCGATGGCAGTGAAACTGGGGCTGGACGCCAAGCTCTTCCGCAACACCGGCGTCTTCGCGACGCCGACGTGGAACGAGATCACGAACGTTCGCGACCTCACGCTCAGTCTCGAAGCGGGGGAAGCGGACGTGACGACGCGCGGCAACGCCGGCTGGCGCGCCACCGTCGCCACGCTCAAGGACGGCTCGATCGAGTTCGAGATGGTCTGGGACTCGGAAGACACCGACTTCATCGCCATCCGCGACGTCTTTCTCGACAAGTCGGCGATCGAACTGGCGGTTCTCGACGGCGGCGTGACCGCGTCGGGCTCTCAAGGACTGCGGGCCAGCTTCATGGTCACCAGCTTCAGTCGGAACGAGCCGCTCGAGGAAGCGATCACCGTCAGCGTCACGATGAAGCCGACCTATTCGGCCAACCCGCCGGACTGGATGACGATCCCCTGATGCCGGAGTCGATCCGCATGAAGACCTTCAACGACAACGCCAATCGGACCTGGACCGTCGCCGTCAACGTCGATGCGATTCGGCGAGTTCGCTCGCTGCTGAATCTCGACCTGATGGAAGCGGTCGAAGGGAAGCTCATCGAGCGACTGATCGGCGATCCGATCCTGCTGTGCGACGTTCTCTACTGTCTCTGTCGCGATTCGGCCGAGGCGCGCGGAGTCACCGACGAGGACTTCGGTCGCGCGATGGCCGGCGATGCGATCGAACTGGCGACCGCCGCGCTGCTCGAGGAACTCGTCGATTTTTTCCCGCAAGGCAAGCGCCAGCTGCTGCGGAAGGCGCTTGCCAAGCTGGACACCCTGCAGCGGACGCTGCTGGCTGCGATCGACCGCCGACTCGACGACCCGGAGTTCGAGCGGCAGTTCCAGGCTCAGCTGCAACGGCTTGGCGACTCGTCCGACGCTCCGCCGGCATCCTCGGCATCGCTCCCGGTCCCTTGACTCTGCGCGAACTCGAGGAGCTGGCCGAGGAGCGACAGCGGGACCAGTGGGCGCACACCTCGCTGGTCCTCGCGGTGCTGGCGAACCTGCACCGCGATCCGAAACGGACCGGACGGTACTCGCCCGACGACTTCAATCCGTTCGCTGCAAGTCGCGGCGCGCCGCCGCCCAAGGCCGGCATCGAGGTCCTCAAGGCGGTCTTCGTCGATCAGGGATCAGGAGGGGCGAACTAGATCATGGCGACCGCCTCCGGAATCCGTGCCGGCCGTGCCTTCGTCGAGCTGTTCGTCGACGACGCACGACTGGTCCGCGGACTGCGCCGCGCCCAGGCGAAGCTCGCCGCGTTCGGCAGCTCGATCTCCCGGATGGGTCAGCAGCTGCTGACCGCCGGCACGCTCGCCGCGACGCCGCTGGCACTCGCGACGCGCACGTTCGCCGGCTTCGAGGCACAGATGGCCCGCGTCCGCGCGTTGACCGGTGCCCAGGCGGACGACTTTGCGCGTCTGGAAGCCGAAGCCAAGCGACTCGGGGCCACGACCGTCTTCTCCGCCAGCCAAGCGGCCGAGGCGATGAGCTACTTCGCGCTCGCCGGCTTCGATGTCGAGCGGATCCTGGGCGCGATCGGACCGGCACTCGACCTGGCTGCCGCGGGTCAGATCGAGATCGCGCAGGCGGCCGACATCGCCGCCAAGATCATGGCCGGCATGGGGCTCTCGGCTGACGAGCTCGGCAACGCCGTCGACGTGATGGCCAAGGCGATGACCACCGCCAATACCGATCTGCTGATGCTCGGGGATGCCTTCAAGTTCGTCGGCCCGATGGCCAAGACCGCGGGTCTGTCGCTCGAGGAGATCACTGCCGCGATTCAGCTCCTCTCCAATGCCGGCGTGCAGGGAGAGATGGCCGGCACCACGCTCCGCGGCATGCTGCTCTCGCTCACCTCCCCCTCGGCCGAAGCCGAGCGCGAACTGGCGCGATTGGGCGTTCGCGTGCTCGACGACGCCGGTAACGTCCGTTCGCTGACCGCGATCATCACCGA
>DMPQ01000145.1 GCA_003455945.1 Planctomycetaceae bacterium
AATCGAGGCACGGGGACCCCTCGCTGACGCAGCGGGCTGGGGAGACACGGAGTGCTCCGTGCCTTCTCTGACCCCGGTGCCTCCGTGAGAAAATTCCGAACCGTGCCTTCGGCCTTTCCCCTGCGCCTCCCCCGCGCCTCCCGCACCGTCAGGCCGACTCGGTCGGCAGGTGCCGGTAAAGATCGAGCCCCGGTCGATCGGCGATCAGCGTGAAGAGCGCTCGGATCTGATCGAGGCCGATCGACGGACGGTAGTCCGAACGACGGCCGTACGACTTGCGTCCGATCACGTAGTAGTTCGGCTCGTGGTTGACCAGCGGCTCCGCCGACTCGAGACGCGTCGGTTCGGGCCCCGAGCGCTTCGCATTCAGATAGTCGGCCCACGCCCGCGGTCCCTCGGTCTCGGGCGACAGATCGAGCTGCAGCTCGCGCGCGGACGAGAAGTCGGGACGAAAACCGGTCAGCGCAAAGATTCGATCGGACCTCAGACGATTCGGTTGCGAGCCGACGAGATCGATCCACCATCCTTCCTGAGCCGGGCTGACCGACGCGACCTGAAGTCCTACCAGCCGTCGGATCAGTCCCGCTGCGACTCCCTGTTCGATCCGGGCCATTCGCTCCGCGGCGCGGGGATCGGTCGAGACGAGCGGCGCCAATCGGTCTCCGAGCGAATCCTCTTCCGGATTCCCGCGCACGATCCAGTCGATCGTCGTCTCGGGAGACGCTCGCTTCAGATCGAGGAGCGCGTCGAGTTGTCGGATCGCCGGCAGTTCGTCGCCGACGACCAGCAGCGACCGGTCGGCCCACTCCCGCTGTCGCTCCTCATCCGGCAGGACGACATGACGGAGCAGGATGTTCGATTCGCTCGCCAATCGAGCGGCGCCGATCGGATCGAGCCCGCCGACTCCCCATCCCGCCGGCTCGCTCTCGCCCCCTCCCGCATCGATCACGATGTCGCACTGGAGCCACTCTTCGTTCCCGTCGCGATCGGCGATCCGCAGCAGAAAGAGCTCGTCGAAGCGGTCGTCGAACGGAACGACGTCGCTCCGTCGCAACCCTTCGCGACCGATCTGGGCGACCGAGCGGCCGGGGCGGAGCGAATCGACGACCAGATCGACTTCGGCTAGCGGCAGCAGGTACGAGCTCAGCCACTGCTCGACGGTGATCGTCGCATCATCCGCCGGGAATCGATGGTCGGGATTCTGAGTCAGGATCGCGGTGCGTCCGAGCGGCGACGACAACTCGCCGAAGGTCCACGGCAGTTCGATCGGGCCGTACGGACGCAACGCCTCGCCGACGCTCGCCGATTCGAAGGTATCGACGTCGTAGCCGAGGAAACGGGCGTAGAGCGTCGCTTCGAGGCCGGTCGGGCCGGCTCCCACGATCGCGATTCGAGCAGGCGTGTCGATGGCCATCGGCAGAGGTTCGTTGAAGGGGCGTCGGTCGTCGTCGGTCGGATCGCGCGGTCCGAGCGATCGCTTCGATGTCGCGTCTCGAACCTGCTCGCCGGCGAACGGCCGGACAGCTTAACAGGATTCGATCGACGCTCCATCGGGGTGCCGAATCAGGCGATCGCCGACCGTCCGTCGAGTGACGTCGCCGGACCGATCGGCGTCCAGCCGCGCCGCGGAAGAAACGGTCCCGGATCGACTTGCGGGGCGGTTCCGGTCATCAGATCGATCACCAGTTCGGCGGTCGCCGGCGAGAGGGTCAGCCCGCTGCGGAAATGCCCGGTCGCCAGCCAGATCCGATCGAGACCGGGGGCGGGACCGACATACGGCTGGCCGTCGACGCTCCCCGGGCGCAGACCGGCCCACGAAGCGATCGGCGGACGATCGTCGAGTCGCGCGAGCCAGCGCCGCGCGAAGCGTTCGAGTCCCGCGAGCCCTTCCGCCGTCGTCGACGCGTCGAACCCTGCCTCTTCTTCGGTCGAGCCGACGAGCAGATGGCCGTCGTCGCGCGGAACCAGATAGCGAGGCCCGACATTCACGATCGTTCGTAGCGGCGGCTCGGGAAAGCGATACAGCAGCATCTGGCCGCGGATCGGCATCACCTCGACCTTCAGGCCGAGCGGTTCGGCAAGACGCTTCGACCAGGCGCCGGCCGCGACGCAGATCCGCGCGGCTCGCTGCCGTTCTCCGTCGACGATCGCCGTCGCCTGCACGTCGTCCGCTTCGAGTCGCTCGACCGGGGCTCGTTCGTGCAGTTCGACGCCGGCTCGGCGACACGCTTCGGCGAGCGCCTTCAGATGGCGCGGATTGCGCAACTGCGATTCTTCGGGGGCGAACAGAGCGCGACGGATGTCGGCTCCCCCTGCGGCCGCGGCGATCTCGGGATGACGCCGGCGGACCGCGTCGGGCGAGAGCGGTTCGATCCGCCAGCCTTCGTCGAGCCAAGTCCGTTCGATCGCCGCCAGCGAAGCCGCTTCTCCCGGGAGGTCGGCCAGGTAGAGACCGCCGCAGCGACGAAATCCGGTGTCGATCCCGGTCGCGGCGGTCAGCTCGCGAGCCCACGACGGATGGAGTTCGGCGGCGCGGCGACCGAGCGCGTCGAGCGGATGGATCGCTCCGGGACCGGGGGGCGGAGGGAGAAGCCCGGCGCCGGCCCACGAGGCGGCTCGTCCGAGTTCGCCGCTCTCGAGCACTCGGACCTTCAGCCCGCGGCGGGCTCCTTCCCACGCGATGCTCAGCCCCACGACGCCGCCGCCGATCACGATCAGATCCATGAGGGGCGTCTCCGAAACCGGGGGGAAAACGAGGGGCGATCGCGATATTCGCGACGATGACGGGCGCGGCGACCTCGTGGGGAGGTCCGAATCGGACTCGGGCCGAGCCGCGAACGGTCCGGTGAGGTAGGAACTCCGAGGCGCCGAATCGGCGGGCGACAGCGGAATTCCCGCGTCAGGCCCGGTCTCGGTCGGACAGCCGTCGGCGGAAATCCCTCAAACTCCTTACGGACGGGGCGTTTGGCAAAACCGTCGCCTTGGCCCATGATGAAGCGTCCGCGCGGGGGGCGGCACCGAGATCGCGGGCGTCGTTCCGCGGCTGAGGCCCCTCGCCGCCGTTCAATATCCCCACGACCCCGCGATGACAAAAGTCGGCATCCGCAGATTCGTCGACGCGCTGCAGCACAGCGGCCTGGCGCCGGTGGATGTGCTGCGCGATGCGCTGACGCGATGCCGCGATCGGACCGGCAAGCCGCTGAGCGATTCCCAGCAACTGGCCGACTTTCTGGTCGCCGAGGGGATCATCACGCCGTGGCATCGCGAGAAGCTGCTGACCGGCAAGTACAAGGGATTCGTCGTCGGCGACTGGATCCTGCAGCGGCACATCGGCACCGGCGGCATGAGCACCGTCTATCTGGCTCGGCATCGGACCGACGGACGCCACTGCGCCATCAAGGTCCTGCCGAGAAAGCGGGTCACCGAGCGGTCGTACCTGCAGCGCTTTCGCCATGAAGCGGAAGCGACGCGGCGTCTGAACCACCCGAACATCGTCAAGGCGTACGAGTTCGGCGAGGACCATGGCACCTTCTACTTCGTCATGGAATTCGTCGAAGGGAAGGACCTCGCCGAAACGGTCAAGCGCGACGGGCCGCTCGACTTCGTCGTCGCCGTCCGCCTGGCCGCTCAGACCGCTCGCGCACTCCACTACGCCCATCGCCAGCGCCTGATCCATCGCGACATCAAGCCGGGTAACCTGCTGATCGACGTGCGCGGCAACGTCAAGCTGCTCGATCTCGGACTGGCGATGTCTTCGGAGGACAAGACGTCGCTGACGCGGATGTACAACGAGCGCGTCATCGGAACGGCCGACTATCTGTCGCCCGAACAGGCGGTCGACAGTCATCGGATCGATCATCGCTCGGACGTCTACAGTCTCGGCTGCACTCTCTATTTCATGCTGACCGGTCACGCGCCGTTTCCGAGCGGCTCGCTGGCCGAGCGGATCGCATCGCACCAGGCGACCGAACCGAAGGACATCCGCGCGAGTCGCCCGAACTGCCCGGTCGACCTGATCGGGATCGTCCGGCGGATGATGACCAAGCGGGTCGAAGATCGGTATCAGGATGCCGAACAGGTCGCCCGTGCCCTCGAGCAGTGGCTCGCGGCGAGAGGCCTGTCGGTCGATGCGGCGACCGAGACGCCGGCGGCAGGGATCGAGCAGCGCGACGTTGCGAAGAAGCCTCGGGGCGAGCGACGTTCGAGTCGCTCGGAACCGACGGCCGCAGGGAGCGACGCGACCAGAACGCGCACCGAGACCAAGGCGCCGACCGTCGTTGCGGACGAAGGGAGTACCGAAACGCGAGCCGAACGAAAGAGCGGCTCCCGACGCACTGCGTCGAACGACGCGCCATCGAACGACGCACCATCGAACGACGCGAGGCCGAACGTCGCGAAGCCGCAGATCGCGAAGCCGAAGTCGAACGGTAGCGGGAGCGGCTCCGACCTTTCCGCGGCGAACGGTCGATCCGGCTCGTCGTCCGATGCCTTGGCCGAACGAAGCGATGCTCCGACATTCGAACCGGTCCCGCTCGCTCCGCTTCCCGACGACGCTTCTGCGGCCTCGATCGCGGTCGATTCGATCGACCCGATGGCTCCTGCGCTGAAGGGGCCGGGGGAGGGACGGAGAGCGGCCGTCGAACCGCCGGCGCCGGCAACTCGCTGGATCGCCGGTGCATCGGTCGAGATCGTGCCGCTCGACGTGAAGCGAGCGACCGCGACCGGACGCGATTCGCAGCGCGAGTCGAAACGTTCGGCGCTGCTCAACGACTGGCGAGTCTGGTTGCTGATCGCCGTCGGCTTCTTCGCGATGCTGCTGCTCGTCCTGATGCTGGTCGTCATCGCTCTCTGACGATCGAGTCTTCGTCGGCGCCCCGCCAGCCCGCCGAGTCAGCAAGGGGTCCCCGTGCCCCTGGGTCGGTGGTCGCATCGCCCCTGCGTGGGCCCGCGTCGTCCCCGACGCGCGGCCGTGCGATGTCGGGTACCGAGAAACGTGGCGACGCGATCGGTGTCGACGTCTCACTCCGGCCGTTCGGTGACGATTCCGGTCCGACTCGTCACT
>DMPQ01000072.1 GCA_003455945.1 Planctomycetaceae bacterium
GGCGAGCGCACTCGATTCGAGTTCGAGCCGGTCGAACAGCGAGCGAGCGAAACGGTTGCCGAACCCTCGCTCGACCTTCCCCCTGTCCCCAGTCGAACCGCCTCAGCGATACCGGTCGAATCCCCCGAGCTCTCGAGCGACGTTGCCTCGTCGCCGGCCGGAGTCGCGTTTTCGCCGACCTTGCTTCGAGTCGCTGCGATCATCTGGGTTGCCGGAGCGTCATTCGGTCTGCTGCGAGCCGCGAGCGGCTATGCCGCCCTGCTCTTCTCGCTGCGCCGTTCGCGCCGTTCGCGCGGCCGTTGGCAGCGCGAACTCGATCGCGCCTGTGACTTGGTCGAGACGCGACGACTGACGATGGCGGTCCATCCGTCGCTCGGGCCGTTCGTCTGTTGGACTCCGCGCGGCTTGCGTCTGGTCGTGCCGGCGATCGCCTGGAAGGAACTCGGTCCGGCACGACGCCGCGCCATCCTGGCTCACGAGCTGGGGCATGTGGTGCGAGGGGATCTCTGGACGTCGACGCTCGCCCGTTCGATCGCGCTCCTTCATTGGTTCAACCCGTGCGCCTGGCTCGCCGCGCGCCGTTTCGACGAAGCGGCCGAATGGGCGTGCGACGCGCGGCTGGCCGAGCATTCGCCGCGACTGGCGATCCACCTGGCCGGCGCGCTGCTCGAAGTCGCTTCGATTCCTCACCGTCGAGCCGGACTGGTGGCTGCTGCCGGCGGCCCGCTCGGCGACCGTATCCGCCGCTTGCTCGTTCCGCGTCCCACCGGAGAGTCTCTGATGCGTCCTTCGTCGCTCGTCGTGCCGCTGATGGTCCTGCTGGCGCTGTTGGTGCTGCGCCCCGGAATCCGACTGACCGAACAGGCGGTCGGTCAGGAATCGAACACGCCCGCGACTCGGGCGGAGAACACGAACGACGATTCGGCCGGCGAGGCCGTCCGGGGTCAGGCCGAAAGCGATGCTGCCGACGATGAGGCTCGCGATGATCAGGGGCTCGACAGCGACGACCGCGCAGCGGAGATCGCCGAGCGACTGATCGTCGAGGGGCTCGGCGACGAACAGGCCGAACTGGTCCGAGAGTTCGCCGTCGCGCTGAAGAGCGAGCCGGGGCGAATCGTACTCGGCGATCGCGGTGCAGCGGTCGCGGCCGAGGCTCAGGGAGGGTTCGACCTGACGATCTGGGATCGATTCGTCGCGGAGCGGTTCGCCGCGCAGGAAGCAGGGCTCGTCTGGGCCGATTCCGCGGCCCGCGACGAGTTCCTGAACGTCGTTCGACAGTCGCGCGAGGATGCGACGAGAATCCGCACCGCCATCGATGCCGCGCTCGAAGGGCTCGAACCGGACGATGATCTTCAGCGACTGGTCGTCCGCTTCCTGCAGACGCCGGGAGTCGAAAGCTACCTGGCATTCGAAGAGCGACGGACGCTGCATCCCGATCTTCGTCGCCTGCTCGAGATGTCGGAGCAGTCGCTGGTGCTCGATCGCGAAGGCAAGGTGGTGATCCGCCCGATCCGTCGACGCGAAGCCGAAGCGATGTTGGCTCGATTCGAGCGAGCCGAACCGACGATCGCCCGCTTCACGCGCGAGTTCGCCGACTGGAGTCGCGAGATCGTCGGTGACGACGAGCGGACGGTTCGGTTCCGAAAGCACCTGGCCGATCCGGCCCTGTCGTGGTTCCTGTGCGCCGATCTGGTCCGACAGGAGGCGTTTCCGCTCGAGAATCACACCGACTACCGATTCGAGCAGCTCGAGGACGCGACGCGCGACGTCGCCGACGGGCTGCGTCTGGCCGAGGAGTCCGAAGGATTGTCGGCTTGGGAGGAGACGTTCGACGAGTTCGAGCAGGCTCAGGCGGCGCTGCAGGACTGGGACGCGGTCATCGAGCGCGTCGCCGAGGATCTGAATCGCGGCGATGAGCTTTCGGCACGAGTCGGTCGCTTCATCACGTCTCCTGCGGGACGCTACCACTTCCTGGTTTCGGGCGATCTCTCCCGGACGACACCCGAGTCGCTCGTCGAAGAGCGTCTGGGGAACTTCATCGAGACGATGGAGGACGGCACGCGTCGGTTCCGCGAATCGCTGTCGGAGGATGCCGAAGGAGTCCAACAGGCCTTGCAGGAGACGTTCCGCGAGCTGCGATACCTGCGCCGTCGCGGTCGCCCGGTCGCCGACACGGCGGAGCGATTCCGCACGACCGATCCCGAGCTCGCGACCGCGCTCGGCAGCGACCTCGGACAGACGCTGATGGTCTCGTACGTCGAGTCGATGCCGTCGACGGAGCCGAACGACGGCATCGACGGTTGGATCGAATCGCGATTCGAAGCGACCGACGAGGGGTATCGCCTGCACGATTGGGCATCGGACGAGATTCGGCAGTTCCTGGAGGACGTTCGGGCGCTCGAGAACGAAGCAGGTACGGACGACTTCTGAGCCGTTTCCTTCGTCGTTCGATCGAGCAGTACGGTACGAGCGTTCGGGTTCAGCGGAGACCGAATGATGGCGATCCTTCACCGCGGCGCGCCCCGCCGTAGTTCGACCGACCCCGGTCGTTCCGTTCTTTCGAACCGAGGCACAGGGGACCGCTGCGCTTGGCGCTACGGGTTGGAAGGTACGGCCGGAGCATGCCACGGGCGGCGCGTCCCGACCGACCCAACCATCCCGAAGCGAAGCGCCGGGATCAGCCCCGTCAACGGTCGTGCGTCGCGTTCGAGCGCAATCGCCTGGCGTCGTGCGACCGCCCCCGGTCGCACTGGGCTCCCTCTCGCGACCACCTTGCTCTTCGCGTTCCTCCTCGGCTCGACGATCGCGCTCACCGAAGCGACCGCGCAGCCGACAGGCGACCCCGCGCAGCTCGGACCGATCGATCAGCGGCTGATGCCGGTCTGGGCCGAAGCGAATCTTGCGCCGGCTCCCCGGTGCGATGATGCGACGTTCGTCCGGCGCGTGTCGCTCGATCTGATCGGGCGCGGGCCGACGCTGGCCGAGACGGAAGCGTTCCTGGCCGAGCCGAATCGCGAAGCGCTCGTCGATCGACTGCTCGCCTCTCCCGACTTTGCGGCGCATTGGGCCGAGCTCTGGGCCGGTCATCTGTTCGGCGACGATCGCTCGACCGAACGCCTCACGATCCAGATGTGGTTGGAAGAATCGTTCGAGCGGCGCGAGCCGTTCGATCGACTGGTGACCGAGCTGATCGCGGCGGAAGGCGAGTCGGCGTTCGAGGCGCCGGTCAACTTCCTGCTGGCTCGCGGCGATGAGCCGGCGATTCCGGTTTCGCGTCTCTTTCTCGGTGTTCGGCTCGACTGCGCCCGCTGCCACGATCATCCGTTCGACCGCTGGACGCAGGAGGACTTCCGCGAGTTCTCGCGGTTCTTCGAAGGGCTGGAGCGATCGGAGGTCTCGCCGGGCAACACGCGACTGAGCGAACCGACTCGTTCCGGTGATGAACCGGCCCCTCGGTTTCTCACCGGAGCTCAGCCCAAGACGGGGCGCTGGCGAGCCGAGTTGGCCTACTTCCTGACTCGCAGCAAACCGTTCGCCCGCAACTTCGCCAATCGGATCTGGTACCACCTGTTCGGCATCGGCATCGTCGACCCTCCCGATGACGTGCACGCCGAGAACCCGGCGATCGCTCCCGAGCTGCTCGAATGGCTGGCGACCGAGGCACGTCGGACCGAGTTCGATCCGCGTCATNNCGTCATCTGATCCGACTGATCTGCGCGTCGCGTGCCTATCAGGCTCGCACGGCCGACCCGAACGACCCTCACGCCGCCGACGCGCGACGTCGTTTCGCCGCGCGATCGATCAAGCCGCTTACCGCCGAACAGTGGTACGACTCGATGACCGTCGCGCTCGATACGACCTCGCGTCTCGACGAACGAGTCGAGTTCGCTCGACAGTTCCGCGGCGAGATGGACGGCAGCCGTCTCGGTGCGACGTGGGAATACTCCGAGACGCTGGGTGGTCTGCTCGAGCGACTGGCCGCCGACACCTCCCCGCCGACCGATGATCACGAGGAGTTGTTCCTGAGACTTCTCGCTCGACGTCCGACCGACGAGGAGCGGGAGCGGTTCCGTCGCCGCTCGGCGGGGGATGTCGTCTTCGTTCTGCTCCATTCGCACGAGTTCTCGTTCGTCCCCTGATCGATCCGNNCCGGATCGCAATCCACTCCGAATCGAAAGGTCCGCAGATGTCGTTCGTCATCGATCGTCGACGTTGGTTGGCGGGAACGGCCGGAGGGGTCTTCGGCTTCGCGATGCGACACGGTTGCGATCGGCTGTTCGCGGCCGACCCGGTCGCGTCGTCCGGAGGAACGGGACCGATTCGTCGCTGCATCGTCCTCTGGATGGACGGCGGACCGAGTCAGCTCGAGACGTTCGA